>NZ_JBQUYT010000004.1:303316-495675 GCF_056314225.1 Sphingomonas sp. DMC6
GTGTTGGGGGGGGGGGGGGGGGGGTGTTTTTTTTTTTTTTTAACAACTTTTTTTGGGGGCGTTTTTTTTTTTTTTTTTTTTCCCCCCCCGGGGGGGGGGGGGGGGGGGGGGTCCCCCCCCCGCTTGGCGGAACAGCGCATCGTCCACGTCGATCCCTCCCCCAGCCCCTCCCGCAAGCGGGAGGGGAGCGAAAACGCCAATCAGGCGGGAATGAGAGCAGGAGTCACCACATGGACTGCGACGTCATCATCGTGGGTGCCGGGCCGGCCGGCCTGGCCTTTGCGCGCTCGCTCGACGATTGCGGGCTGAACATCGTGATGCTCGAACGCATGCCGGCCGATGCGCTGGCCGCGCCTCGCTTCGACGGGCGCGAGATTGCGCTGACTCATGGTTCGCAGCGAATCCTCGCGCAGCTCGGCGCCTGGGCGCACATTCCGGTGGAGGAGATCGCCCCGCTCCGGGCGGCGCGGGTGATGAACGGCAATTCGCCCTTCGCACTCAATTTTGATGCAGGTGGCGCGGAGGACGGGCAGCTAGGCTATCTGGTGCCGAACCACCGCATCCGTGCCGCCCTGTATGAAGCGGTAAAGGGGCAGGCCGGCGTACGGCTGATCACCGGCGCCGAGGTGGTGCATGCCCGTTCGGGCGCGACCGGCCCGCTGGCAGAGGTGCTGCTCGCCTCGGGCGAAATCGTGCGCGGCAAGCTGCTGGTGGTGGCGGATTCGCGGCTGTCCCATACGCGCGAGAGCCTGGGCATCCGCGCAGACATCAACCCGCTCGGCCGGTCGATGATGGTCGTGCGCGTGCGCCATGAACTGCCGCACGACAGCGTCGCACTGGAATGGTTCGATCACCGCCAGACGCTCGCGCTGCTGCCGCTCAACGGGAACATGGCCGGCGCGGTGCTGACGCTGCCCGAGGAAGCGGCGCGGCGGGTGGCGGCGTTCGACGATGTCGCGCTGGGCCGCGACCTTAGCCGGCGTTTCCGTCAGCGGCTGGGCAAGATGGAGGTAGTCAGCAGTCGCCACGTCTATCCGCTCACCACCACCTGGGCGCACCAGTTCGTCACCGGTCGCGCCGCCCTGATCGGCGATGCTGCGGTCGGGATGCATCCGGTGACGGCGCATGGCTTCAATCTGGGCCTCAGCGGGCAGGCGCTGCTCGCCGCCGAAGTGCGGGAGGCGGTACGGCGCGGGCTCGATCCGGCGACACCGGCCGTGCTGCGGCGGTTCGAGAACGGCCATCGGGCGGCGTGCAAGCCGCTTTATACCGGCACCAATTTGCTGGTCCGCCTGTTCACGGACGAGCGGCCGACCGCGCGCGTGATGCGCCATGCCGTGCTGCGGCTGGGGGCGGGGCTGCCCTTTGTTCGGCCCACCGTCCGGGCGATGCTGACGCATTGAGCTAGGGGGCTCCGACGGGGGCACGTCCACCGGTTCCCCTCCCTGCAAGGGAGGGGCCAGGGGTGGGTCCGCCGCCGTGAGGCGGCAGGACTCGCTGACCACAAGACGCAGAGTCTTTTGGAGCGCGCAGACGCGCGCACCCGCCCCCGGCCCCTCCCTTGCAGGGAGGGGAGCTAAGAAATGGCGCACGATCCTTCTTACCTTGTGGGAAGGGTGCGGGGGACGTCGAAGTAGCGACTTGCAACTTCCCCCCCCTTGCGCAAATGCTTTCAAGATATATCTTGTGCGCATCACGACTCGTACAAGAGAGGCAAATCTCATGTTTTTCCATTTTTCCCATCGTGGCCATCACGGCCATCATCATGGCCGGCACTGCGGTCCGCGCGGGCGCGGCGGCTGGGGCGGGGAGTTTCCCGGCGGCTTCGGCATGGCCTTTGCCATGGCCGGTGAGCGCGGCCGTGGCGGACGCGGCGGCCGGCGCATGTTCGGCGGTGACGAGCTTCGCCTGATCCTGCTCAAGCTGATCGAGGAAGCACCGCGCCACGGCTATGACCTGATCCGCGAGATCGAAGCGCGCTCGAACGGCGCCTATGCGCCCAGCCCGGGCGTGGTCTATCCCACGCTCACCATGCTCGACGATATGGAACTGATCGAGGAGCAGAAGAGCGAAGGCGCGAAGAAGCAGTTCGGCATCACCGAAGCCGGCAGCGCGCATCTGGCCGAACATGCCGAGGAAGTCATCGCGCTGTTCGAGCGGCTGGCGGAACTGGGCGAGCGCCATGCCCGTACCAGCGGCGGCCCGGTGCGCCGCGCGATGCACAATCTGAAGACTGTGCTGATGGCGAGCGCCGCCGATGGCGAGGGCGATCCCGAGCGGCTCCATGCCATCGCCGAGATCCTCGACGAAGCCGCCCGCAAGATCGAACGGCTGTAAGCAACCATGCCACGGATCGAGATGTTACGTCGCCGCCTGGGGCTCACCCCGGCGGCGGCCAGGGAGAAGAAGATGACGAGCGTTCCATTCACCAGCCATGCGCTGGTTTCGACCGACAAGGCCAGCCGCTACCTGCAGCAGCTGTGCAAGCACTGGCAGCACAATCTGCAGGTGGAATTCACGCCCGAGAACGGCACCGTGATCTTTCCTCGCGACGCGCGCGGCATGGATTTTCCGGGCGATGCCGTGGTTACGTTCAACGTCGTGGAAACCGGGCTCGACATTCGCATCGACGCCAGTGCGGCGGAGCAGCTGGAGGGGCTGAAGGGCGCGGTTGCCCGCCACCTCGACCGCTTTGCCTTCCGCGAGGGCGAGCTGCAGTACGACTGGCAATAAGCGACGGGGCTATTTGCCCCGCCGTGCCATCACCTCCATATAGCTGTCGAGTACCGACTGGTTGACCTTGTCCCACACATAGGCCTGCGCCTTTTCGTGCCCGGCTTTCCCCGCTGACGCAGCGAGTTCGGGGTCGCGGATCAACTGGGCGATGGCGTCGGCATAGGCCTGCACGTCGCGCGGCGGCACCAGAAAGCCGTTGACGCCATGTTCGACCAGGTCGATCGCGCCCGTCGCGCGTGCCGCCACCACCGGCACCGCGCAGGCCATCGCTTCTGACGTCACATTGCCGAACGTTTCGGTAACGGAAGGGTTGAACAGCACATCCATCGACGCGACCGCGCGGGCCAGATCGTCGCCGCGCTGGAAGCCGGTGAACACCGCCTCCGGCACCCGGTCGGCAAACCATTGCCGCGCCGGGCCTTCGCCGATCACCAGCACGCGGTGCGGCACGCCTTGGCGCGCCAGCGTGTTGCAAACCGCCGCGAAGATATCGAGGCCCTTTTCCAGCACCAGCCGGCCGAGGAAACCGACCGCGAACTCGTGATCCTGGATGCCCAGCGAGCGCCGCCATTCCAGGCTGCGGCGCGCCGGGTTGAAACGGTCATGGTCCACGCCGCGCGACCAGATGCGCACCGGCGTCTTCACGCCCCAGCCGCGGATCAGGTCGGCCGTCGATTTGCCCGGCGTCACCACTTCGTCGACCCGGTTGTAGAAGCGCGTCAGGATATTGATGATCAGCGGCTCGACAAAGCCGAGATGATAATAGGCGGGATAGGTCTCGAACCGGGTATGGAACGAGGCGACCGCCGGAATTTCTCGCTGCCGGGCCCAGGTGACCGCGCGGTGACACAGGAACTCGGGCGCCGAGACATGAATCATGTTCGGCGCGAACGCTTCCAGATCCTCGCGGATGCTGGCGGGCAGGCCGGTTGCGAACTTGTATTCGGAACGGCCGCCGGGCACCGGCCAGGCCGGCACGCTTACCAGATCGCCTACCGGCGGAAAGGCCGGCGTGCTGGTGGTCGGCGAGTAGATGCGCATGGTGACGCCTTGCCGCAGCAAATAGCCGACGAGCTTGTTGAGCGACTGGTTCGCGCCGTCGCGAACATAATTGTAATTGCCGCTGAAGAGCGCGACACGAAGATCGGATGGCTGCATTTGCGGGAGGGGCATAGTCGGGCGCGGGGCATGGGGCAAGCGCCGGGGGGGCACTCGCTACCCCGTAGTCGGCTTCTGTATTCCCCTTCCGCTT
Organism: Sphingomonas sp. DMC6; assembly: GCF_056314225.1. Lineage (NCBI taxonomy): Bacteria > Pseudomonadati > Pseudomonadota > Alphaproteobacteria > Sphingomonadales > Sphingomonadaceae > Sphingomonas > Sphingomonas sp. DMC6. The sequence goes on from NZ_JBQUYT010000004.1 coordinate 307,305, forward strand.
GCGGGAGGGGTTAGGGGAGGGGCTGACCGGCTCCGCGCTTCTTCCCCGTCGCTCCCTCCCCCAACCCCTCCCGCAAGCGGGAGGGGAGCGTGGTTTACCGAAGAAGCAGCAAAATCCGTTCCCTTTTCGTTTCTCCCGCGCTACACCGCCGCCATGGCGAAACCTCAGAAACGCTATGTCTGCCAGGCCTGCGGCTCGGTCACGTCGAAATGGGCGGGGCAATGCGGCGATTGTGGCGAATGGAACACGCTGGTCGAAGAGGCCGGTGCCACCGTCACGCCGTTCCAGGCCAAGCATAACCTGCAATCGGGCGGCCGCGCGATCCAGCTTTCCGGGCTCAATACCGATGTCGCGCTGCCCGAACGCATGGCCAGCGGCATTGCCGAGCTGGACCGCGCGCTGGGCGGCGGGTTCGTCGAGGGTTCGGCAACGCTGATCGGCGGCGATCCCGGGATCGGCAAGTCCACCCTGCTGCTCCAGGCCGCAGCGAAGATCGCCGCCAGGGGGCTCGCCGTCGCCTATGTTTCGGGTGAGGAGGCTGCCGATCAGGTGCGGCTGCGCGCGCGCCGGCTCGGGCTGGGGCAGGCGCCGGTGCAGCTTGCCGCCGCCACCTCGGTCCGCGACATCCTCACCACGCTCGGTGGTGCGGCGCCGCCCGACCTGCTGATCATCGATTCGATCCAGACGATGCACTCGGACCTGATCGAAGGCGCCCCCGGCACCGTCAGCCAGGTGCGGGCCAGCGCGCAGGAACTGATCCGCTTCGCCAAGGAACGCGGCACCGCGCTGGTGATGGTCGGCCATGTCACCAAGGACGGCGCGATCGCCGGGCCGCGCGTGCTCGAACATATGGTCGATACCGTGCTCGCGTTCGAAGGCGAGCGCAGCCACCTCTATCGCATCCTGCGCGCGGTGAAGAACCGCTTCGGCGGCACCGACGAGATCGGCGTGTTCGCGATGCAGGCAGAGGGGCTTGCCGAGGTCGGCAATCCCTCGTCGCTATTCCTCACCCAGCGCGATGAAAGCGTGACCGGCACGGTGGTGTTCCCGGCGCTGGAGGGTACGCGGCCGGTGCTGGTCGAGGTACAGGCGCTCACCGTCCGCCTCGCCTCGGGCGCCACCCCGCGCCGGGCGGTGGTCGGCTGGGATTCGGCGCGGCTGTCGATGGTGCTGGCGGTGCTGGAGGCGCGTTGCGGGCTGAGCTTTTCGGCGTGCGAAGTCTATCTGAACATCGCCGGCGGCTATCGGGTGCAAGACCCCGCGGCCGATCTGGCGGTGGCGGCGGCGCTCGTTTCCGCGCTGTCGGAGCGCCCGGTGCCGGCCGATGCGGTCGCGTTCGGCGAAATCGCCCTGTCGGGTGAAATCCGCCCGGTTGCCCATGCATCGCTGCGGATGCGCGAGGCGGGCAAGCTGGGCTTCACCCGCGCATTGGCGCCCTCGGCACAGGGCGCGGAAAAGGGCGCGATGGCGCTGGCCGGCTTCCGCAACCTGGGTGCGTTCGTCGAGCATCTGCTCGGGCGGTGAGCGGTTGCGGTGGCGGCTTGAACCTGCCGCACGCAACGCCATGTTGCTTCCTGCGCCGCGCTGCCTAGAAGCGTCCGCGACACAAACCGGAAAGTATCATGACCGCCACGCATTCCACCCGCATGTTGATCCTCGGCTCCGGCCCCGCCGGCCTGTCGGCTGCCATTTACGGCGCCCGCGCCGGGCTCGCGCCGATCGTCGTCCAGGGTATCCAGCCGGGCGGCCAGTTGATGACCACCACCGATGTCGAGAATTATCCCGGCTTCCGCGAGGTGATCCAGGGCCCGTGGCTGATGCAGGAAATGCAGGCCCAGGCCGAGCATGTCGGCGCGCAGATGATGTGGGACACGATCGTCGAGGTTGATGTGACGCAGCGTCCGTTCCGCATGGTGGGCGACAGCGGCACCGTCTATCTGGGCGACACGCTGGTGATCGCCACCGGCGCGCAGGCCAAATGGCTGGGGCTCGTTTCGGAAGAGCTGCTGAAGGGCAAGGGCGTCAGCGCCTGCGCCACCTGCGATGGCTTCTTCTTCCGCGGCAAGAAGGTGGCGGTGATCGGGGGCGGCAATACCGCGGTCGAAGAGGCGCTGTACCTGACCAACCACAGCCATGACGTGACGCTGATCCACCGCCGCGATTCGCTGCGCGCCGAGAAGATCCTGCAGCAGCGGCTGCACGCCAATGAGCGGATCAATGTGCTCTGGAACAAGCAGGTCGAGCGCTTCATCGGCGGCGGCCAGCCCGAGGGGCTGGTCGGCATCGAACTGAAGGACACGGTGACGGGTGAGGTTTCGACGATCGAGGTCGACGGTGGCTTCGTCGCGATCGGTCACCACCCGGCGACCGAGCTGTTCCGCGGCCATATCGCGCTCGATGCCGATGGCTATATCGAGGTCGAGAAGGGCACCTCCCGCACCAATGTGCCCGGCGTGTTCGCGTGCGGCGATGTGATGGACAAGCATTATCGCCAGGCGATCACGGCGGCCGGCACCGGCTGCATGGCAGCGCTCGATGCCGAACGCTTCCTGGCGGAAGTGGATTTCGAAACGGTGGCGCAGGCCGCGGAATAAGCCGCAGCCTGCCCTAATTCTCCAGCGCTTCGATCACCTGCGCGGCCAGCCAGTCCTTGTCTGCCGCGCCGGCGAAGCTGTGGCTGGCGGTGTCGTACTGGCGGCGGCGGACGCGGGTGCCGAGCGCGGCGAAGGCCGGGCTGTGCAGCGCATCGATAAAGGCGCGCGCGGTATTGTCGCGGCTGGCGAGCAATAGCGTGACCGGTACCCCCGCCCGCACCAGCGCGTCGGCGACACGGCTGGCAAGGCTCGCCGGCGGTTCTGCGGGCTTGCGGGCGAGCCGGCCCAGCCCGCGCGCCAGCTTGCCCAGGTTCACGCCGCCCGTCGCCAGCCGCGCCCATTCGCGCGGGTCGCGCAGCTTTTCGGCATAGCGCGCGCGGATCGCAGCCGCGGTCGGCAGATCGTCGATCGGCTCGACGATCCACGGATTGGCGAGCACCAGCGCATCGATCCGTGCCTCGCCATGGAACAGCGCCAGCGCGCTCGCGGCATCGCAATTGCCGAAGGCGACGACGCGCTGGACCCGTGCCTCGCGGCGGAAGACGGCGACGGCGGCCGCAATATCCTCGGCGCTGCTCTCGAAGCCGCCATTCTCGCCGCTCGAATCGCCGATGCCGCGACGATCGAAGCGGAATGCGGGATAGCCCGCCGCCGCAACCCGCTGCGCCAGCGTCGCCATGCCGCGATGCGCGCCGATGCGGATTTCATTGCCGCCCGATACGATCAGCAGCCCGGTCTTGCCCTGTGCGGTGTCGAGCGTACCGACCAGCGTTTCGCCGGCGCAGGGAAAGGCGATCAGGCTTCGCATTGGCGGACCCAGTCGGCGATGTCCTCGGCGAGCAGCGCAGCCAGTGCCGGATCATGCTCCGGCTCGGCGCGGTGCCATAGCGGTGTGCCGGGCACATAGCGGTCGGCGGGCCGGGCATCGCCCTCCAGCCGCACGGTACGCGCCCGCTCCAGCGTGCATTCGCCCAGATCGTCGAGGAAACTGTCGGGCAGGCGGTGGCCGGCATAGCCTTCGCCATCGCCGGCGCGGCGGATACGGTGGAGCGTGCGGCGCAGTTCCTCGCCGGTCTGGGGCGCGAAGTGGAAGCGGCGGCGGATCAGTACCGATCCGTCGACCAGCGCGCCGCTGCGGATCGCGAACGAATAGGCGCGGGCGCCTGCGGTGCGGGCGGCGGCCGCGAACCCCGCGCGCAGCGCGTCGAAATCGATCCGCTCGCTCGGGATCAGGCTGTCGCCGGTGCCCGGCAGGTCGGGGATGACGCCGGCAATGCCGACATCGGCCAGCAGCCGCAACATCGCGACCGCAAAGGTGCGGGTGCGATTCGCTTCCTCGAACAGCGGCAGCGCCACAACCACGACCGGGCCATTGGCAGGGCCGAAGCGAAGCATCGCTTCGCGGCCCCCGGCCCAGTCATAAGGTTCGATCACCCCTGCGCCTTCTGCGCCGCAAAGCGGGTGAGGGTGCCGAAGCTTTCCAGCATCTCGCCATCGACTTCGTCATCCTCGATCAGGATACCCAGCCGGTCCTCGATTGCGGTCAGCACACCCGCCACCGCCAGCGAGTCCAGCTCGGGCAGCGCCCCGAACAGCGGCGTGTCATCGCGGAAGGCGGCGGCGCGTTCCTCGCTCAGCCCCAGCACGTCGCGTAGCACGGCGCGTACGGTGTTTTCGACTTCCAGCGTGGCTTGAGGCTGCAATGCGAACTCCCCTTATCGACTTTTTGGCTCCGTAAGGCTTGGCGGCGGCGCTGCCAAGACTAAGGGTGGGCGGATGATTGCGCTCGATCCCGCTCCCCGTCCGATCGACACGCTGCCCCTGCGTGGCGAGCGGGACGCCGTTGCGCTGGAGGACAAGGCCGGCACGCTCACCTATGCCGGGCTGGAGGCGACGGTCGGCACGATGGCGGGCGCGCTCGCGGCCTTGGGGCTCGCGCCGGGCGACCGGGTGGCAAGCTGGCTGCCCAAGACGCGCACCGCGTGCCTGATGCCGCTGGCGGCACCGCGCGCCGGGCTGATCCATGTGCCGGTCAATCCGGTGCTGAAGCGCGCGCAGGTCGCGCACATCCTCGCCGATAGCGGCGCGCGGGTGCTGGTGACGCAGGCGGCGCGGCTGGCGGCGCTGGAGTCTGGCGATGTGCCGCCGGGATGCCGCGTCGTTGCCGAAGAGGAACTCGCGGGCGGCCCCGCGCTGCCGCCGTCTTCAGCCGGCCCCGATACATTGGCGGCCATTCTCTACACGTCCGGCTCGACCGGCCGCCCCAAGGGGGTGATGCTCAGCCATGCCAATCTGTGGCTGGGGGCGATCAGCGTCGCCCATTATCTGAAGATCGCGCCCGACGATCGGGTGCTGGGCGTGCTGCCGCTCAGTTTCGACTATGGCCAGAACCAGTTGTTTTCGACCTGGGCAGCGGGTGGGCGCGTGGTGCCGCTGGATTATCTGACGGCGCGCGACGTGGTGAAGGCAGTGGCGCGGTTCGGCATTACCACGCTGGCGGGCGTGCCGCCGCTGTGGGTGCAATTGCTGGAGGCCGAATGGCCGGCGGAGACCGCGGCGTTGCTGCGGCGGCTGACCAATTCGGGCGGCGCGCTCACGCGCACGCTGGTTCAGGGGTTGCGCGGCCGTTTCCCGGGCGCGGACCTCTACCCCATGTACGGCCTGACCGAGGCGTTTCGTTCGACCTATCTGGACCCCGCCCTGGTCGACGCACACCCGGACTCGATCGGCCGCGCAATTCCCTTTGCCGAAATCCTGGTGGTGGACAGTGCTGGCCAGCGCGCGACGCAAGGGGAACTGGTCCATGCCGGGCCGCTGGTGGCGAAAGGCTATTGGCAGGATGCCGAACGCACGGCGCTGCGGTTCCGCCCTGCGCCCGCCTTTGCGCAGAGCGGCGGCATGGCGGTCTGGTCCGGCGATACCGTGGTGGAGGATGCCGAAGGCTTGCTCCGCTTCGTCGGTCGCGATGACGAGATGATCAAGTCTTCCGGCAACCGCATCAGCCCCACCGAGATCGAGGAGGCGGTGCTGGCCGGCGGCGAGACCGGCGAGGCGGCGGCGTTCGGGGTGCCCGATCCGCGGCTGGGGCGGGCGATTCTGGTCGTCGCGCGCGGCGACGGCAGCCAGGAGGGTGCGCTGCGCGAACGGTTGCGTCGCGACTTGCCAGCCTTCATGCAGCCGCAGCGCTTTGTGTGGCGGGAAAGCCTGCCGCGCAACGCCAATGGCAAGCTGGACCGGGCAGGGCTGAAGGCGGAACTGGAATGAACGGAAAGCCGATCGGGCCGATCCCCGCACCCTATGCGGGGCAGGCCGAGCTGATAGTGGCGGGCCGCCCCGCGGCGGCGTGGGTGGAGGGCGCTACGCCCGTCTACCTCTATGACTTCCCCGCCATTGCCGCACGGGTGGCGCAGTTGCGCGCGGTGCTGCCCGCCAGCGTCGCCGTCCATTACGCGATCAAGGCGAACCCGCTCCCCGCGCTGCTTGCCGCCATAGCCCCGCTTGTCGACGGGCTCGACGTCGCCTCTGCCGGGGAACTGGCGCGGGCACTGGCGGTAAAGCCTGCCGACGAGATCAGCTTTGCCGGCCCCGGCAAGCGCGATTTCGAGCTGGAGGCCGCGATCCGCGCGGGTGCCACGCTCAATCTCGAATCCGAAGGCGAGGCCGAACGGGCGCTGCGGATCGGCGAGGCATCGGGAATCACGCCCAGGCTCGCGGTACGGGTGAACTCCGATTTCGAGCTGCGTGGATCGGGCATGAAGATGGGCGGTCGCGCCTCACCCTTCGGCGTCGATGCCGCGCGGGTGCCGGCGCTGGTGCGGCGACTGGTGGCGGCGGGGGCGGATTGGCGCGGCTTCCACATCTATGCCGGATCGCAGGCGCTTTCGGCCGACGCGGTGATCGAAACCCAGGCGGCGACGATCGCGCTGGCGGCGCGGCTGGCGGAGGAAGCGGGGGCAATGCCGCCGCTGGTCAATCTGGGGGGCGGCTTCGGCATTCCCTATTTCGCCGGAGACGCGCCGCTCGACGTGGCCGCTGTGGGCGCGGCGCTGGGCGATCAGCTGGCCGCGCTCGATACGCAATATGCGATCGAACTCGGCCGCTGGCTGGTGGGCGAGGCGGGCATCTATCTGGCGCGCGTCATCGACCGGAAGGAAAGCCAGGGCGAGAGGTTCCTGATCGTTGATGGCGGTCTCCATCACCATCTGGCCGCCACCGGCAATTTCGGCACCGTCGTGCGCCGCAACTATCCCGTCGCAGTCGCGCACCGGATGCAGGACGCGGCGGAAGAAGTCGTCAGCATTGTCGGTCCGCTCTGCACGCCGCTCGACAGGCTTGCGGACAAAGTCGCCTTGCCGCGTGCCGAGGTCGGAGACCTGATCGCGATCTTCGCCTCGGGCGCCTATGGCGCTTCGGCCAGTCCCCAATATTTTCTGGGGCATCCACCGGTACTCGAAAGACTTTGCGGCGTTCAGGGGCGTTAACCCCTAACGCTATCTTTACCTCTTCGGGCTCATAGCAGCCCCATCCAGCTTGGGGGGCGCCGAGACGTCGGTCGCCTTGTTTCGCCCATGCTGCGGGGAGGTTCGGGCATGACGTTTTGGTTGAGGCACAGGGTTTTGACAGCCACGCTGGCAGCGGTGACGCTGCTGTCGGGTTGCAGCGGCGGTGGCCGGCCCGAACTGCCCGCAGCGGCCTTTGTCGGCGGGGGCGGCCGCGAGGCGCCCAGCGACGAATATGTCATCGGCCCGCTCGACCAGCTCAATATCTTCGTGTGGCGCAATCCGGACCTGTCTACCAAGGTGCAGGTGCGCCCGGACGGCCGCATCACCGTGCCGCTGATCAGCGACATGCCTGCGGTGGGCAAAACCCCGGCAATGCTGGCGGACGACCTGAAGCTGGCGCTCAGCGAATATATCAAGGACCCGATCGTCTCGGTGATCGTCGAGAATTTCTCGGGCACCTTCAGCCAGCAGGTGCGCGTGGTCGGCGCGACCGAAAAGCCGGCATCGCTGCCGTATCGCGCCAACATGACGATTCTCGACGCGATGATCGCGGTCGGTGGCCTTTCCGAAACCGCATCGGGTAACCGTGCCCGGCTGGTGCGTTATGATCCGCAGACCGGCCGGCAGCGCGAATATAAGCTGCGCCTCGCCGACCTGCTGAAGAACGGCGACACTAGCGCGAACGTGAAGCTGGCGCCCGGCGACGTGATAATCATTCCGCAAAGCCTGTTCTGAGGCCGGGCGGGATGGGCGGACTCTACAACGAACTGCTGGCGGCGCTCCATGCGATATGGACGCGGCGCTGGATCGCCCTGGCTGTCGCCTGGGCGATCTGCATGGTCGGGTGGTTCGTCGTCTCGCGCATGCCGAACCAGTATGAATCGCACGCGCGTGTGTTCGTGCAGATGCGCCAGATTTTGCCCGCAGACAGCGGCGCTGTGCCGATCGACCAGCAGAAAAGCCTCGACCAGCTGCGCCAGACGATCACCAGCGCAGTCAATCTCGAAAAGGTGGTGCGCGGCACCGACCTGGCCCGCACCGTTTCCAGCGACCGCGATGTGGCGGATCGCATTGCCGGCCTGCAAAAGGCAATCAAGCTGACGGCGCAGCAGGACAATCTGTTCGAAATCAGCGTCACCGGCGCCAACGGCAAGATCGCCACGCAGGTAACGCAGAAGCTGATCGACGTGTTCGTCGAAAACAATCTGGCCGACAATCGCGACCAGACCAGTCAGTCGCTACGCTTCCTCGACGAACAGCTCGCCGCCCGACAAAAGGCGCTGCAGGATGCGGAGGCGAAGCGCGCCGACTTCCAGGCGAAATATCTGGGGTCGCTGCCCGGCACCGGTTCACTCGATGACCGGATCGGCGCGGCCCGCCAGCAGCTTGCCCAGATCGAAGGCGATCTGGCGGCGGCGCAGAGCAGCCTCAACGCGGTCAACGCCCAGATGGCATCCACACCGGCAACGGCGGGCGGAAGCGCCGGCTCGGCCGGCCCGGCGCGCGCGCGCGTCGCGGCGATCCAGGGCCAGCTTGCCGATGCCCGCGCTCGCGGCTGGACGGACAATTATCCCGATGTGGTGGCGCTCAAGAGCCAGCTTGCGCAGGCGCAGGCGGCTGCCCGTAACGAGCCGCTGGTCGGCGGCGGCGGTGGCAGCGGCAATCCGCTGTATCTGGGCCTCAAGTCGATGCAGACAGACAAGGCGGCGCAGGTCGCCGCGCTCCGCCAGCGGCGCGAACAGATTCAGAGTGACCTGTCGGCGCTCAACGCCAAATTGTCCGGCGCGCCCGAAGTGGCGGCGGAACAGGGCCAGATCGAGCGCGAATATCAGGTGCTGAAGGACCAGTATGACAAGCTGCTGTCCGATCGCGAGCGGGTGCGGATTTCCTCGCAGGCGCAGGATGCCGCCGATGCGGTGAAGTTCAGCGTCATCGATCCGCCGACCCAGCCGCGCATGCCCACTTCGCCCAACCGTCCGCTGCTGCTTTCGGCCGTGCTGATCGCCGGGCTGGGGGCGGGCGTTGCTGCTGCGTTCGGACTCGCCAAGCTGCGCGGCAGCTTCGACACCGCCGCGCGGCTGGAAAAGGCGAGCGGCATGCCGGTCATCGGTGCGATCGGCGAAGTGGTGACCGCCGCCCAGACCGCGCTGCGCCGCAAGCAGCTTCGCCTGTTCCTGGGTGGCACCGCGGCGCTGGGCGTCGCCTATATCGGGCTGATCGGCCTGGAATTCGTCCAGCGGGCGCGGGGGGGCTGAGCGATGAACGACCATAGCCCCCGCAAATTTCGTGGCTCGCTGATCGAGCGCGCGGCCGCGCGCCATGTGTTCGAGATGCCGCCCGCGCTGGCAATCGAGCCGGTCGCTGCGCACGAGCCCGTCGTGGCGGCGCCGGAGGTCCCACCGCAGCCCGATCCGTCGCTGGAACTGATCGACGGCTTCGTCGCGCCTCAGCCGGTGGTTGAACCCGTTGCGCCGCAGCCCGAACCGGCACCGCAACCGGCCCCTGTCGCCCCGGCACCCGCGCGCACTGCTGCCCGCCGCCGCGCCCATATCGATCGCGAGGCGCTGGCGGAGGCGGGCATGCTGGTGCCCGGCGGCCCGGTGACGCCGCTGGCCGAGGAATTTCGCATGGTGAAGCGGCAGTTGCTGCTCACCGCCCGCAAGGTCGCCGGCGCCGATGCCGATCGCGCGCGGATGATCCTCGTCTGCTCGGCCCAGCCGAATGAGGGCAAGACCTTCTGCGCTCTCAACCTTGCGCTATCGATGGCGGCGGAGAAGGATGTCGAGATCCTGCTGGTCGATGCCGATTTCCCCAAGCCCGACGTGCTGCGCCGCCTGGGAATCGAGGAAGGGCCGGGCCTGATCGACGCGCTCGACGGGCAGGTGTCCGTCGAAGACTGCATCATCGATACCGATGTGCCGCAATTGTCGGTGCTGCCCGCCGGCGCCCGCAGCATCAGCGATACCGAATTGCTGGCCAGCGACCGTGCCCGCGCGCTGCTGGACGGGCTGGCCGCGGCCAATCCGCGCCGCATCGTGATCTTCGATTCACCGCCGGCGCTCGTCGCGTCGCCCGCCTCGGTGCTGGCGCTGCATGTCGGCCAGGCGCTGCTGGTAGTCCGCGCCGATCAGACCAGCGAGAGCGATCTGCGGGCCGCGGTCGCTGCGCTCGATGCCTGCGAGCATATCCAGCTCGTGCTCAACGCCGTTTCGTTCCAGCCGTCCGGTCGCCGGTTCGGCAGCTATTATGAGGAGGCGGGCAAGTGATCCGTCGATTGATCGTCATCGGTGTCGCCGGCTGGGCGATCCAGCCTGCCGCCGCGCAGCAGGTCAAGGTCACGCCGTATATCGAGGCGAGCCAGGTGCTGGTCGCCGACCTGAAATCGGGCGAGACGCTCACCTATTCGCAGCTCGGCGCCGGGCTCGACGCGACGGTGCAGACGCGCCGGGTGCAGGTGCAGGTGGATTACCAGTATCAGCACCGTTTCGCCTGGAACAAGAAGCTGGTCGACGACGACACCCATAGCGGTCTGGTGCAGGCGCGCGCGAAGGTGGCGCCGGGACTGACGCTGGAGGCAGGCGGCCTCGCCACCCGTACCCGCGCCGATATTCGCGGCGATGCGCTGCAGAGCAATGCCGGCAACATCAGCAACAGTAGCCAGGTCTATTCGGTCTATGCCGGGCCGAACCTCGCCACGCATGTCGGCGCGATGTTCCTCAATGCCGCCTATCGCCTGGGCTATACGCGCACCGATACGCCCAACGGCACCGGCGTCGCGGCCAACCAGCCCCGGCTCGATTATTACAGCGACTCGACGGTCCATGTCGCCACCGCCAGCGCGGGGGTGAAGGCGGGTACAGTGCTGCCGGTGGGCGTGACGGTCAGCGGTTCCTACACGCACGAGAATGCCGGTCAGCTCAGCCAGCAGTTCGAGGGCAAATATGTTCGCGGCGATGTCGTGCTGCCCGTGGCGATGGGCGTCGCGCTGACGGCGGGCGCCGGGTACGAAAAGATCCAGGTCAGCCAGCGCGATGCGTTGCTGAACGCTTCGGGCCAGCCGGTGCTGGATGCACATGGCCGGTTCGTCACCGATCCCAACTCGCCGCGGCGCATCGCCTATGATTTCGACGGCATCTACTGGGATGGCGGCGTGATGTGGCGGCCCAGCCGCCGCACCTATCTGGAGGCGCGGGCAGGGCGCCGCTATGGCTCGATGAGCTATACCGGCACTTTCACGCACCAGATCGGCCCGGGCAGCGGCATCCAGCTCGGCCTGTACGACAGCGTGCAGACCTTCGGGCAGCAACTGAACGGTTCGGTGTCGGTGCTGCCGTCCAGCTTCGTCAGCTCGGCCGATCCGTTCGGCAATGTCTATAGCGGCTGCATCTACGGCACCACCGGCGCGGCGACCGGATCGTGCCTGAACGGCGTGCTCGCTTCGGCCGTGACGACGGCCTATCGTTCGCGCGGGCTGACCGGCATTGCCGTGCTGGCGCGCGGCGGCACGCGCATCGGCTTTGGCGGCGGCTATTCGCGGCGCACCTTCCTGGCGCCGTCGGGCACCACGCTCAACGGCACCTATGACGAAAGCCTCTATGCCCAGGCCTTTGCCTCTACCCCGGTGGGCGCACGCGGATCGCTGAGCGGCAGCCTGCTCGCCACTTGGTACAATAGCGACATTATCGGCAGCACCAGCGTGTTCAGCTGGGGTGCCAACACCGCCTATACCCACAATTTCGGGCACCTGAGCGCTACCGCCTCGGCGGGTCTTTTCGGCTATGATCGGCCGGGGACAGACAGCAGCGCGCAGGCCCAGGCACTCGTGGGTGTGCGCTATGGCTTCTAAGATGGGGGAAGGGCCTGCGCCCTTCCGGAGTGATCGACGATGTACGACGAACATTATGGATTGAGCGGCCGGCCGTTCCAGCTGACCCCCGATCCGAAATTCTGGTTCGATACGGCCACGCACAGCAAGGCGATGGCCTATCTTGGCTATGGCCTGAGCCAGGGCGAGGGGTTCGTCGTCATCACCGGCGATCCCGGGGCCGGCAAGACGACGCTGATGGGCCATCTGCTCGACGGCCTCGATCACGAACGGCTGAACGTCATCAAGATCGTTTCCTCGCAGGTTCGCCCGGAAGACCTGTTGCGGCTGGTGGCGCAGGGGCTGGGAGTCGATCATCAGGGCCTGTCCAAGGCGGCGCTGCTCTCGGCCGTCGAACGCGGGCTGCACAATGTCGCGCGTGCCGGCCGGCGCACGCTGCTGGTGATCGACGAGGCGCAGGCGCTGCCGTCCGAAAGCCTGGAAGAGCTGCGCATGCTCTCCAATTTCCAGGCCGGCGGCTATGCGCTGCTGCAGATATTCCTGCTCGGCCAGCCCGAATTTCGCCTGCTGCTGAACGAGCCCCAGCTGGAGCAGCTGCGCCAGCGGGTGATCGCGATGCACCACCTCGCGCCGATGGAGCCCGACGAGGTCGAGCCCTATCTGATCCACCGGCTGATCTGCGTCGGCTGGCGCGGGCGGCCGCGCTTTACGGCCGATGCGCTGACGGCGATGTATCGCTGGTCGGGCGGCCTGCCCCGCCGGCTCAATCAGCTAGCCGGGCGCGTGATGCTGTACGGCGCGGTCGAGCAGATCGACATTTTCGGCGCACCCGACATCGCCGCCGTCATTTCCGACCTCGGCAATGACGCGATGGGCGATCCGGTGGCGGAGGAGTTGCCGGTGGGACCTGTGCGGGCGCCTGCCGCGGCGGCACCAGTCGAGCCGGCACCGGTTCGCGTTTCAGTTCCCCAACAGCCTGCACCGCCGCCCCCGGCAGCGCCGTCCGCCCCGCCGGTCGCCCATGCCGAGGTCGCCGCACTCGAAGCGCGCATCGCCCAGCTCGAGGAGCAGGTGCGCGAGCAGCACGAGGCACTCCGCCGGGTGCTGACGCTGCTGGTCGATTGGGTGGAACAGGGCGATGCGAACGGCCGGCCCAATCTGGGCGGCTTGCGTGAACACGCAGCCTGACCATGCGCACCAACGGCCTTTCGGTCGATGTCGAGGACTGGTTCCAGGTCGGCGCCTTTGAAACGGTGATTGCCCGCGACGACTGGGACAGGCTGGAACATCGTGTCGAGGCAAATACCGATGCAGTGCTGGCGCTGTTCGCGGAGGCAGGCGTGCAGGGCACGTTCTTCGCACTCGGCTGGGTGGCGCAGCGCTATCCGGCGCTGATCCGCCGTATCGCCGAGGCGGGGCACGAAGTGGCCAGCCATGGCTGGGACCATGCCCGTGTCTTTACGCTCACCCCCGATCAGTTTCGCGACGATCTCGCACGCGCCCGTGCCGCGCTGGAGGATGCCGGCGGGGCGGCCGTGACCGGCTATCGCGCGCCAAGTTTCTCGATCGACCGGCGTACGCCCTGGGCGCACGCGGTCCTGGCAGAATCGGGCTATGCCTATTCCTCCAGCATCGCGCCCCTCGCGCACGATCATTATGGCTGGCCCGATGCGCCGCGCGCACCGTTTCGGCCGCTGGCGGATGCGCCGCTGATAGAGCTGCCGGTCACGGTGGCGACGGTGCTGGGCCGCGAAGTGACGGCAGGCGGCGGCTTTTTCCGGCTGCTACCGGGGCGCGTGGTTGACCGCGCCGTGCGCGCGAGCAACGCCGCCGACCGATCGGCGATCTTCTACTTCCATCCCTGGGAAATCGATCCCGGTCAGCCGCGCGTGACGCATGCGCCACTCAAGTCGCGGCTGCGGCATTATGCCCGGCTGGGCGCTATGGCGGGCAAGCTTCGCACGCTGATCGCAGCGCACCAGTGGGACCGCATCGATGCGATCGCAGCGCAGGCGGCCGAGGCGCTGGCATGAACGCGCCGATGCTGCACTCCGTGCTGACGATCCGCACCGCAGATTTGACCGACCCGGCAGAATGCGCCCGGCTCGCGGATTGGCTCGCGGATCAGCCACAGGGCACGCCGTTCCATCTGCCCGGCTGGAGCATCGGCGTCGCGCGCGGTTGCCGCCAGCGCAGCCATTATCTGGTGGCGGAGCAGGGGACCGGCGCCATTGCCGGCGTGCTTCCGCTGACCGCCATTCGCTCGCGGCTGTTCGGCCCTGCGCTGGTGTCGGCGGGTTTCGGTGTCGGCGGTGGCATTCTTGCCGCGCGTGAAGCGGCGGTCGCGCCGCTCGCGCAGGCGGCCTGGGAACTTGCGGAACGGCTCGGTTGCCCGGGCGTCGAGCTGCGCGGCGGGCCGTCGCCCGGCCCGGACTGGCACAGCGGCAGCGACAGCCATCTCGGCTTCGTCCGCCCGCTTGCCGCCGATGACGAGGCGGAACTGCTTGCGATCCCGCGCAAGCAGCGCGCCGAGGTGCGCAAGGCCTTGGCCGCCGATCTGACGGTCTCGATCGGCCGAGATGCCGCTGCGCGCCGTGCCCATTATGCCGTCTATGCCGAAAGCGTCCGCAATCTGGGCACGCCCGTGTTCCCACGGAGTCTGTTTTTCTCCATTCTGGATGTATTCGGGGACGATGCGGACGTGCTGACCGTCCGCCATCGGGGAGTGGGAGTGGCAAGCGTATTGAGCCTCTATTGGCGAGGCACCGTCTTTCCCTATTGGGGCGGCGGGGTGGCGGCGGCGCGCGCACTGCGCGCCAATGACCGCATGTATTTCGCGCTGATGGGGCACGCCCGCGCACGCGGGTGCAGCCAGTTCGATTTCGGCCGATCCAAGACCGGCAGCGGCCCGGCCGCGTTCAAGAAGAACTGGGGCTTCGTGCCGCAGCCGCTTACCTATCATAGCCGCAGCGCCGACGGCGCCGCGCCGCGCAGCGTCAACCCGCTCGATCCCAAATACCGGCTGAAGATCGCACTGTGGAAGCGCCTGCCGCTGTTCATCGCCAACCGGGCGGGGCCGTTCATCGCACGGGGGCTCGGCTGATGGGCGACATATTGTTCCTGGCCCACCGCGTACCCTATCCGCCCGACCGGGGCGACAAGATGCGCGGCTTCCACATCCTCAAATATCTCTCCGCCCGCAAGCGCGTGCACCTGATCGCCTTTGCCGACGATCCGGCCGACATGAAGCGCAAGGGCGGACTGGCCCCCTATATCGGCAATCGTTCGATCCTGTGGCGTGGGCGCAGCCGGCTGGCCGCCGGCGTCCGTGCGCTGATGCGGCGCCAGCCGGTGTCGATCACGGCGTTCGAGAATGAAGAACTGGGCGATGCGGTCGAGACATTGCTCGCGCGCCACGCGATCGATACCATCTTCGTCTTTTCCAGCCAGATGGCGCAGTATCTGCCGGCGCGCTCGCGCCAGCGCGTCATCATGGATTTCGTCGACATGGACTCGGCCAAGTTCGCGGCCTATGCCAGCGGCTCGGCCTGGCCGATGTCGTGGATCCATCGCCGCGAGGCGCGGCTGTTGCTGCAGCATGAGAAGGCCGTCGCCGCGCGTGCTGATGCCAGCCTGTTCGTCAGTGAGGCGGAAGCAGAGCTGTTCCGCCAGGCGAGCGGTGCGGGCCGTGTGCACGCGATCGAGAATGGCATCGACACCGGCTATTACGACCCGCGCGGACGCTTCCGCCGGATCGAATCGACCGGGCCGCTGCTCGTTTTCACCGGCCAGATGGATTATCGCCCGAATATCGAGGCCGTAACCTGGTTCGCCGAGACGGTGCTGCCCCATATCCGCGTTGCCCATCCTGGAACCCGTTTCGTGATTGTCGGCCGCGCGCCCACCGATTCCGTGAAGGCGCTGGCCAAGCTGCCCGGCGTCAGCGTTACTGGTGCGGTGCGCGACGTGCGCGGCTGGCTGGCGGCCGCCTCGGTCGTGGTGGCGCCGCTCCGGCTGGCACGGGGCATTCAAAACAAGGTGTTGGAAGGCATGGCGATGGCGCGGCCGGTGGTCGCTTCCGTTGCGGCCGCCGAAGGCATCGACCATGCCGGCACGATCCGCGTTGCCGACAGCGTCACCGAATTTGCCGAAACCGTCAGCGCGCTGCTCGCCGATCGCGAGGCGGCCAGGGCACTGGGCGAGGCGGCGCGCGCGCGAGTGATCGATCGCTATAGCTGGGAGGCGCGGCTCGCCCCGCTCGATGCGCTGATGCAACTCCCGCCGCCGCGCCAGACGCGCCAGACGGCAGCCTGAGCATGGCCGTGTTCGATCGCCGCTGGCAACGCCATGCCGCGCTGCTCGCCGGCTGCTGGGCGGTACTGCTGATCCTGTTCGGCCGCGATACCGGCGATCTGGCCCGCATCTACTGGACCAACACCACCTTCGGCCATTGCCTGTTCGTCGGCCCGGTGATCGCCTGGCTGGTGTGGCAGCGTCGGGACGGGCTGGCGCAAGTGCCACCGCAGGGCTGGTGGCCAGGGCTCGTGTGGGTCGCGGGCGGCGGCGTCACCTGGCTGGTGGGCGATGCCGCCAGCGTGGCGTTGTTTCGCCATTTCGGGCTGGTGCTGATGTTGCAGGGCGCGGTGCTGGCGGTGCTTGGGCCGAATGTCGCCCGCGCGCTGCTGTTCCCGCTGGCCTATATGCTGTTTCTCGTGCCGTTCGGCGATTTTCTGGAAGAGCCTCTGCAAGGCATCACCATCGCCATGGTCATGCCGCTGCTTCACCTCTTCGGGGTGCCGGCCAGCGTCGACGGGGTGCTTATCTCCACCCCGAACGGCTTTTTCGAGGTGGCAGAGGCCTGTTCGGGGGCCAAGTTCCTGATCGCCATGGTCGCGTACGGCGTCCTGGTCGCCAATGTCTGTTATGTCACCTGGCGGAGACGTCTCGGCTTCATGGTCATGGCGCTGATCGTGCCGGTGATCGCCAACGGCATCCGCGCCTTCGGCACCATCTATATCGCCTGGTGGACTTCGGTGGAGCAGGCGACGGGGTTCGACCATATCGTCTATGGCTGGGTATTCTTCGGGCTGGTGATGGCGGCGGTGCTGGCGATCGGCTGGCACTGGTTCGACCGCGATCCGGATGCGCCCTGGTTCGATCCCGCCCGCTTGCAGGCGGTGCCGCCCGGCCGGATCGACGCGGCAATCGCCGCGCTGCTGGTGCTCACGGTGGCGAGTGCCTTTCCCGGCTGGTCGGCGCTCAATGCCGCAAGGGCAGCACCCCTGCCGGCGCAGGTTGCGCTCCCCGCACCGCCGGGTTGGCAGCGGATCGATACGCCCGCCCGCGCGCCCTGGTCGCCGAATTTTCCCGGCGCCGACCGCTTCGTTACCGCCCGCTATGCCGACGGGCAGGGGCGCAGCGTCGATCTCGCCATCGCCGTCTATGGCAGCCAGCATGAGGGCAAGGAACTGGTCGGCTTCGGCATCGGCGCGATCCGCGAAAACGATCGCTGGGTGAAGATCGAGGACGAGCCGAGCTTTGCACGCGGTGCGGCGTTGCGCATGACCGGGCCGGGAAGGGTGGAACGACAGGTCATCACTTGGTACCGGATCGGCGGACTGCTGACGGGGAGCGACAAGAGGGTGAAGCTGGAAACACTGAGGGCCAAGCTGCTGGGCGGAAATCAGGCTGGCGTCGCCGTACTCGTCTCCGCCGAAGAGAGCGAAGGCGCCAATGCGATGACGACGATCGCCGATTTCCTGCGCGCGCTCGGGCCCGTCGAGGCGGTTGCCGACCGCGCTGCCGGCACGCGCTGATGTGCGGGATCGCGGGGCTCTATTACCCCGCTCTGGCCAGGCCGATCGATCCGTCGCGGATTGTCGCGATGACGGACGCGCTCGCCCATCGCGGTCCGGATGGCTCGGGCGTGTGGTGCGTGGCAGGCGTCGGGCTGGGGCACCGCCGGCTGGCGATCATCGATCTGGAAGGCGGCGTGCAGCCGATGGCGACGCCGGATCAGGGCATTGCCGTTACCTATAACGGCGAAATCTACAATTTCCGCGAACTCCGCGTCGAACTCGAACGGCTCGGCGCCTGCTTCCTGACCGACAGCGACACCGAAGTGCTGCTCCACGGCTGGCGCGTCTGGGGGCCGGACATGCTCGCGCGGCTCAACGGCATGTTCGCCTTCGCGCTGTATGACAGCCAGCGGCAGAGCCTGTTCGTCGCGCGCGACCGGTTCGGGGTGAAGCCTTTATTCTACACCGAACTCGCCGATGGCGCGGTGGCCTTCGCCTCGGAGCTGAAGGGCCTGCTCGCCCATCCCCTGTTCCGCCGCGCGGCGGATTTTCGCGCGGTCGAGGATTATCTGGGCCTCGGCTATGTCCCCGACGACGCCAGCCTGCTGGCGGGGGTGAAGAAGCTGCCCGCCGGGCATTTCCTGCTGCTCGAACGCGGCCGCCCGGTACCGCGACCCGTCCGCTGGTGGGACATCGACTTTTCGCGCCGCGCGCGCGGCCGCACCCGCGATCTGAAGGCCGAGCTGGCGCACCATCTGCGTGAGGCAGTGCGGCTGCGGATGGTCTCCGATGTGCCGCTGGGCGCGTTCCTGTCGGGCGGCGTCGACAGCTCGGGTGTCGTCGCGCTGATGGCGGAGGCGAGCAAGGCTGCGGTCAAGACCTGCACGATCGGCTTCGACGAAGCGGGGCATGACGAAACCGCCCATGCGCGGAAGGTGGCGGAGCGGTTCGCCACCAGCCACCGCACCCGCACCGTCGGCGCCGACGATTATGGCCTGATCGACACGCTGGTCGCCGCCTTCGACGAGCCTTTCGCCGATGCCTCGGCCTTGCCCACCTACCGGGTGTGCGAGCTGGCGCGCGAAAGCGTGACGGTGGCGCTGTCGGGCGATGGCGCCGACGAGGCGCTGGTCGGCTATCGCCGCTATCGTTTCTTCGCCGCCGAGGAACGGGTGCGCGGGCTTCTGCCGCCCGATATGCGCGCGCGGCTGTTTGGCACGCTCGGGCGGCTCTACCCCAAGGCCGACTGGGCACCCCGGCCGTTCCGCGCGAAGACGACGCTGCTGGCGCTCGCGGAAGACGGCGAGGCGGCCTATGCCGGCGCGGTCGGCGTGACCACGCCTGCGCTGCGCCATGCGCTTTACAGCGATGCGGCACGCAGGGCGCTCGACGGCCATCGCGCGGAGCGCCGCTATATCGAGACGATGCGCGCCGCCCCGGCCCGCGACGCGCTCGACCGTGCGCAATATGCCGACATCCACCACTGGCTGCCCGGCGACATCCTCACCAAGGTCGACCGCACCAGCATGGCAGTGGGGCTGGAGGCGCGGGAGCCGCTGCTCGATTATCGGTTGGTCCAGTTCGCCGCGACGCTGCCGCCAGCGTTGCGCATCCGGGGCGGGCAGGGCAAGTGGCTGATGAAGAAGGCGCTCGAACCCTGGCTGCCGCGCGACATCCTGTACCGGCCGAAAATGGGCTTCGTCACGCCGATCAGCGCCTGGTTCCGCAAGGCGCTGGCCGAGGAAGCGGCGGGGCTGGCACGCTCGCCGGTGCTGCTCGGCACGGGCTGGTTCGACCCGGCAACGATTGCCCGGCTGGCCGAGGCGCACCGCAGCGGACGCGAGGAACATGGCCGCACGCTGTGGCAACTGGTGATGCTCGAACGGAGCCTGGCGCGGCTGTTCGGGTGAGGCATGGCCCGGCCTTGCACGGGCGTGGATAGTCTCCATATGTTCCGCTTGCGCCCGAGGGATGCATCGCTCTTTGAACCGGCTGGAATCTGGATCGCGTGCGTACGCGAGTCACCCTAAACTTCGTAAACTTAGCGAGCCCTGCAGGACTGCACATCAATCTAGCGGCGTCAGGAAAAGCCGCTCATAACGACGGAACGGCGGCACTTTGAAGCGTTCGATCACCGAAGCAGCCTCGGGGTCGACCGCTACTTGCGTGCGATAGCGATTATAGGCTTCTTCGTCCGGAAATCCGTACAGGGCAACCGCGACATCGTCCGGTCCTGCCTGACCTTTTTCGGGGAAGCTGATGGTTTCGTCGCTGGGGGACGCGCGCGGCATGAAGAAGCCATGGTGAACGCCGCCATGCCGTTCGATCAGTCGGGTCCATGCGCGTGCATAGGACTCGAAGTCGATCCGCATTTCGGGATCGAGATAGTAGCGAATTTCGCAAAAGACCGCTTTCCGTTGCATCTGGCGGCTCCCCTGGTTGCCCCTCAGTCCCCGAACGCCTGCGCCGCGATGAAGTCGGCGACCTGCTTCCCCTGCGGCGTGCCGGGGGTGATGATGTTGAAATGATCGGCACCCCCCGGCGCCAGCTTCACTACCGTGTCGCCTGAAAGCAGCGCGGCCTGGGTATAGGGTTCCATCATCGCCCCCAGCGCGCCGAGGACGATCAACTGGTGGACGCCCAGCGGCAGATGGTCCTGCGCGCTGGCGAGGCGGTAGGCGTCGGGCTTTTCCGCCGGGGTGCCGCCCATGAACGGCACGATCGCCGGCGCGCCGCAGACTTGTGCGTCGATGCCGACGAACGGCGCGAGCGTGCCCGGCCCGTCGATCGCCACCACCGTTGCCGGCTTTACCGTCATCATGCCTGCGATCGGGTCGTGCAGCTTCGGGCGGGCGGCGTTCCACAGCGCCAGCTGCGCGCCGGAGCTGTGGCCCACCACCGCCACCCGGGTAAGATCGAGCGGTTGGGTGCGGGCAAGCGTCGCGAGGTAATCGGTCGCGGCGGCTATGTCCTGCAGGCTGCCCGGAAAACCGCCGCCGGGATTGCCGGTGCGGCGATACTCGATGTTCCAGGTGGCGAAGCCCCGCGCGGTAAGCGCGTCGGCCAGCGGCGCGGTGCCCTGCCAGTCTTCCATCGTCGCGTTCCAGCAGCCGCCATGGATCAGCACCGCGACGGGGAAGGGCCCCTTGCCCTTGGGCAGGCGCAACTCGCCCTTCTGGAGCGGGTCCGGCCCGTAAGATGCGACCAGCGCGGGGGCCGAGACCTTCGCCTTGGCGGCGTTCAGGACCGCACGGGAATCGGTCTGCGCAGCGGCGGGCACCGCAAGGGTGAGGGCAAGGGCGGCAAGCGCAACGGGGAAGGAAGACATGGCCGGTTGCTCCGATATAGGATGTGGCTTCCTAGCCGGTCGATAGCGATATCGCGAGCCGCGACGGCAAGGCGCGCGCACCCGGTGAGGCCAGGCGGTGAGGGCAGGCGGCACGCTGGGCAATTCCGCGTCGCCCCTAACCCGGAATTAACCCTCTTGCCCGCATGACAGTCCTGGAATTTCCACCGGGGCCCCATGGACGACCTGCTGCAGGACTTCATCGCCGAGACGCGCGAGACGCTGGAGGCTCTTTCGGGCGAGATCGTCGCCTGGGAAGCGCATCCGGAGGACAGCGCGCGGCTGGATGCGATTTTCCGCTTCGTCCATACCGTGAAGGGTAGCTGCGGCTTTCTCGATCTCCCGCGACTCGAGCGGCTGGCCCATGCCGCCGAGGACGTGCTGGCGCAGGTCCGCAGCGGCGAGCGGGTGCCCGACCGGGCGCTGGTCAATGCGGTGCTGGCCGTGGTCGACCGGATCGGTGAGATCGTCGAGGCGATCGATGCCGGCGCCGCGCTCGACCATAGCGGTGAGGAACTGCTGATCGCCGCGCTGCGCGACGGGTCGGAGCAGATCGCCGCCGCGGCGCCTGCCATGGCCCAGCGCGCCCCGTCGCGTAGCGTGCGGCTGAACGTCGACCTGCTCGACCGCATGATGAGCGGCATGTCGGAAATGGTGCTGGCGCGCAACGAGCTCGCCCGCCGGCTGCGACTGGGCGATATCGACCCGACGGTGGAGGCCGCGCTCGAGCGCCTCTCGCTGACGGTGGGGGAAATGCGCGACACCGTGACGCGCACCCGCATGCAGAAGATCGACGCGCTGTTTTCCGCCCTTCCGCGCATGGTGCGCGATACGGCCGCGGGTCTCGGCAAGGCAGTCCTGCTGCAGATCGACGGATCGGAAGTCGAGCTCGACCGCGAGATGATCGAGGTGATGCGCGATCCGCTGGTCCACATCATCCGCAATGCCATTGACCATGGCATCGAACATCCCGCCGAGCGCCGCGCCGCCGGCAAGCGCGAAAGCGGGCGTCTCACCGTCGCCGCGCGTCAGTCGGGCAACCAGATCATTGTCGAGATCGCCGACGACGGGCGCGGCGTCGATACTGGCCGCCTGATCAAGAAGCTGGCCACCAGCGGCATGCGCAGCGAACGCGAATTGCTGGCGCTGCCCGAAAAGGCCAAGCTGGAGCTGATGTTCCACCCGGGGCTGTCGAGCCGCGACATCGTTTCCGAAGTCAGCGGGCGCGGTGTCGGCATGGATGTGGTCAAGGCCAGTGTCGACCAGATCGGTGGCCGCATCGAACTGGACAACAAGCCGGGCAAGGGCCTGCGCATCGCCATCCATGTGCCGCTGACGCTGTCGATCATTCCGGCGATCATCGTCGGGGTGGGCGCGCAGCGCTTCGCGATCTCGCGCCAGTCGATCGAGGAAATCGTCAGCGAGCGCGGCGAGGCGATCCGCATCGACATGCTGGGCGATACCGCCATCGCCACGGTGCGCGAACGGCGGATGCCGCTGCTGGACCTTTCGGCGCTGCTGGGAGTGGCGCGGGCATCGGAGGAGGCGCCGCGCATGCTGGCGATCGTCGGGCTGGGGGCGGGCAGCTATGCGCTCGCCGTCGACACCGTGATCGACAATGAGGAACTGGTGATCAAGCCGGCCTCGCCCGCTGTGATGTCCACGGGCATCTATGCCGGCCAGACGCTGCCCGATTCGGGGCTGCCGATGTTGCTGCTCGATTGTGCCGGCATGGCGCGGGTGGCCGGGCTGGATTTCAGCCGCGACCTCAACGAAGCCTTTGTCGAAGCCGAGGTGGAACAGGAAGCGCCCGGCCTGCCCGCTTTGCTGTTCCGCGATCTGGATGGCGCCCGGCGTGCAGTGCCGCTCGCGGCGGTCGACCGGGTCGAGCAGATCGTAGCGGGGCAGGTGCGCTTTACCGCCGGCGGCTATCGTCTGGCGATCGACGGGCGGATCGTGCCGCTGGCCATGCAAGGCCGGCTGGAAGGCCGCGACAAGCTGAGCGTGCTGCGGCTGAAGGATGATATGGCCGAGGTCGGCTATGCCATCGACGAGGCGCTCGACATTATCACGCTGCCGCACGATCTGGTGCCGGCGCGGGTGCCCGGGCCGGTGGCCGGCGTCGCGCTGATCGAGAAGGAACAGGTCGAACTGCTCGACGCGCTGTGGGTGTTCGACCAACATGCCGACCGCGACATGGCACCGCACGCGCCGCTCTGCCTGATGGCGGGCGATGATGACGGCTGGATGGCTTCGTTTGTGCGGCCGCTGCTGGAGGCGGCGGGCTATCGCGTCGCCACGACGCTGGCACCCGGCGAAGTGCCTGCGGTGGTGCTGCGCAGCGACGATGCGGCCGGCGGCGGGACTGGCGGTGCACCGGTGGTGCGGCTGCGGCGTCGTCGTCAGGCGGACCCGGCTGACGACAGCGTTTATCGTTACGACCGTACCGGCCTGCTGGCGGCACTTGAGGCGCGGGTCGCCGGAAAGGCGGGGCGCTGATGGCACATCTGTATCTCATCGCCCAGATCGCCGGTCGCACGGTGGCAATCGATTCCGATCAGGTCGAATCCGTGGTCGACATCGGCGAAGTGACGGCAGTGCCGCGGGCCTCGCATCAGGTGCGCGGTCTGGCGGCACTGCGCAGCCGGGTGGTTACAGTAGTCGATACCCAGGCGGCATTGGGGCTGCCGGGGGGCAGTGCGGCCCGACGTGCGGTGATCACGCTGGTCGACGGGCACCATTATGCCTTGCTGGTCGATGCGCTCGACGATGTCGCGCCGTTCGATCTGCGGCCGCTTGCCAGCGGGATCGCGCTCGATGCGGCGTGGCGCAGCGCGGGGCGCGGGCTGGTGGAACGCGACGGCGAACCGATTCTGGTGATCGACCTTGCCGCGCTGGTGCCGTCATCGCCGGTGCTGGCATGAGCAACGCGATTAACGGGACGCTTACACCTTGCAGGGCAGAAGCAGGCGCAAAGCCGCTTGCAACGGGGAAAAGGGTAGCATGAAAACGTGCTTGGTCGTGGACGACTCGAAGGTGATCCGAAAGGTTGCCCGACACATCCTCGAGACGCTTGATTTCGAAGTCCGCGAGGCCGGGGACGGCCGCGAGGCGCTCGATTCGTGCCTGGCGACGCCCCCGGACGTGATTCTGCTCGACTGGAACATGCCGGTGATGAGCGGCATGGATTTCCTGCGCGCGCTGAAGGATGCGGGGCTGGCCCGCCGCCCGAAGGTGGTGTTCTGCACCACCGAGAACGGCATGGCCTATATCCGCGCTGCAATCGAGGCGGGTGCCGACGAATATGTGATGAAGCCGTTCGATCGCGAGACGCTGGAAAGCAAGCTGCAGATCGTCGGCGTGGCCTGAACTTTTCCGGCGTCGGCCGGATCAATCCCGGGAGAGCAACGGGTGGCGGAACCTCTACCCCTGGCAGGTGCGGCAGCAACCGCGTTGCCAGGCCCTTATGCGCGGGTGCTGATCGTCGACGACTCTGTCGTCGCGCGGTCGGTGCTCGGCCGCATGGTGGACGGGACGCGCCGCTTCCGCGTTGCCGAGGCGCTGAGCGACGTGCGCGCCGCGCTCGACTATCTCAAGACCCACCATGTCGAGATCATCCTGCTCGACATCGAAATGCCGGGCATCGACGGGCTGACGGCGCTTCCCGACGTCGTCGCGGCGGGCAGGGGCGCCAAGGTGCTGATCGTTTCCTCCTCGGCGGACGAGGGGGCGGCGGCGACCGTGCAGGCACTGGCGCTGGGGGCGGCAGATACTCTGGTGAAACCCGGCATCGGCGCCTTTGGCGGCCGCTTTGCCGAAGTGCTGGAAGAACGGCTGGCAAAGCTGCTCGACAAGCCTGCGGGAGTGCCGGCACCGTGCCCCCATGCGGCGCCGCGCATGGCCCCGCCGGCCGTGGCGCTGGAACCGTTCGACATCGTCGCGATCGGTGCCTCGACCGGCGGCATCCATGCCCTCAGCCAGTTGCTGCGGGCGATTCCGCTGAGCTTTCAGTTGCCCATTCTGGTGACGCAGCATCTGCCGCCCTCGTTCATGGGGTATTTCGCCACCCAGCTTGCGGTGCTGGGCGGTCGGCCGTGCGAAGTGGCGGCGGACCGTACGCGTATCCGGCCCTGCCGCATCTATGTCGCGCCGGGGGAGGCGCATCTGCGCATCGTGCGCACGTCCGACGGTGCGGCGATACGGCTGAGCACCGAATGGGCGCAGAGCGGCTGCATGCCCTCGGTCGATCCGATGTTCGAGAGCCTCGCCGAAGTCTATGGCAATCGTGCGCTGGGGGTGGTGCTGAGCGGGATGGGTCGTGACGGGTGTGAAGGCACACGCCACCTGTCTGATGCCGGCGCGCGCGTGCTGGTGCAGGATCAGGCGAGCTCGGTAGTGTGGGGCATGCCCGGCGCCGTCGCCAATGCGGGCCGCGCCCATGCGGTACTCGCCCCTGAAGAGATTGGCAGGCTGATCGCGCGGGGGGGCAGCCAGCGATGATCGGCCATGGCACCAGCACGCCCGTTGCAAACGGCGCGATGCAGTTGATCGGCGCCCTGCTCGAACAGCGGACCGGGCAGCAAATCGCAGCGAACCGGACCTGGCGGATCGAAACCGCGCTGAAGCCCGTTTTGCGGGAACGCGGTCTCGCATCGCTCGACGAACTGGCTGCGAAGCTGATTGGTGCAAGAACGGGGGAGCTTGCAGACAAGGTGGTTGATGCATTGCTGAATCAGGAAACTAGCTTCTTCCGCGACGTCGCCGTGCTCGACATGGTGGTCGAGGCTGCGCGTGCGATGCACGCCGAACTGGGCGGCCGGCGCCTGCGGATATGGTGTGCGGGCTGTTCAACGGGGCAGGAGCCGCTGTCGCTGGCGATGCTGTTTTCCGAACAGCTGGACGCATTCGGCGGCCAGATGCCGGAGATTATCGCGAGTGACGTTTCGCAGACCGCGCTCGCCAAGGCGCGGGCCGGCCATTATTCCCAGTTTGAAATCCAGCGTGGCCTGCCGGTGCGGCGGATGGTCACCTGGTTCGATACGGTCGGCGGCGACTGGGTCGCCAAGCCCGAACTGACGCGCAAGGTGCAGTTCCGCCAGCACAACCTCACCACCGATGTGCCGCCGCCCGGGCGGTTCGACATCATCCTGTGCCGCAACGTGCTGCTCTATTTCTCGTTGGCGATGCGGCGGCACGTGTTCGACCGCCTCGCGACTGCCACCCGCCCGGGCACGCTGCTCGTGCTGGGCGCGGGCGAGACGGTGATCGGACTGACCGAGCATTTCACCCCGTGCGAGGCGCATCGCGGCTGCTATCGCGCGGTGGAAGGCGCAGCACCCGTGATCAGTGCTTTCGGCTGAGCAGGGTAGTTCCCAAGCACGTGTCGCCATCCTAAACAGGGGCATGACCAGCGGCCTTTCGATCGTCGACGCTCCCTCTCCCAATTTTGACGAGCGGGCTTTGCCGGTCAGTATGATCGTGCTGCACTATACCGGGATGGAAAGCGGCGAAGCGGCGCTGGCGCGGCTGCGCGGCCCGGAGGCGAAGGTGTCCGCCCATTATCTGATCGAGGAAGACGGCACGATCTTTCGGCTGGTTCCGGAGGAAAAGCGGGCCTGGCATGCCGGGCGTTCGCATTGGCGCGGTATCACCGATGTCAATTCGGCCTCGGTCGGGATCGAGATCGTCAATCCCGGCCACGAGTTCGGCTATCGCCCTTTCACCGACGCACAGATGGGAGCGCTGATCCCGCTGGTGGCGGAGATCAAGGAACGCCATGGCATCACGCGCGGCAATGTCGTCGGCCATTCTGATGTCGCGCCGGCACGCAAGCAGGATCCCGGTGAGCTGTTCAACTGGCACGCGCTCGCCCGGCTCCGGCTGGCGCTGCCCCGCCCGACCCGCAATCTGGTCGATCCGGGCTGGCCCGACGCCGGGTTCATGCTGGCCCTCGAGCGGTTTGGCTATGACGTTACCGATCCACAGGCGGCGGTTACGGCCTTTCAGCGCCGTTTCCGCCCCGAAATGATCGACGGCGAGATCGATATGGAGTGCCGCTGCCTGCTGCTCGCGCTGTTGCTGCCGAAGCCGCAGGGCGATGACTGAATAGCACAGTAGCGTTACTGCCGATTTCACCAGTTTATCTTACCATCCGTCAAGTAAAGGATGATGTATAGGAGTACGGAGGTGTAAGCCGTGACTTCGATTCGTCCTTCAATGGCGCCGATCGGGCCGGTTCATGTGCGTATGACCGGCGTGGTGCGCGGTGATGACAAGGGGCCGGGTGTCGAGGCGATCAATGCGCCGACAGCGGCCGAGGCTGCTGCCGCGCTGCATCGCGCTGCGCGCGTCAACGGCGCCGACAATGTGATCAGCGTTTCCTCCGATTATCGGCGCGCCGCGATCGCCGGCGGCGCCCATGCGACGCAGTGGCGGATCGAGGTGCAGGCCTGGGGTACTGCCGTGGCGGCGGTGGCACCGGCTGCCGATGAAAAGGTCGCGAAGGAAGACGCGGCCGAGGCGGACCGCAAGAGCAAGGAAGCCGAGGACGCCGCCAAGGCGAAGGCAAAGGCCGCTGCCGACGCTGCGCAGGACGGTGATGCGGCAAAGGACCGGCACGCAGCGGCAGTCGAGGCGCAGTCCGGCAGCGACAGCACTCCCCGGCAGAGCGCGGCCGCCCCGGAGGCGCCGGCATCGCCCGCGACGACGGATGGCGGGTCTGCGTCGGCTGCTTCGTCCGCCGACACGGCGCCGGTGCCCTCTGCCGCGCCCACCGCGCCGGCACCGTCGCAAGACACGAGCCGCGGCTAATCGCTTGCGCTGGCGCGATTAGCCGCTAGACCGGTCCGCGCCAGAGGGCCGGGCGGCCGCCGCCTGCTTCGCGCAGGGGGAGGAAAGTCCGGGCTCCACGGAACGACGGTGGCGGGTAATGCCCGCCGGGGGCGACCCTAGGGAAAGTGCCACAGAGAGCAGACCGCCCGCTGGCCGCACGCTTCGGCTTGTGGTTGAGGGCAAGGGTGAAAGGGTGCGGCAAGAGCGCACCGCGCGACCGGTAACGGGAGCGGCTTGGTAAACCCCACCGGGAGCAAGACCGAATAGGGACGGCACATGCGCCTCGTTCCGGCGCGTCGTCCGGGTTGGTTGCTGGAGCGGCGGAGCGATCCGTCGCGTAGAGGAATGGTCGCCTATCCCTTTCGAGGGGGGACAGAACCCGGCTTACAGGCCCTCTGGCATTTCGTTTTTTGCACTGCCCGCGCGGCCCTCTGGCCTTTGGCGGCGGGCGCCCTTATCTGCGGAGCTATGGCGCGACAGACGCGATCGATGGACTGGGGTTTCCCGCGCTGGCGCGAATATGGCAGCGAGCGCGAGGCCGCGCGCGTGCGCCTGTGCGACCGCGAAGGCTGTGACCGGCCCGGCGACCGGCCCGCGCCCAAGGCGCCGAACAGCCCGGAGCGCTGGTATTTCTGCGAAGAGCATGCCGGCGAATATAATCGCAACTGGGACTATTTTGCCGGGCTGAGCGCCGAAGAGGCCGCGCGGCGCGAGGCCAATGAGCGGCGCGATGCCTCGGGCTATGCCGAATCGAGCTACAAGAGCTGGGCAGGGCCGGGCGATGGCAGCCGTTCGCGCGACGAGATGCGCGCGTTGGAAGTGCTGGAACTGGAGGTCGATGCCGACTTCGAGGCGGTGCGCGGCGCCTGGCGGCGGCTGGCCAAGGTCAACCATCCCGATGTTCGCCCCGGCGATGCCGAAGCGGCGAAGCGTTTCCAGGCGATCCAGGCGGCGTATGACGTGCTGAAGGCCGCCGAAGACCGGCGGCAATGGAAGCCCCGTTGACCCCGCTGGTACGCTCCAACTGGTCGAACACGGTGCTGGTTTGCGGGAAATGCTCCCGCAAGCTGGGCGGCGGGTTCGGGCCGCGCGGCAAGACCCGGCTGGCCAAGGCCTTGCGCAAGTTTCTGGGCCTGAAAAAAGGGCGCAAGGCCGAACTGGGCATTATCGAGACCAAGTGCCTGGGCGTGTGCCCGCGCGGGTCTGTCACGGTCGTCAACGGCGCAAAGGCGCGCGAATGGCTGATCGTGCGCGAAGGCACCGATATTGCCGAAGTCGCGGCCGAACTCGGCCTGGAGCCCTCGGGCCCTTAGTCGCGCATCCAGTCTGGCTGTCGCCGCCAGCGGTGCGTCGGCAGGGCTGCCAGCCGCCGCAATCCGCCAATGTCGAGAAGCTCGAACTTGTTGCGGCTGCGTTGGACATAGCCGGTTTCTTCCAGTTCCCGCAGCGTGCGGTTCATATGGACCGGGGTAATGCCCAGCATTTCCCCCAGCTCAAGCTGGGTTAGCGGCAGTTCGAGGCGCGGCTGCCGTTCGGGATCGATCACCGAAAGCCGGTCGAACAGATGCACGAGCAGCGCGGCGACGCGGTTCACCGAGCGGCTGCGACCGATCGAGGCAAGCCGGTCCATCAGCATCACACGTTCCTGCTGCGACAACAGAAACATGATGGCGGCGATGCGCGGCTGTTCGAACAGCATCCGGCCGAAATCGGTGATGCGGATCGGGCGGACTTCCGCCTCGGTCACGGCGGTCAGCGTCTCGGCTGCGTTTTCCAGCGCGATGCTGGGAACACCGAGCAAATCGCCCGGCAAATGCACCTTGATGATCTGGCGGCCGCCGTCGGGAAATTCGACCGAACTCGTCACCCACCCATCGACCAGCAGATAGATGCGGCTGATCGGCTGGCCCTGGGCGTGGAGACGCTGGTTCGAACCGAGTCGCATCACCGTACCGCAAAGCCCGCGGATCAGATCACGCTCAGCGTCACTCAGGCTGACGAATTCTTCTAATCGGCTGAACGGAATATCGCGCAAGGCACTCCCCCACTGCGCTTCTCTATCGGAGCCTCTGCGGCGGGCTCTAACGTATGTTTGTTTCGGGAGCGTTTGAATAATTTCCCTAGCGTTAACCGGATGTTGACTGCGCCGGCACGGTAGAAAAATTCATCGTTCATGCAATTAAGGAATACCCACAGGTCGCGCGGCGGCTGGGTAAAAGAGGCGCTTATGAATATCGCGCCATAATCGATTGGGAAGGGTCTTTATTCCTCGGGTCGGCGCATTTCGTGCACAAGCCGTGTATGTGTGCCGTGTCGCAGCGGGTTGCCGAGCATGGCCAGAAAGGCGAGCGCGAAGAACGCGAACGGGACCACCGCAATGGTCCAGTGCATCGAAGCCAGCGTCGCCGCGCTCTGGGCCGTATTGGCGACATAGCCCGCAGCGCCGAAGCCAAGGCCGAGAATGCCCGTCGCAATGCCGATCGCCACCCGTTGGAGCAGCGCAGCCAGGCCGAACACCGCACCTTCGACACGCAGACCGGTGGTGCGCTCGCCAAACTCGATTGTGTTGGGCAGCATTGCCCAGAAGGCGAAGTGCAGACCGACGATCACCGCCTGCATCGCCACCAGCCAGATCTGCATTTCCGCAATATGATCGAACGGAAAGGCGGCGAACAGCGCAAGCCCCAGGCTGCACAGGGCGATCGCCGTCAGCCACAGGTTCCGGGCACCCATCCGCCGCTGCAGGAACATCCACAGGGCCACGGCCACCCCGCTCACCACCCCCATCCAGCCGAGCGCGGCCTGGCCCGCCGCTTCCGAATGGAGGAAATATTTGAAGTAATAGAGGACCGACTTGTTGAGCAGCGTCACCGCAACCAGCGTCGCCATCATCGCCAGGTTCAGCGTCCCGAAGGCGCGGTTGGAAATCAGGCTCGCCATGGTCTGCTTCAGCGAGGGCGGTGGTGTGCTCACCGGGTGGACCTGTTCGCGATAGGTGGTGCCTACCAGCACCAGAATGGCCGTGGCGATGGTGGCGAACAGGATCGCCGCGCCCAGATAGGCACGCGCCGATCCGCTGCCGGTCAGCCAGCCGCCGAGCGGGATGGTCCCGCGCGCGACGATCACCCAGGCCAGCGTGCCGAAGATCATGCGGGCACCGGCGACGAAGGCGCGGTCGCCGCTGTCGCTGCTGATGCGTGCGGTCATCGCCAGATAGGGAATGTTGACCGCGGCATAGGCGGTGCGGAACAGCAGGTGGCTGCCCAGAACAAAGGCAATCGCGCCGCTGCCCATCAGGGGCGGAGGCAGGTAGGTGAGGATGCAGGCCAGCCCCAGCGGGACGCTGCCCAGCGCGATCAACCGTCCCTGGCCGCTTCGTACCGGCCGCCGGTCGGCCCAGGTGCCGACAAGAAAGTTGACGATGCCGTCCCAGATCGTCGCGGCGGCATAGATGGCAGCTGCCGTCTCCACCGGTAGCGCCAGCGCATCGGTGTAATAGAACAGTAGGAAGAGCATGATGCTCTGCCAGTAGAGGTTGAATGCGAAGTCGCCGAAGGCAAAGAGCAACAGGCGCGCGCGCGGAATCATGGCCTTACCCGACGCGCACGCCGTATCCGACCCGGAAGGCCGGGCCGGCGGTGCGACAAAAGGGCAGGATGTTACTGGCCCGCGCTGTCATTGCCTTCGCTGCGATCGACGCGCGAAGTCATGCCGGTTGCTGCTGCATCGGCTTGCGTCTGCTCCTGATCGCTGAAGGCAGGCGGCGGTGCCGCTTCGGCGTCATGCGCGGCATTGGCGGTGGGCGCCGGCGCCGGTTCTTCGGTGCTGACGTTCATGGTCGCCGGCGTTTCCGGCACGGTGATGGCGGTGACATTGGCGTCGGGCGCAGGCGCGTCGTCCTTGCCGCCACAGGCGGCGAGGGTGAGGCCGGCGCCAGCCAGCAGAGCGAAAGTGCGGATGTGCTTCATGGTCATTCCCCGGAAAGTCTCTGGTCAGGCGGCAGGCGCGTTGGTGAGGGCAGCGCGCTTTTCGATCTTGTCGGCCAGGGTCTTGTCCCAGCCATAGGGATCGTCGCGGAAGTTCATGGCGCCGTCGGTGCCCATAAAGGCGGTCCAGTACAGCAGATAGACGGCGACCTGATCCTGATCCGCCAGCCGCACGCGCTGCGTGTCGCCGCTGGCGACGGCATCGGCAATCTGTTGCGGCTGCCAGGCGGGATCGTTCTTCAGCAGCAGTTCGGCGAGCGGGCCGGGCTTTTCCAGCCGCACGCAGCCATGGCTGGCGAGCCGGCTATAGCCCGAGAACCCGGACTGGACCGGCGTGTCGTGCAGATAGACGGCATAGGGATTGTCGAAATCGAACTTGTAGCGGCCCAGCGCACTCTTGGGGCCGGCCTGTTGCTGCAGGCGGCGGTTGGCGCCGGTGCCGATGATCTTGTAGCCGTTGCGCGCCAGATAAGCCTCACCCTTGGGCCATAGCTCCTTGGCGGCAATACCCGTGGGCACGTTCCACGGCGGATTGATCACGATCGAGTGGATGCGTGACTGGAGCATCGGGGTTTCGTTGCCCGGTCGCCCGGTCACCGCCTTCATCGATGCGATCGGCGTGTCGCCGTCGAACACCGTCAGCACCGCCGCCGCGATGTTCACCTGAATGCGCTTGGCGGGCAGTTCGCGCGGGATCCAGCGCCAGCGTTCCATATTCGCCATGATCTGCCGGACGCGCTCTTCGACCGGCACGTTCAACGCGGCCATCGTCTGGGTGGAAACCACGCCGCTGGGCTTCAGCCCATAGCGCATCTGGGCGCGCACGACGGCGGCCTGCAGATCCTCGTCGAACTTGTCACCGTCCAGTGCGACCTTCCGGTCCTCCACCGCCAGGCGGCGGCGGAGCGCCAGCACGCGCGGGCCGCTGCTACCCTTGGCGAGATCGGCACCGGGGGCGAGCTTGGACCAGCCGCCCTGTACCATCAGCACGCGATAGGTCGCCAGGCCGCGCGCCAGCCCGTCATAACCCGCATAGGGCGGCGGCAGCGAGCGAATCCAGGCGGCGATCTTGTCG
Source organism: Sphingomonas sp. DMC6 (assembly GCF_056314225.1). Classification (NCBI taxonomy): domain Bacteria; kingdom Pseudomonadati; phylum Pseudomonadota; class Alphaproteobacteria; order Sphingomonadales; family Sphingomonadaceae; genus Sphingomonas; species Sphingomonas sp. DMC6. The sequence continues at coordinate 340,262 of NZ_JBQUYT010000004.1, forward strand.
CGCTTCACTGCGTCGATGAAGCCGGGCAGCGGGTCATAGGGGGCAGGGCGCAGGCCCCAATTTTCGTCGAAATCGCTGATGTCCAGCCGGCCCGAATGCACCGACCGCGCATAATCCAGTGCAGCGCGGACAAGCCCGTCATTGTCCCGGGGCAGGGTGATCGTGCTGTTCATCCGCCGCAGGCCCTGCGCCAGCCCCGCTTCGGGGAGCAGGCGCGTCAGCTCGGCGGCTTGCGCGGCGCTGAGCGTCGGCAGCGGCGCTGCCTGCACCACCGGCGCGGGGGGCAGCAACTGCTCCACCGTTGTCGGTGCCGTCGGTGCCTGCTGGCGCGGGCGGGGTGCCTGGGTGGCGCCGGGCACAGTCTGTGCCATCAGCGGCGAAGCGACCATGCCCGCCAGCACCCAGCCCGCAACGCCCTTGCTCAACCAGCCCGTCATCCGTTTGCCCACGCGCTATACTCCACTCGTCGCGTCGTTAACCCAACGCCCCCCTATAGGCGAAGCGTATCGTTGAGTGCGAGCACGAAAGTCCACGACCTGCGCTTGACTTTGGCAACGCTGTCGGGAAGCGTCCGCACCGCAACGAAGGAGAGGGATCGCTTGGGCACCGCACGTTCTACACAGACGACATTGGCATTCGCCGCTGTCACTACGCTGTTCTTCGCCTGGGGTTTCATCACGTCGCTGGTCGACCCGCTGGTCGCGGCGGTGAAGGGCGTGTTCACCCTCACCAACTTCCAGGCGCAGGCAAGCGCCACGGCCTTCTTCTTTGCCTATTTCGTCGTATCGCTGCCGGCGGCCGCACTGGTTTCGCGCCTGAAGGCGGTGCCGTCGATCCTGCTGGCGCTGTGCACGATGATCGCGGGCTGCCTGCTGATGCTGGCGGCGGCCAACCTTGCCAATTACTGGCTGGTGCTGCTTGGCCTGTTCGTACTGGCGAGCGGCATTACCGTGCTGCAGGTGGCGGCAAACCCGCTCGCGGCTGCGCTCGGCGATCCCAAGGGCAGCCATTTCCGGCTGGTGCTCAGCCAGACCTTCAACTCCTTCGGCACGTTCCTCGGCCCGCTGCTCGGCGCGCATCTGTTCCTGCAGGGCGTCGAGGTGAAAAAGGGCCTGGTGGTGACGCCGGAAGTCCGCGCGCAGGCGCTCGCCGGCATCGACACGGCCTATCTGTGGCTCTGCGGCCTTATCGCGGTGCTCGCGGTGTTCTTCTTCGTCAGTCGCCGTGTGGTGACGCAGTCGGCGCCGGCGCCGGCGCCGGCGGCATCGGGCGGGCTGCTGGCCGCCTTCAGCTCGCGCTGGGCACTGTTCGGTGCGCTGGGGATTTTCCTCTATGTCGGCGCCGAAGTGTCGATCGGCACGCAGATGGCGCTGTTCCTCAACGACAATAGCATCTGGGGCCAGTCCGATGCGCCGTTCGGGGTGCCGCTGCTCGGCTATTTCATGGGCAGCGATGGCGTGCACGGCGTGTCGTTGCAGGAAGCCGGCAAGGCAGTCGCCTTCTACTGGGGCGGCGCCATGGTCGGCCGCGCGATCGGCTCGCTGCTGCTGACGAAGGTGCGCGCCGACAAGCTGCTGGCGCTGTTCACCGCGATTGCGGCGGCGATGTGCTTCTATGTCTTCGCGGTGGGCGGCGTCACCGCCGGGTTCGTCGCGCTGTCGATCGGGCTGTTCAACTCGATCATGTTCCCGGTGATCTTCACGCTCACGCTGGAGCGCTCGACCGCGAGCGAGGAATCGACCTCGGGCCTGCTCTGCACGGCAATCGTCGGCGGGGCGGTGCTGCCGCTGCTGGTCGGCAAGGTAGCAGACCTGCACGGCTATGCCTTTGCGCTGGTGGTGCCGGCGCTATGCTACATCGTGCTGTGCGGGTTCGCGATCGCTGCGGGCCGCGCCAAGGCGGTGCGGAGCGGGAGCGCCGCTTCGCTGCATTGATCTGGGGGAGTTCAGGCATGGCACTGGGTCGTCGTTCGCTGCTAGGGGCTGCGCTGGCGCTGCCCCTGTTCGCACCGCTCGCTCGCGCGCGGGCGCAGGCGCAAGAGACATGGGAACAGCGAAAGGAGCGCCTGTTGCATCAGGACTGGCCCGAACTCAGCCGTTATGCCGAGGACAATCGCCGCCTCCTCGCGACTGGCGAGAAAGTGAACATCGTCTTCATGGGCGATTCGATCACCGAGGGCTGGAAATCGAAGCGCCCGGCCTTCTTCTCGCCCGGCCGGGTATGCCGCGGCATCAGCGGCCAGACCACGCCGCAAATGGTGCTGCGGATGATGGCCGATGTCGTGCATCTGAAGCCGCGCTTCGTCCACATCATGGCCGGCACCAACGACATTGCCGGCAACACCGGCCCGATGACGCTGGAGCAAAGCTTCGACAACTTCCGGATGATGACGTCGCTGGCCAAGGCCCATGGCATCGGCGTGATACTGGCCTCGGTGCCGCCGTCGGACCATTTTCCGTGGCGGCCGGGGCTGGCGGTCGTCGAGCCGATCCGGGCGATCAATGCGTGGCTGAAGGACCATGCCCGTGCCACCGGCGCGACCTGGGTCGATTACACCCCGGTGCTGGGCGATGCGGCGGGCGCGATGAAGCCTGGGCTTGCCGATGACGGGGTGCATCCCACTGTTGCCGGCTATGATGCAATGGCGACAGTGATCGAACCGGTGCTGAAGGGGCTCCACGCATGAAGAGGCTGCTCGGCGGACTGGCGTTGCTTGCCGCCACGCCGGCGGCCGCACAGGTGCTGCAGGCTGTTTCACCTGACGGTACGAACCGGATCAGCGTGCAGCTCGCGGCCAATGGCGCGGCGCTCTACAGCGTCGATCGGCGCGGCGAGACGGTGATTGCCCCGTCCCCCGTGCTGATCGACTTCGCCGACGACACGCTCGGCTACACCTTCGCCGTCACCGGCAGCGAGACGGCGAGCGTCGATACCCGCTACCCGATCGTCGTCGGCAAGGCGACCGAGGGGCGCGACCATTACAACCAGCTGACGCTCCACCTGCAGGAACGCAGCGGCCCGAAGCGCCAGATGGATCTGGTGCTGCGCGCCTATGACGACGGCGTCGCGCTGCGCACCGTCATTCCGGTCCAGCTCCAGACTGCCGGCGCCGTGATCCGCGGCGAGCGCACCGGCTTCTATTTCCCGCAGCCTTGGAAATGCTGGGGCTTCAATGTCGGCCATTTCGGGTCGAGCCACGAAGGCGAGTTCGACCCGGTCGATACCGCGCGGCTGCGCGACCATGATCTGTTCGACCTGCCGTTCAGTTGCGAGACGGGCAAGGGCGCCTTCGCGATCGCTGAGGCCGACCTGATCGACTTTGCCGGCATGTACCTGACCGGGCGCAGCGATGGCGCCGGGCCGGGCCTGCAACTCAAGCTTTCGCCCTCGCTGGACGACCCGCGCGTTGCGGTGCGCACGCGCATCGGCAGCCCGATCGTCACGCCGTGGCGCGTGGTGATGCTGGCCGACCAGCTCGGCAAGCTTCAGGAATCGACGCTGCTCACCAGCCTGTCGAGCCCCAGCCGGATCGAGGATACGAGCTGGATCAAATCCGGCCTGACCGCGTGGGACTGGTGGAACGGCCCGGTGGTCGCCAGGCTGCCGGGGCAACGGACCACCACGGCGGTTGCCAAGGCGTTCATCGACTTCGCCGCCGCGAACGGTTTCCCCTACACGATGATCGACGAGGGCTGGTATGCCGGCGCGGGCGGAGGCGGCGTGCGCCGGCCCGGCGTCGACATCACCAAATGGGCCGATGCCATCAATCTGCAGGAGGTCGCCGACTATGCCCGCGCGAAGAAGGTGCGGCTTTGGCTGTGGGCGCACTGGCAGGCAATCGACGAGCAGATGGAAGATGCCCTGACGCTCTACGAGAAGATGGGCATCGCCGGCATCAAGGTCGACTTCATGGACCGCGACGACCAGTGGATGGTCAACTGGTACCAGAAGCTGCTGGGCGCGGCCGCGCGCCACCATCTGATGGTCGATCTGCACGGCGCGCTCCCGCCGCGCGGTCTGACCCGCACCTGGCCCAATTTCATCACCCAGGAAGGCGTGATGGGCGCCGAATATAACAAATGGAGCTGGCGCGCGACCGCAACGCACAATGTGATGCTCGCCTATACGCGCGGGCTGCTGGGGCCGATGGATTACACGCCCGGCGGCTTCCGCAATGTCGCGCCCGCCAAATTCTGGCCGCGAAGCGACCTGCCGATGGTCCAGACGACCCGCGCGCACGGGCTGGCGATGTATGTCGTTTATCTCTCGCCGCTGGCGGCAGTGGCGGACAGCCCGGATACCTATGCGGCGAGCCCGGCCGGGTTCGATTTCATTCGCGACGTGCCGGCAAGCTGGGACGAAACCCGGTTTCTGGCGGGCGCGACCGGCGAGTATATCGTGCTCGCCCGGCGCAAGGGGCGGACCTGGTATCTGGGCGCCATGAACAACGAGACGGCGCGCACGGTGACGGTGCCGCTCGACTTCCTCGGCAATCACGGCGCGGACATGCGGCTGTGGAGCGATGGCGCCACGCCCGATGCGGTGCAGGACCAGAGCCGGCAGGTCCAGGCCCGCGACAGCCTAACGCTTTCGCTGGCGGCAACGGGGGGCGCGGCGGCGATATTGCGGGAGCGGTGAGGGGCGGCGCGCGGGGCTATTTCGCCGGCGGCTGCCAGAACTCGATCTTGGTTCCTTCAGGATCGAGGATCCACGCGAACTTGCCGGTCGGGTCGCTGGTGCGGTTGAGGATCTTGACGCCTTTCGCCTCGATACGGGCGATAAAGGCGTCGAGATCGTCGACGGCGAAGTTGAGCATGAAGTCGCGATGTGAGGGGGCGATCTCCTCGCTGTTTTCCGGCATCGCGTTCCACAGCGCCATCGGCGGATGGCCAGGCGCGTCGGAGCGCAATATCGCGCCGCCCCAGGGCTCCAGTTTGATTCCCAGCACGTCTTGATACCATTTCGCCAGCGCCTTGGGATCTTTGCTGGTGACGAAGACGCCGCCGAGGCCTGTTACGTGTCCCGCCGTCTGGGCGTGGAGCGCCGCGGGGGCCAGACTTCCGGCAATAAGTACGGCGAGAAACAACCTGGCGTATCGCATGGTCCCGGCTCCTGAAATTTCCGTCGAGGATGCCATGCTATAGCTGGCCGGGAAAGCCGCTTCCGATGCGCAATAGCGAGGTAGGATGATTTGGACGCAGCCACCTTGTCGTTACGCCGGGAGGTGCTGGGGGCAATCGCATTGGTTCTATTGCCCCCCTCCCTGCATTGCAGGGAGGGGCCGGGGGTGGGTCCGCCGCCGTCAGGCGGCGGGACTCGCTGCCCGGCAAGGTTAGTATTTTCGTAGCGCGCAGACGCGCGCACCCACCCCCAATCCCCTCCCTGTCCAGGGAGGGGAGCATAGAGCCAAATGCGAATGGTACAGTATATCTTCGGTAGATTCGGCGTCCGCGCCGCGCTAGCATCCGCCATCACTTCATCCCCGGGGGACCATCTTGCGCCGTTCCGTTCTGCTTTCCGCTTCGCTCGCCGTCCTGCTGCTTACGCCGGCCGTTTCCGCCCAGGACAAGCCCTCCGAGGCTGCCGCCGAAAAGCCCGAAGCCAAGTCGGACCTGCCACCGCTGCCCGATGACAAGACCATCAGCCAGACGGCGGTGATCGGCGGCAAGCCGATCCGCTATCAGGCGACGGTCGGCAAGCTGCCGGTTTATGACGGTAAGGGGAAGAAGATCGCCGAGGTGGTCTATACCGCCTATGTCGTCCCCGGCGGCGGTGCGCAGCGCCCGGTGACCTTCGCGTTCAACGGCGGCCCGGGTGCTTCCTCGGTCTATCTCAACCTCGGTGCGGTGGGGCCCAAGCGCGTACAGTTCGGCGACAAGGGCGATGCGCCCTCCGACGCGCCGCTGCTGCAGGACAATCCCTCGAGCTGGCTCGACATGACCGATCTGGTCTTTATCGATCCGGTCGGCACAGGCTTCAGCCGCAGTCTGGTGGACGAGGACGCGACCAAGAAGGCCTTCTACGCCACCGAGCCGGATATCAAATATCTGTCGCGCATCGTCTATGATTGGCTGGTCAAGAACGAGCGGCTGCGCTCGCCCAAATTCGTGATGGGGGAGAGCTATGGCGGCTATCGCGCCCCGCGCATTGCCTATCAGCTCCAGACCCAACTCGGCGTGGGCGTGAACGGCATCGTGATGGTGTCGCCCTATCTCGATCCCGCCGCATCGGCCGGATCGGATGCGCTGTCGCCGCTGCCGTGGATGATCAACCTGCCGTCGATGGCGGCGGGCCATCTCGAGCGGCAGGGCAAGCTCAACCCGCAGGCGATGGCGGCGATCGAGGCCTATACCCGCGGCCAGTTCGCGACCGATCTGCTCGCCGGCCGCTCGGACCCGCAGGCGACTGCGCGGCTGGGGCAGAAGGTTGCGGAATTGACCGGGCTCGACCCAAAGCTGGTGGCCCGGCTCGACGGGCGGGTCGACGACGGCACCTATCTGCGCGAAGTGCACCGCGACGACAGCAAGATCGGCAGCGTGTACGATTCGAACGTCGATGCGTTCGATCCTTTCCCTAATGCCGCCGAGCGCCAGTCGGGCGACCCGATCCTCGAAGGCATCATCGCTCCGACGACGAGCGCGATGGTCGATTTCATCACCCGCGAGGTCGGCTGGAAAACCAATGCGCGCTACAATGCGCTGTCCTTCTCGGTGAACGAGGCATGGGACCGCGGCACGCCCGACGACCGGCCGGTCAGCGACCTGCGCAAGGCGATCGCGAACGATCCGAAAATGGCAGTGCTGATCGCGCACGGCTATAACGACCTGTCCTGCCCCTATTTCGCCTCGCGCATGATCCTCGACCAGATGCCGCGCTTCGGCGTGGACCAGCGGGTGCGGCTGGGCGTCTATCCCGGCGGCCACATGTTCTATTCGCGAAAGGGAAGCGCCGAGGCGTTCAAGGCGGACGCGAAGGCGCTGTTCGAGCGGTAAGGGGCACAGCCCCTCCCTCCCTGTAAGGGAGGGCGCCGCGTTCGATTTGCGTCGACCTCACCCTCCCGCCGCTTCGCGGCTCCCTCCCTCTCCCACAGGGGGAGAGTAGGCGCCCAGCTCCCTCTCCCCCTGTGGGAGAGGGAAGGGGCCCGCCGCCGCAGGCGGTGGGAAGGGTGAGGGGGATGCGTACCCCATCACCACGACCTGCCGATTGCAGCCGCACACCCCCAACCCGCATCGCATCCCGACGCGCTTTCCCCTTCACCCCGCCGCCGCCGATGCTATGGAACCGGCAGGAGGAACAGGTGACCGGGCTCGACATCATCGTACTGATCGTAATCGGCGGGGCGGCCGTGCTGGGCTTTTTGCGCGGCTTCACGACTGAGGTGCTGGCGTTTCTCGCCTGGATCCTCGTGGTGGTGGCGGTGAAGTTTTTCCACACCGCGCTCACCCAGCTCTTCACCCATGTCGTCGGCACCACCGGCGGCGCGGCGGTGCTGGCATTCGTGGTGTTGGCCGGGCTCGCCTATTTCGGCGGGCGGCTGATCGCCAACACGCTGGGCGCGCGGATGCGCGACAGCTTTCTGGGGCCGATCGACCGCGCGCTGGGCGTGGCGTTCGGCGCGCTGAAGGGGTTGATCCTGGTCAGCATGGGCTTTCTGGTGCTCGTGCTGGTGTTCGACACGATGGGCGGCGGCCCTTCGCAGCGGCCGCAATGGATCACCAGGTCGGTGACCTATCCGCTGCTCGACACCACCAGCGCCGGCATCGCCGATTTCGTCGACCGCCGCCGCCGGGGCGAGCCCGTCTTCCGCGGCAAGCCGGTACGGCATGACGAGCGCGAGGGTGCCGCTGCCGACGACCCACAGAACTGACGGTCGACAAACCCATACCAAGGATTGGTTTTTCGCACTCGAAACCGGCGCCCCGGTCGCCTAGATCGGTGCCCATGAACGCGCCGCTCTACAATATGGAAATCCTGCGGCTTGCCGCGTCGATCCCGCATCATGTGCGGCTGGCCGAACCCGCCGGCACCGCCGAGAAGCGCTCGCCCGTCTGCGGCAGCCGGGTGACGGTGGACATCACGATCGGTGACGATGGCCGCGTGGCGGAAATGGGCATGCTGGTGCGGGCCTGCGCGCTGGGCCAGGCATCGGCGGCGCTGATGGGCGAGGCGGTAATCGGCCGCTCGCCCGCCGAAATCGCTGCTGCCCGTGACCAGCTCACCGCCTGGCTGGCCGGCGAACGCGAGACGCCGCCCGACTGGCCGGGCTTGGCGCTGTTCACTCCCGCACTGCCGCATCGCGGCCGCCATCCCTCGATCCGCCTCGCCTTCGAGGCCGCAGCGGAAGCGGCGCTGCAGGCGGCGGAGGCGCGGGTCTGATGGCACATTCGGGGGACGGATCGTTGCTGGTCGATGCGGTGCCGATGCTCGGCTTTGCGCTGTTCTTCGTGCTGCTTTTCCGGCGGCTGGGGCTGGGTGCGACACTGGGCTTCCTGGTCGCCGGCGCGCTGGTCGGCCCGCATGTGCTACGGCTGGTGGGCGATGCCGAGGGCAAAATGGGCATTGCCGAACTGGGCATCGCGCTGCTGCTGTTCCTGGTCGGTCTGGAGCTGAGCCCGTCGCGGCTGTGGCGGATGCGGCGCGACATTTTCGGGCTGGGCCTGTTGCAGGTGACGATCTGCGGCCTGGCGGTCGCGGCGATCGTGCTGGCGGCGACCAGATCAACCATCGGCGCGGCGCTGGCGCTGGGCCTGCCGATGGCGCTTTCCTCGACCGCGCAGGTGCTGCCGCTGCTGCAATCGGCGGGCCGCCTGCGCACGCCGTTCGGCGAGCGGGCCTTTGCGATCCTGTTGTTCCAGGATCTGTCGATCGTGCCGCTCATCACGATCGTCGCAGCGCTCTCGCGCAATCCGGCCGATCAGGCGGGGCCGCCGGGATGGCTGCTCGCCGTCTATACCGTCCTCGCCATTGTCGGGCTGGTGCTGGCGGGCCGGTTCCTGCTGCGTCCGCTGTTCCGGCTGATCGGCAATCTCGACGAGCGCGAGATGTTCGTCTTTGCCGGCCTGCTGACCGTCATCGCCAGTGCGGCGGTGATGGAGGCGCTGGGCCTGTCGGCGGCGCTGGGCGCGTTCATCGCCGGCGTGATGCTCGCCGATTCCCCCTTCCGGCACGAGCTGGAGGCCGATGTCGAGCCGTTCCGCGCGATCCTGCTCGGGCTGTTCTTCGTCGCCGTCGGCATGACGCTCGACCTGCACGCGATTGCCGAGCGCCCGCTGTTCGTCGCGGGCATGGCGCTGGCGCTGATCGCCGCCAAGACGGCGCTGATCATGGGGCTGGCGCTGCTGTTCGGGATGAAGCTGCGCGGTGCCTTCGCGCTGGGCGTGCTGCTCAGCCAGGGCGGCGAGTTCGGCTTCGTGCTGTTCGCGCAGGCACAGAATGCGCTGCTGATCGAGCCGCAGGCCGCCAGCGTGTTCAGCGCCATCGTTACCCTGTCGATGGCGACCACGCCGTTCCTGATGATGGCGACCAGGCGGCTGCGCGCCGAGCGCCCGCGCCAGGGCGCGACCCCCGCCGGCCCGCAGCAGGAAGGCGCCAATGCCGTCGTCGTCGGCTATGGCCGGTTCGGGCAGACAGTGGCGCAGATGCTGATCGCGCAGGGCATTCCCGTCACCATCGTCGACCGCGATGTCGAAATGATCGAAACCGCCGGCACCTTCGGCATGAAGGTCTATTATGGCGACGGCACGCGCATCGACCTGCTGCGTCAGGCCGGCGCGGCGGAGGCCGAGCTGATCCTGTTCTGCCAGGATGGCGACGCGATGGACAAGGAAATGGTGGAGGGCGTCCACGCCGCCTTTCCCGACGCCAGCATCTTCGTGCGGGCCTATGACCGCCGCAGCGTGATGAAGCTGGCCGGCGCCCCGGTGGCCGGGGTGGTGCGCGAGATGATCGAAAGCGCGATCGTGATGGCGCGCCGTGCAATGGACGCAGTGGGCGTCGACGGGGCGGAGATCGACAAGACCGAGGCCGAATATCGCCGCCGCGACATCGAACGGCTGAAACGCCAGAAGGAAACCGGCGACCTCTATGCCGGGCGCGACGGCATGTTCAGCCAGGCAGCGGCGGCGGCTGCCGCAGTGGAGGACCGGGGCGATGGCTGAGGCGCGGGGGCCTGTGAACTGGATCGCGCTGCTGGCGGCGCTGTCCGGCGCGATGGCGGTGGCGGCCGGCGCCTTCGGTGCGCATGGCGCGCACGGGGCGGCGGCGGAGTGGCTGAAGACCGGCAGCCATTACCAGCTGATCCATGCCGTGGCGGCGCTGGTGGCATTGCAACGGGGCGGGCGCTGGCCGGCAGCCTTGTTCGTCGGCGGCGGGTTCGTCTTTGCCGCGACGCTGTACCTGATGGCGCTGGGCCTGCCCCACTGGCTGGGCGCAGTCACGCCGATCGGCGGCGCGGCGATGATCGCGGGGTGGGTGTGCCTGGCGTGTGGGGTGGCGCGGCGGTAAAGCCCCTCCTTCCTGAAGGGGGACAATCGCATTTGCCTCTTTCGCTCCCCTCCCTGCATCGCAGGGAGGGGTAGGGGGTGGGTCCGCCGCCGCTAGGCGGCGGGACTCGCCGTCAGTTGGGTAGAGCGACTTTTGGAGCGCGCAGACGCGCGCACCCACCCCCAGCCCTTCCCTTGGCAGGGAGGGGAGCAAGCGAGTCAGATGGGATTCTTCTCCTCCTGGAAGGAGAGGCTCCAGAACGGGAGTATGTCTACTCCGCCCCCACAATCTTCCCCACACCGGCCGCCACCGTCGGGTGGTAGCTGCCCTTCGCCTCCTGATAGAAGCGCCGCGCGATCGGCTTGCCCCAGTCGCCTTGTGCCACCAGATCCTTGTAGATCGGGTATATCAGCAGCCCCCGGCCGACACTGCCCACCAGCTTTTCGATTCCGGGCAGCGCCGGGTCGTAGCGGTTGGCGATCGCCAGCTCGCCCCAGGCGGAGCGGACATAGGCGTTGTTCGACGCCGACAGCCCCAGCGTCTCGTCCAGTTCCTTGAGCCGCGCCGCCGTCTGCTGGCGGTTGAGGCCATTGAGGAAGCGCAGCCATTGCTGGGTCGACCAGCCCTTGGGATCGACCGCCGCCACCGGCCCGCCGGCATTCACCGCCGCGAGCTGCTGGTCGATCGCCTTCAGCGTTGCCGACTGCACATGCACCGCATTGTTCGGCAGGCCGGGCGCATAGGCCCATCTATCGAGCTGCAGGTTCGATTCCAGCGCAACGTCGCCCTGCACCAGATGGGTGCGCAGGTCGGCCAGGAACCCCGCCGTGGTCTGCGGCTGGAAGGCGTGCCGGTCGAAATAGCCGCGCAGATACACGTCCCACCGCGCGCGGCCGACGATCCGCTCGATCGTGCGCAGGAAGGTCGATCCCTTGAAATAATCGAGCTGGCCGAAGGTCGCGCCCGGATCGCCGTGCAGCCGCGTGGTCGGCGCCTCCATCCCGCCCGCATCGGCAATGTCCTTCTGCAGCCCGTCCCACTCCAGATCGGCGTCGGTCGCGGCGCGTTCCTTGCCGTACACCGCCTCCATGATGCGGTTCTCGAAATAGGTGGTGAAGCCCTCGTTCAGCCAGCTGTCCGACCAGGTGGCGTTGGTGACGAGATTGCCTGACCAGCTATGCGCCAGCTCGTGCGCGACGACATCCACATTCGAACGGTCGCCGGTGAGGATCGTCGGCGTCAGGAAGGTGAGGGTGGGGTTCTCCATGCCGCCATAGGGAAAGCTGGGCGGCAGGACGAGCATGTCGTAGCGCCCCCAGCGATAGGGGCCGTACAGCGCCTGCGCCGCGTCGATCATCTTTTCGACATCGGAGACTTCCTTCGCCGCAGCGTCCAGCATCGTCGGCTCGGTCCACACGCCGGCGCGCGGGCCGACGGCCTTGAAGGCGAGGTCGCCGACCGCAAAGGCGATCAGATAGGGCGGCACCGGCTTGTCCATGCGGAAGCGGAACTTGTGCCAGCCCTGGCCGGCGGGCAGGCCTTTGGCGCCGTCGATCCGCTCGGCGCTCATCACCGCGACCAGATCGGCGGGCACGGCAAGTGTCGCCGACCAGGTCTGGCGGATGCCGGGGCTGTCCTGCGTCGGAATCCAGCTGCGGTTGTTGATCGGCTGGCCCTGGCTGAACAGATAGGGCTTCTTCTTGCCCGCCGTGAGCTGCGGCGCGAGCCATTGCAGCGCGGAGGCGCCGGGCGCGGTGCGGTAGTGGATGGTGATGCGGCGGGCGCCGTTCAGCTGGACGGTAAGCGGCGCGCCAATGTCCGGATCGGCCTTGCCGACGGTGAAGGGCAGGGGCTTGCCGGCGGCATCGGTGATCTTCGCGATGACCAGCCCATCCTCGTCGAGCACGATTTCGCTCGCACCCGGCGCTGCGAGAATGTCGAGCGTGGCGGTGCCGGACAGCGTCTTCGCGGAGAAATCGGCGCGCAGGTCCAGCGTGACATGGGTGACGCGCGCGATTTCGGGCCGCGCATGGGTCCACACATCCTTCGCCTCTGCGGTAGTGAGGATCGGCGCCACCGCGGCGGCGCGCTGCTGGGCAAGGGCGGCGGGGACGAGCATGGTCGATGCGGCAAGGGCCAGAGCTAGGATACGCATGGCGCCGGGGTAGGCCCTGCCGGGGCAGCGGGCAAGGTGCGCGGCGGGGGGCGCTGTTTTGGAACCGGCCATTCTCATACGCCATAAAAGGCGTTATCTTGGTAGCGATGGAGTGGATCGCATTAGCCGCCCCGCCTGCAATTTGGGTGAATGCAGTTTGGGCATCGCCCTACCTGAAGACCTATCGACACGGCAGGTCGTTCTGCTTTTCAATAATGGCCGGTTTGCTCGCTTTCGGGGCAACCGCGATGCGCTTCTCTACCATGGCTCAAATCTTTTTCTGGTGCTTCTGCGCCGCGTTGGTCGCCATGTTCGTATTGCTTGTCTGGCCACCGGCGAAGCCTAGCACGAACCGCAAATCGAGGCAGACGCGGAACGGCGGCTAATACCAATCTGCGCGGATGACGCTCGGAAATGGGGCACCATCCACGCTGCCTAGTATAAAGCATGGGTTGGCCTTGGAGAGACCGAATGAATCAGGGTGTTTTTGTCGGCTTGGGGCTCATAGCGGTATCAGCGTTCCATCTCGTGCCAGCAGTGATAACGGGGACTATTCCGAGCAATTGGCCATTTAAACCAATAAATCGCGCCACGAACCCGGAGAAGTATCAAATAACCTTCGGCGTGTTTGCTTTAAGTGGTATCGCAGGGTGCGCTATTCTTGTCGCGGCGCTTTTACGAATGGCGGGCTTATAAGTCGCGGTCGCCAAATCTCAGGACTTTGGACGGGCTGCCACCCACCATTTCCCGACAATCTCCGACCCCCTTGCTCACCCCAAATTGTTCCCCATATGTTCACCATGCGCCCCGCAAGGCGCCGCTCTTTGCACCTGTCGGATCAACAGCCCGCTTGCCCCGCGCACATACGCGCGTGAGCCTGAACTTCCTAAACTTCGCACCCCGTGCAGATGGGGAAAACAGGGCCGTCGCAGACCGATAACGCCGCGACGTTCGCAGGCGGCGCTTACCCGCAGCGGTCCAGAAACGCGGCGACTTTCGCCAGATCGACGGTGCGGTCCAGATAGGTCTGGCCGATCCCGCGCGTGAGCAGGAAGGGGAGGGTGCCGCCCTCCATCTTCTTGTCGTGGAGCATGTGGCCGACCAGCGTCTTGCCGTCCGCTGTCACGCCCGCCGCTGCCAGCCCGTCGGGCAGGCCGACGCTGCGCAGATGGGCGGCGACGCGCGCGGCATCCTCGGCCGGGCACAGCCCCTGTTCGGCGGAGAAGGCGAAGGCCAGCGCCATGCCGGCGGCCACCCCCTCGCCGTGGAGCAGCTTGTCGGAAAAGCCCGTCTCTGCCTCCAGCGCGTGGCCGAAGGTGTGGCCCAGGTTGAGCAGCGCGCGGGTGCCGGTCGTCTCGCGCTCGTCGGCGGCGACGATGCGGGCCTTGGCGGCCACCGAATGGCCGATCGCATGGGCGCGCGCGGCGGGATCGCCGACGAACAGCGCGGCGGCATGGCCTTCGCACCAGCCGAAGAAATCGGCATCGTCGATCAGGCCGTATTTGACGACCTCGGCATAGCCGGCGCGCAGTTCGCGCTGGGGCAGCGTGTCCAGCACCTGCGGGTCGATCAGCACCACGGCCGGCTGATGGAAGGCGCCGACCAGATTCTTGCCCGCGCGCGAATTGATCGCGGTCTTGCCGCCGACCGAGCTGTCCACCTGCGCCAGCAGCGTGGTGGGGATCTGGACGAAGTTGCAGCCGCGCTTCAGGATGCTGGTGGCGAAGCCGACCAGATCGCCGATCACGCCGCCGCCCAGCGCGATGACATGGTCGCTGCGCTCGACGCCGAGTTCGAGCAGCCAGTCGGTCAGCGCTTCGAGCTGTGCCCAGCTCTTGGTCGATTCGCCCGCCGGCAGCGTGCGGACCGGGGCGGCGATACCCGCGGCGGCCAGGCTGGCGACCAGTGCTTCGCAATGCGGGCCAAGGTTCGCGTCGGTGACGATCGGCATCGCCCGGCCGCGTGCCAGCGGGGCCAGCACCTCGCCGGCGCGGACCAGCAGGCCGGGTTCGATGCGCACGTCATAGCTGCGTGCGCCCAGGGCGACGGGAATGGTGGTCACGCTTGCAGGGCCTTCAGGATCGCTTCGACGGTGGTTTCGTGCGGTGCGGCTACGCTGGGGACGCGGATATGTGCAAGCGCGTAATGCGGGTTGCGGACCTTCGCCAGCTCGGTCAGCACCTCCAGCGGGTCGCGATCGCGCAGCAGCGGGCGGGTGTCGCGGCGGCGGACGCGGTCGGCCAGGACAGCCGGTTCGGCATCCAGCCAGATCGCGATCGCCTGATCGAGAATCAGCGCGCGGGTCGATTCGTTGACGAACGCGCCGCCGCCGGTGGCGATCACCTTGGGCGTGCCGTCGACCAGCCGGGCGATCACCCGCCGTTCGCCGTCGCGGAAATGCGGTTCGCCGAATTTCGCGAAAATGTCGGATACCGACATGCCCGCCGCTCTCTCGATCTCCTGATCTGCATCGACAAAGGGCAGGTGTAGGCGCTGGGCGAGCCGGCGCCCTACCGTCGTCTTGCCGGCGCCCATCAGCCCCACCAGGACGATGGGTTTGCCGGTCCAGCCATGAATTTGCACGGGCGTTTGTAACATCGTGCGAAGGGCTATACAGCGTGGCCGGGTCTCGGGCAAAAGGCCCGTCCAACCGCTATTTTTTACGGGTTTTATTCATGTCGCGTGCGCTTGTCGTCTTGCTGGTTGTCGTCGCCCTGCTGCTGGTGGGGCTGTTCGCCCTGGCCGGGCGCAACACCGCGAAGGAGCCGGTGCGGATGGAGAAGGCGGTCTCGCTTGAAAACCTTGCCAATTAGGGTCTCGCGCATTGCCCTGACGGCGCTGGTGCTGGCGGGCATCGGCGTACCGGCGCTGGGGCAGCAGCAGAAATCGAAGCAGCAGCAGGCCCCCGAATCGCTGCTGCCTCCCGGCTTTGACCAGCCGGCGCAGAATCCCGCGCCGGCCGCCGCGCAGCCGTCTCGGGCGCCGGAAGCGCAGGTGGCGCCGCAGCTTCCGGTCGAGCCGGTGAGCGGCAGCGCGGCTGCGGCGCTGCAGAATGGCGAAGGCGATACCGAGGAAGTGGAGGGCAATTTCACCGCCCCCGCGCCGGTCAACCTGTCGCAATATGATCTGCCGGCGGTCGCGCGCCATTCGACCGATCGGGTCGGCATCTTCGCCTGGGGCAACACGGCATTCCCGGCGAACGCCTTCGGCAAGACGCGCGGGCAGGTGCTGGAGACGCTGATGCAGCGGCTCGATGCGCCGGTGGCGTCGCGCTGGGTATCCATCGTGCTGCGGCGTGCGCTGATGTCGCCCATCGATACGCCCGCCGGGCTGGAAGGGGCCGATTTCGCTGCCGACCGCGCCCAGTTGCTGGTGCGCATGGGCGAGGCGATGGCGGCGCGCGCCGTGGTGAACGATGTCGATGTTGACGATTTCACGCCGCGGCTCACCCAGGCGGCGTTGCAGGTGGCGCTAGCCAGCGCCGATCCGGGCGAGTTCTGCCCCGTCGCGGCCAAGGGCACGGCGCCTGCGGGTGACGGCAATTGGGGGCTGGCCCAGGCGATCTGCGCCGGGCTGGCCGGCAAGCCGAACGAGGCGGGCCAGCTGTTCGACGCAGCGCGCAAGGGGCGCAGCCAGGGTGATATCGACCTGCTGCTCGCCGAAAAGGCGATCGGCATGGGTGTGGATGGTCGCCGGGCGGTGACGATCGACTGGGTCGGCGTGCCGCAGCTTTCGCCGTGGCGCTTCGGGCTGGCGACGGCGACCGGGGTGAACATTCCCGACGAGCTCTACGGCTCGGTCGGCCCCGAATATCGCTATTGGCAGGCGCTGACACCCGGTCTTGCCCCGGCGGCGCGTGCCTCTGCCGCAGAACTGGCGGCGACCGCCGGCGTCTATTCCAATGCCGGACTGGTCGATCTCTATGCGGAGATCGATCAGGCGGCCGATGCTCCGGCGCCGCTCGCCGCCACGGCGCGCGACCTGCGCACCGCCTATGCGGGCAGCGGTGTTGCCGAACGTATCGCCGCCATTCGCGCGCTTTGGGACGCGGCGGGCACCGCCCGCACGCGCTATGCCCGGCTTATCCTCACGGCGAAGGCGGCATCCTGGATCCCCGCGAGCAAGGACGCGCCCGATCCAGACACGTTGATCGCGGCGATGCTGAGCGCCGGCTATGACCGCCCGGCTATGGAGTGGCGGGGCGTGGTGTCGCGCGGCAGCGAGGGCTGGGCGCTCCTCAGCCTGGCAGAACCGGGCAGCGGCGCGATCAGCTATGGCGATTTCGAGCGCTTCACCGGCGCTGCCAGCCCGCGCAAGGCGCAGATGCTGCTCGCCGGACTGGCTGGTCTGGGTCGCCTGGCACCCGCAGATGCCAGCCGCGGCGCGCAGGCGCTGCAGGTCCAGATCGGCGGCGAGAATAGCTGGACGCGCGCCATCGACGATGCGGCGCGCCGCAACGAAGCGGGCACGGTCGCGCTGCTCGCGGCGGTGGGGATGCAATCGACCAGCTGGACCCATGTGACGCCCGAGGCGCTGTTCCACATCGTCGCGGCGATGCGCGCCACCGGCATGGCCGATTATGCGCGGATGATCGCCGTCGAGGCGGTCACCCGTACGGCGTGACCGCAGCCTCCCCGGGCGACGACCGGGCGCTGATCGAGCGCTTCCTCGAAATGCTCCGCGCCGAGGCGGGGGCGGCGGCGAACACGATCCTTGCCTATGGCGCCGATCTGCGTCTCGCCTCGGAA
Organism: Sphingomonas sp. DMC6; assembly: GCF_056314225.1. NCBI lineage: Bacteria > Pseudomonadati > Pseudomonadota > Alphaproteobacteria > Sphingomonadales > Sphingomonadaceae > Sphingomonas > Sphingomonas sp. DMC6. Next base: position 357,647 of record NZ_JBQUYT010000004.1, read on the forward strand.
CTGCTGGGCGGGCGACTGGCGGTGGCAGGGCGCCCGGAGATCGAGCGGCTGGCGGGCGAATGGCAGGCGCTGTCGCGGGCGACGGTTGCGCGTAAATCGGCGGCGTTGCGGCGCTTCTTCGCCTTTCTTGCCGATGAGGGGTTTCGGGCGGACGATCCCGGCGCCAGTCTGCCGCGTCCCGGCGCCGCGCGGCGCTTGCCCAAGATATTGAGCGTCGCCGATGTCGATGCGCTGTTCGCCGCCATCGCCGCGCGGCAGGCGCGGGTGCCGCCCGATCCGCTCGACCTGCGCCTCGCGGCACTGATCGAGCTGCTCTATGGCTCGGGCCTGCGCGCGACCGAGCTGGTGTCGCTGCCACGCAATGCCATCCATCCCGACCGGCCGTTCCTGATTCTGAAAGGCAAGGGCGGGCGCGAGCGACTGGTGCCGATTTCGGATCGTGCCCGCGCCGCGGTGGCGGTCTGGCGTGGGCAGGTGCCGTCGGACAAGGCGTGGCTGTTTCCTTCTGGCAAGGCGCACCTTACCCGCGTGCGGCTGTACCAGCTGGTGCGTGCGCTGGCGGCCGAGGCGGGCATTCCCCCCGACCGGGTGAGCCCGCACGTGCTGCGCCACGCCTTCGCCACGCATTTGCTGGAAGGCGGCGCGGACCTGCGCGCGCTGCAGGCGATGCTGGGCCATGCCGACATCGCCACCACGGAAATCTACACGCATGTCGACAGCCGGCGGCTGGTGGAGCTGGTCAACCAGCGCCATCCGCTGGGTGAAGCGCTGGGCGGGAAGGGGCGCGCACCCACGCCCCGCGTTGACGCGAAGCGCGGCTCCGCGTAGCGCGACTGCCCATGACGACATTCCTCGACTTCGAGAAGCCGATCGCCGAACTGCAGGGCAAGATCGACGAACTGCGCAGCACCGCTGCCGGCGGCGTGGACATCGCTGCCGAAATCGCCCCGCTGCAGGCGAAATCGGACAAGCTGCTGCTGGATACCTATGCGCGCCTGACGCCGTGGCAGAAGACGCAGGTCGCGCGTCATCCGGAGCGGCCGCACTTCAAGCATTATGTCGCCGGTCTGATCGAAGACTTCATGCCGCTGGCCGGCGACCGCGCCTTTGCCGACGACAATGCGATCATCGGCGGACTGGGCCGCTTCCGCGGACGTCGCGTGATGGTGATCGGCCACGAAAAGGGCGACGACACCGCCAGCCGGCTGAAGCACAATTTCGGCATGGGCAAGCCGGAAGGTTATCGCAAGGCGATCCGCCTGATGAAGCTGGCCGACCGGTTCGGCATTCCGGTCCTCACGCTGGTCGATACGGCGGGTGCGTTTCCCGGCGTGCAGGCCGAAGAGCGCGGCCAGGCAGAGGCGATCGCGCGTTCCACCGAAACCTGTCTGGGGCTGGGCGTGCCGCTGGTTGCCTCGATCCTCGGCGAGGGGGGCTCGGGCGGCGCGGTGGCGCTGGCTGCGGGCAATCAGGTGCTGATGCTCGAGCACGCCGTATATTCGGTGATTTCGCCCGAAGGTTGCGCCTCGATTCTGTGGCGAACGGCCGACAAGGCTGCCGATGCCGCCGAAGCGATGAAGGTGACGGCGCAGCACCTGAAGGAGCTCGGCGTGATTGACCGGATCGTGCAGGAGCCGCTGGGCGGTGCGCATCGGGCGCCGACTCAGGCGGTGCGGGCGCTGGGCGATGCGATCGAGCAGGCGCTCCGTGGCCTGGACGGCATGTCGGCGGAGGGGCTGCGCCAGGCGCGGCGCGCCAAGTTCCTGGCGATGGGGCGAATCTGAACCCCGAAAGATCGGATGACGGCCCCGGGGGCGGCGCGGTCCCCTCGCTCCGCCCCTGGGTTGTCCTTTGGTCTCGGAATTTAGCTGGCCTTCATGTTCGACGTGACGTTGCCGAACGTGGTGGCGAGCTGATTGCCCAGCCCTTGCATGGCGGCAATCGCGGCGATTGCGATCAGCGCTGCGATTAGCCCATACTCGATGGCGGTGGCTCCCTTGGCATCGGCCAGGATGTTCCTCAGAAAACGCATAACCAGACTCCGGATCGGTTCAGTCCCCCGCCGGAGCGAATCATATGCGCCAGAGGCGTTTTCATTCCGTTAACGAAACATTAGGAATTGTAGTGACACGAATTGAAATAAAATAGGCGGCGGCACCCGAGTGCCACCGCCCATGTCGTTCTTTATTCGAAATGAGGCTTACGAAGCCTTCATGTTCGACGTGACGTTGCCGAAGGTCTTGTTCAGCTGGTTGCCCAGGCCCTGCATCGCGGCAATCGCTGCAACGGCGATCAGAGCGGCAATCAGGCCGTATTCGATCGCAGTCGCGCCCTTGGAATTCTTCAGGAAGTTGCGAATCTTCTTCATACCGGTCTCCATCGTCCCAAATTTCACTTCATTCACCGGCCGCGCAGTTCCCCTTGCGGCAAGCTGATGTTTAGAGGGGAGGGGTTAAAGTCGGCCTAAAGGCCAAGCTTAGCGAAAGGTTACCGGATCAACCGACCGCCTGGACCTTCGCCGACACGTTCGACCACATGTTTGACGTGACGCTGCCCAGCTGTACGAGCACGGCCATGATGGCGAGTACGATGAGGGCAAGTATGAAGCCATATTCGACGGCCGATGCCCCCCGGCGATCCTGCAGAAATGCGGAAATCTGGCGGCCAATCTGTCGCATGGGTATCCATTCGGGTTAAAATGCTGCAATGTTTTGTCATCTATAGATTGAGAAGTGCTTATCGAACGCGAAATCCTGATGGTTGCCGCCGCGGCAATCATGAATTGTGAAGGGCGCGTGCTGGTGCAGCAGCGGCCGGTTGGAAAACCCATGCCCGGCCTGTGGGAGTTCCCCGGCGGCAAGATCGAGCCCGGCGAGACACCCGAACAGGCGCTGGCGCGCGAACTCGCTGAAGAGCTGGCGATCACCGTCGATCCGCAGGCGCTGGTGCCATTGACCTTCGCCAGCGAATCGCTGGGCGAGCGGCATCTGGTACTGCTGCTCTATGGTCTGGCCGACTGGCGCGGTGTGCCCGAGGCGCTCCACGCCAGTGCGCTGGCCTGGGTCACGGCGGCCGAGCTGCGCACGCTGCCCATGCCCCCGGCGGACCTGCCCTTCATCCCGGTACTGGAGCGCGCGCTCAGCCCTTTGGCTTGAGCGCGTCCGCCAGCGAAGCCGTCGCGCTGCCGCGCCGCGCCGGCTTGGGCTGCGACGGGTCCGGCGCCCAACCGGTCAGGTAGACGATGTCAAACCGCTCGGTCGTACGGCCATCGGGATCGGCGCGTTCGGCAAAGGCAGCGGCTGCGTTCAAAAGTGTATCACGGCGCAGCGGCGGCGTGCCCGGCAGCAAATTGGTCGCCGCCATGCCGCGCAGGTCGCGAATCAGCCCCGGCAGCCCGGCATAGCGCACCGTCAGCGTCTCGGTGTCCGCCACGGGCAGCGCAAAGCCGGCACGCGAGAGCAGGTCGCCGGCAGCACGCACATCGATCTGCGGATGAAAGCGCGCCACCGGCCGGTCGCCCTGCGCCGCCATGAAGCAGGCGCGCAGGGTAGAGAGCGTGCCTGCCCCGAAAAAGGCGCCCAGGAACAGCCCGTCCGGCTTCAGCGCCCGCCGCGCCAGCGCCAGCGCGCCCGGCACGTCGTTGACGGTATCGAGTACGCTCGCGCAGATCACCAGATCGAAGCTGCCCTCGGGAAAGGGATGCATGTCCTCATCGCCCTGAATGCCACCGCCTATCGCCGCAAACCGGGCGCCGGCATCAATCCGGGTAATCTCGGCGCCGGGCCAGGCAAAGGCGCCGTCATGGCTGCCGAGATCGAGGACTTGCCGAAACTCCCGCTTCACGCCTTCCAGCCGCTCGTACAGCGCGTCGAGCATGTGGTCGCGCAGGAAACTTTCATATTGGCGTGCGGCGCGGTCGCGGCGCTTGCGGCGCAGGGCGCGGTCGAAAATCTCGGAGTCGGACACGGGCGCGCTTGTGCAGCGTGGCGGCTGCGGCGACAAGGGTGCCTGTGCAGGGTGTGGCGCCTCTTTCGCAATTGATCGACCTGGTGTTGCCGCCGCGCTGCCCGGGTTGCGGCGCGATCGTCGAGGCCGATCACCGTTTTTGTGCCGCCTGCTGGGGAAGCTTGAACTTTCTGGGGCCGCCCTGGTGCGCGACCTGTCATCTGCCCTTCACCTTCGATCGCGGAGAGGGCGCACGTTGCGGCGCATGCCTGGCAAGCCCGCCCCCGCATGACGGGGTGCGTGCCGCCGTGGCCTATGGAGATGTCGCGCGGCGCGTGGCGCTGAAGCTCAAATATGGCGGCCGGCTGGCCGTAGCGGAGACAATGGCGCGCGGGATGGCGCGGCTGATGCCCGAGGGCGCGGACCTGCTGGTGCCGGTGCCGCTGCACCGCTGGCGCATCTGGTCGCGCGGCTTCAACCAGGCGGCACTGGTCGCGCAGGGGCTTTCCCGGCGGAGCGGGGTTGCGGCCGAAATCGATCTGCTGCGCCGGGTCAAGGCCACGCCGCCGCTCCGTGGGCTGGGGGCAAGGGCGCGCGCCAAGGCAGTGGCGGGTGTATTCGCGCTGGCGCCGGACGCCGCAGCGCGGCTCAAGGGGCGGACGGTCGTTCTGGTCGACGACATCTATACCAGCGGTGCCACGGGTGATGCCTGTGCCCGCCTGCTCAAGCGCGGCGGCGCGGCGCGGGTGGTCCTGTTGTGCTGGGCGCGCGTGCTTTCCGAAGATGCCGCGGATTGACAAGCCGCAGTGCCGGGCACACCTCTGGTCGACTATGGCAAAGGTCGAAATCTACACCAAGGCGTTCTGCCCCTATTGCACGCGCGCCAAGAACCTCCTCTCCGCCAAGGGCGCGGCGTTCGAGGAATATGACATCACCATGGGCGGCCCCAAGCGTGCCGAGATGCTGGAGCGCGCGCCCGGCCGGACGACGGTTCCGCAGATTTTCATCGACGGGAAGCATATCGGCGGCTCCGATGATCTTGCCGCGCTCGATCGCGAGGGCGGACTGGACCCGTTGCTCGCGGCATGACGCGCGCCGCGCTGTTGCAGATGACCAGCGGGATTGATCCCGCCGGCAACGCCACCACGCTGGTCGAAGGCGTGGCGGAGGCCCGTGCGGGTGGGGCGGCGATGCTGTTCACGCCCGAAATGTCTGGCCTGCTGGACGGCAATCGCGAGCGCGCCTCGGTGCATTACGCCGCCGAGGGCGAAGACCGCGTGCTTGCCGCCGTACGCGAGGCGGCGGCGAAGCACGGAATCTGGGTGCATCTGGGCAGTCTGGCGGTGCTGCGCGCGGACGGCAAGCTCGCCAACCGCGCCTTCGTGATCGACGACAGCGGCGAAATCCGCGCGCGCTACGACAAGATGCATCTGTTCGATGTCGACCTGCCGACCGGCGAGAGCTGGCGCGAATCGAACAGCTATACGGCGGGCGCCGGGCCGGTGGTGGTCGACACGCCGCTCGGACGGCTGGGCCTTGCCATCTGTTATGACCTGCGCTTTCCGGACCTGTTCGCCGCGCTGAGCAATGCCGGTGCGACGTTGCTGGCGGTGCCGGCGGCTTTCACGCGCCCCACTGGCGCGGCGCACTGGCACGTCCTGCTTCGCGCGCGGGCGATCGAGGCAGCGGCGTTTGTGATTGCAACGGCACAGACCGGGATCCACGAAGACGGCCGCGCCACCTACGGCCATAGCCTTGCGATCGACCCGTGGGGCGACGTGCTGCTCGACATGGGCGAGCCGGCGGGGCTGGGCTTTGCCGAGATCGACCCGGCGCGGATCGACGATGTGCGGACCCGCGTGCCGGTACTGCGGCACCGCCGGCTTATACCGGATGTCGCTGCATCATGATCGTGTTCGATCTCAAATGCGCCACCGGCCATGTCTTCGAGGCGTGGTTCAAGTCGAGCGCAGCCTATGAGGATCAGCGCGCCGGCGGACTGATCGCCTGCCCGATGTGCGGCGAGACCGGCGTCGCCAAGGCGGTAATGGCCCCTGCGGTGGCGCCCAAGGGCAATCAGGTGGCGGAAAAGTCGCCGGTTCCGCCCGAAGCGATAAAGGCCGCGCTGGCCGCTGTTGCGGAAATCCAGGCGAAGATGCTGGAAAAATCGACCTGGGTTGGGGCATCCTTCGCCAGCAAGGCCCGCGCCATGCATCTGGGGGACGAGCCCGAAGCGCCGATCCACGGCAAGGCGACGGTCGAAGAGGCCAAGGCGCTGGTTGAGGAAGGCGTGCCGGTGGCGCCGCTGATAGTACCGGTCGTGCCGCCCGAGGCTTGCAATTGATTTGCGCCGCGCTGGGCTTTACCAGCGTCGGCGATGTGGCCCGGTAGCTCAGCAGGATAGAGCAAGCGATTCCTAATCGAGAGGTCGGAGGTTCGAATCCTCTCCGGGTCACCACCTTCGCCTTGTCATCGTGGCACTTCGCGATAGCTTGTTATACCGGCAAGGCTGCCGGCGGGCGCAACGGGAAGGGTTTCAATGCAACAACGGCCACTGCAGTCGGCGCCGCGCTCGATGCTTCGGGGGCGCCAAAATAGACGTCTGCATGGCTCAGTCGCGCAACAGCTCGCCGTCGGCATTCTGCGCGGAGAGTTTCCCGAAGGCCATGTCTTTCCGGGCGAAATCGAGTTCAGTGAGCAACTGGGCATTTCCCGCTCGGCGCTGCGCGAGGCATTTCGTATCCTTTCTGCCAAGGGGCTGGTCGAAAGCCGCCCAAAGGCGGGAACGCGCGTATCGGCGCGCCATTACTGGAGCCTGCTCGATCCCGATCTGCTCGCCTGGCAGTTCGACTCCGAACCGTCGCGCAAGTTCCTGATCGACCTGTTCGAGCTGCGGATGGTGGTGGAACCGGCGGCAGCCGCCATGGCGGCGACGCGGCGCACGCCCGCGCAGGTGGCGGCTATGGAAGCTGCGCTAGACGAGATGGCGGCGCACGGGCTGGCGACCGAAACGGGGCGCACGGCCGACCAGCGCTTTCACACGATCCTGCTCGAAGCGACGGGCAATGAGGCCGTGCTGGCACTGGCCAGCTCGATTATGTCTGCCATTGCCTGGACGACGATCTTCAAGCAGCGCAACACGCCCGATCCGCGCGACCCGATGCCCGAGCATCGCGCGCTTCACGCTGCCATCGCCGCATGCAATGCCAAGCGCGCGGAAGCGGCGATGGCCGAGCTGGTTCGGCTGGCGCTGGCCGATACCGAAATCGCCCTGCGCTGATCTGCGGCTTCAGTCCCCGGACTTTGGCACGTCGACGACGGCGCTGCGCGGCGGCGCCTCATCGAGCAGGTTGCGAACGAAATAGTCGCGGAACTTGCGCCAGAAAAAGGGCTGGAAAACCCGGTGGGTGGTGTTGGGCAGGATCACCAGATCGACATCGCGATGTGCTTGGATCAGCGCATTGGCGAGGCGGTAGCTTTCGGTGACCGGCACATTGTCGTCGATATCACCATGGACCAGCAGCAGCTTGCCCTGCAGGTTCGCGGCGACCGACATATTGGCGTTGCGCTCCCACACTGACGGATCGGGCGTGCTCATCGACGTTTCCGGCCACCACGCCTTGTCGAGCCGCAGGTCGTGATTGCCCGAAGATGCCACCGCGACCTTGAAGAATTCGGGGCGGCGCAGGATGAAGCGGGCGGCATCATAGCCGCCGGCCGAGCCGCCATAGACGCCTACGCGATCTGTATCGAACTGCGGATAGCGTGCGGCCATCTGGCGGATCATCGCGATATGATCGTCGAGCCCGACCTCGCCCAGATTCTGGAAGGCCGCCATGCGAAAAGCCTGGCCGCGAAGCGAGGTGCCGCGACCGTCTATCATCACCACGATCGCGCCGATCTGGGCGACACTCGACGGGGTGTTGAAGACCGTGCCGCTCCAGCTGACCGGTACGTCGGTGGTGGTGGGGCCGGTATAGACGGCGTCGATCACCGGATAACGGCGTTTCGGATCGAAATGCGCCGGACGGTAGATCATGCCGTAGAGCGGCGTCCTGCCATCGGCAGCGACGCCTTGAAAAGGCTCGGGCGGCGTATAGCCGGTCGCGAGCAGCGCCGACGCATCGGCATGGCCGAGTTCGCGAACGATATGGCCGTCGCGGGTGTCGCGTACCACGGTGCGCGGCAGGGTAGTGGGGCTCGACATAACATCGATCGCCCATTTGCCGTCGTGGGAAGTAGTAATTTCGTGGTCGAGCGGCTCGGGGGTGAGCAGCACCGGCTGGGTGCCGTCCAGCCCGATGCGGTAGAGCTGGCGCCAATAGGGATTGCGATCGTGTTCGCGACCGACGCCCGTCACCAGGATCGCGCGGCCGGGCGCATCGACATGCTCGATGCTGATGACTTCCCACGCGCCGCGGGTGAGGGGAGTGCCGCCATCGGGGTCGTTCGGGCGGACCAGATAGAGCTGCGCCCAGCCGGTGCGTTCCGACACGTCCAGTTCGCCACCGAGTTCGGGAGCAGGATAGATGCCGCTGGAGGTGGTGGTTACGACCGGCTTTCCCGTTTCGCGCGCGACGACATGCGCCGCGCCGGTATCGGGATCAGCCTGATAAACGGCCAGTTGCCCATAGCCGCGCTGGACCCATAGTGCGCGGGGCTTGCCGGCCACCCAGTCCTGATCGGGATCATAGGGGTAGAGCAGTGCTTCGGCCGGGATCTGCAGCGGTACCAGCTTCGCCTTGCCCTTGCGTACCGCCTGCTCGACATCGATCGCATAGCGGGTCGCCAGCGGCAGCTTCTCGGCGCCGGCCAGCGGATAGATATAGTGGAAGCTGCGGGGGTAGAAGCTGCCGGGCGGGTCCTGCTGGGTGATGCTCAGCGGTTTTACGTCGCGTGTGTCGAGCCGCCAGGTCAGGATGTGGCGGCTGTCCGGCGACCAGCGGATCGACACCGGCATCTTCGGGTCTTCGGTCCCCTGCGCCAGAATGTCGGCGAGCTGGGGTATGCCGCGCCCATAGGGCTGCTCGCGCGTGCCGTCGGTCGTCAGTGCGACTTCCCGGCCGGTCTTCACTTCGACCGCAAACAGGTTGAAATCGCGCGCAACGATGCGAAAGCGCCCGTCGGGCGACAGCGCTTCCGGTTCGGGCTGCGGCTTGGGCGTCTCGCTGAGCGTGCCGTCCGCCGCATAACGCCAGCGTTTGTCGAGTGCCCCAAAGGCGAACGCGCCGGTTGCGGGATCGAACTCGGGCGAGTCGAACGCGAGTTGCGCGCGTCCGACCGGCTTGCCGGTTGCCCGCGACAGCAGTGCGAGCAGCGTTGCTTCGGTAGTGATGTCGCGCGCGTCGCCGGTGGCGGGATCGAACCAGCGCAGCGTTCGGGCACCGGCCTTGCCATGGCGGTAGAAGATGGCGGTGTGCTCGCCCAGGAACTGCGCGCGCAGATTATGATCGACGATCAGCCGGTCGAGGCCGTCGGACTGGTAGAGATCGGCGCGCTGATAGCGTGCCTCGATCGGCGGTAGCGGGGCGGGGGCGGTGGTTGGTGACGGTGTCGTCTGGGCGATGGCGAACCCGGGCGTACCCAGCACCATCGCTGCACCCAGCAGGCCGAGACGGAATTTCGTGGCGCGATCACGCCGCTGCAGGCACGTTTTCGGAAACGGCATTTGTGCTTCTCCCCAACCCCGCGCGGGTAAAGCAGCGCCCTCGCGGTCGGTCAAGGATATTATACCGTATAAACTTGGAGCGAGGTCGGTTGCCCCTGCCTCGCTCCCGATGTTGCGCTACCGACTTAGTGGTTGTCGCGCGGCAGGCCCTTGGTCTGGGCGATGCGCTGGAACTGCTCGGCGCCCTCCAGGATCGCGCCGGTGTTCATCTGGCCGACGACGCTGCGCTGGATTGCCTGCCACGGCGTCTGCGATTCGGGGTAGGGATAGCCGCCCGCCTCGGCCAGTGCGGCGCGGCGTTCGGCCAGTTCTTCATCCGAGATCAGCACGTCCGCCGTGCCGCGTCCCAGGTCGATCCGCACTCGGTCGCCGGTGCGCAGCAGCGCCAGGCCACCGCCCGCCGCCGCTTCGGGCGAGGCGTTGAGGATCGACGGGCTGCCCGATGTCCCCGACTGGCGACCGTCGCCGATGCAGGGCAGGGCATGGACGCCCTCACGTATCAGATAGGCGGGCGGGCGCATGTTCACGACCTCCGCCGCGCCGGGATAGCCGATCGGTCCCGCGCCGCGCATGAACAACAGCGTCTCCGGCGTAATGCCCAGCGCAGGATCGTCGATACGTTGATGATAGTCTTCCGGTCCATCGAACACGACGGCAGGGCCTTCGAACGCCTCCGGATCGTTGGGGTTCGACAGGTAGCGCGCGCGAAATTCCTCCGAGATCACGCTGGTCTTCATGATCGCCGCGTCGAACAGATTGCCGCGCAGCACGACGAAGCCGGCATCTTCCTTCAGCGGTTGGTCATAGCGGCGAATGACCTTCTCGTCCTCGATCACGGCGTCGCGATTGTTGTCGCCGAAGGTGCGGCCGTTCACCGTCAGCGCATCCTCGCGGATGAGGCCCTGGCGGATCAACTCGGCCGCCACTGCCGGCACGCCGCCGGCGCGATAGAAATCCTCGCCCAGATATTCACCTGCCGGCTGCAAGTTCACCAGCAGCGGGATTTTGTGGCCATAGGTCTGCCAGTCGTCGAGCGACAGCTCTACGCCCATGTGGCGGGCGATGGCGGCAAGGTGAATCGGCGCGTTGGTCGAGCCGCCGATCGCCGAATTGACGACAATGGCGTTCAGAAACGCATCTCGCGTCATGATGTCGCTGGGCTTCACGTCCTCACGCACCAGGTCGACGATGCGCAGGCCGGTTCGATAGGCGACTTCCTGCCGGTCACGATAGGGCGCGGGAATCGCCGCAGAACCCGGCAGCGACATGCCCAGCGCTTCGGTCAGCGAGTTCATCGTCGTTGCGGTGCCCATGGTATTGCAATAGCCCGTCGACGGTGCCGAGGAGGCGACGAGCTTAATGAAGCCGTCGTCGTCGATCTCGCCGGCCGCGAGCATCTGGCGTGCCTTCCAGACGATCGTACCCGATCCGGTGCGCTCGCCACGGTGCCAGCCGTTGAGCATCGGGCCGACGGACAGGGCGATGGCGGGGATGTTCACCGTCGCCGCCGCCATCAGGCAGGCGGGGGAGGTCTTGTCACAGCCGATCGTCAGCACCACGCCGTCGAGCGGATAGCCGTAGATCAGTTCGACCAGCGCGAGGTAGGAGAGGTTGCGATCCAGCGCCGCAGTCGGGCGCTTGCCGGTTTCCTGGATCGGGTGGACGGGGAATTCGATGGCGACGCCGCCAGCCTCGCGAATACCTTCGCGCACCCGCTCCGCCAGCACCATGTGATGGCGGTTGCAGGGGCTCAGATCAGACCCGGTCTGGGCAATGCCGATGATCGGCTTGCCCGACCGTAGCTCCTCCAGGCTCAGCCCGAAATTCAGATAGCGCTCCAGATAGAGCGCGGTCATGTCGATATTGTCGGGATTGTCGAACCAGGCACGCGAGCGGAGCTTGGGGGGCTGGGCGGAATCAGTCATGGCGGTAGGGGTGCCTCAGTATTCGGGGTGTTCAGCCGGTCGTCGATAGACGGAACACCATGCGGTGGTGATAGGGATGTGCGGGATCGACGCGGGCCGAGCCAAATGCGGGCTGGTTGGGCGTGTCCGGGAACTTCTGGGGTTCGAGCGCGATGCCATCGCCCATGCGATACAGGTGGCCGCCCTTGCCGATCAGCGTGCCGTCGAGGAAGTTGCCGGTGTACACCTGCAGGCCGGGTTCGGTGCTGAGCACTTCGAGCACGCGGCCTGAGGCGGGATCCTCCAGCCGAACTGCCAGTTTGGGCTCAGCGGTCAGGCCTGCGTCGAGCACGAAATTATGGTCATAGCCGCGGCCGAACACGATCTGCGGATCGCGGCCGTCGCGGATGCCGTCCTCGATGACGCGGGGCTTGGTGAAATCGAACACCGTGCCGGCAACTGCCTTCAGTTCGCCGGTCGGGATCAGCGCGGCGTTGACCGGCGTGTAGCGGCTGGCGGGGATCGTCATCCGGTGTTGCAGGATGCCGCCGGCGGCGCCTTCACCAGCCAGGTTGAAGATCGCATGATTGGTCAGGTTGACGACCGTGGGCGCGTCGCTCTTCGCATCATAATCGATCGTCAGATTGCCCTTTTCGTCGAGCGAATAGGTCGCCCGAACTTCCAGCGTGCCAGGATAGCCCTGGTCGCCTGCGGGGCTGGTGAGAGCAAAGGTAACGCTCGCCACCGCGCCCTGCTTTACCGACACGATCCGCCAGTTGAGCTTGTCATAGCCCTTGGCGCCGCCATGCAGCGAGTTCGTCTTGTCGTTGAGCGGGAGCTGATAAGTCTTGCCATCCAGCGTGAAGCGGCCGCCGGCGATCCGGTTGGCATAGCGGCCGACGCTTGCGCCCCAGAAATTGGGATGATCAGCATAGCTCTGCGCATCATCATAGCCGAGTTCGATATCGGCGAGGTGGCCGTGGCGATCGGGTGCCTGCAGTGATTGCAGCGTGGCGCCGAAGGTAATGATCCGGGCGCTGACACCGTTGCCTGCGTGCAGGGTTACTGCTTCGAGCTGGGTGCCGTCGGCCAAGGTACCGAAGGGCTTGCGCTCCGCATCAACCGCATGGACCGGCGTAGCGGCGCACAGAGCAGTGAGCGCCAGGCTGGCGGCGGCGGCGCAGTGCGCGCGATGGATATTCATTTCCCCTCCAATCGTTGACCATTGGCCTGTTCGTATATAGTCGGACAAGATGCAAGCATAGCCCCAGGGGCGCTTTTTTGGGAGAGGGAGCATGGCGGTCGGTCCGGTAAACAAGGCTGGGGTAGTGGGGGCCGCTCCGCCGCGTCCGGGAGCCTCTTATGCGCCCGCACTGACGCTGCTGGCGAGCCTTTTCTTCATGTGGGGCTTCATCACCGTAATCAACAATACGCTGCTGCCGCATCTGCGTAGCGTGTTCGATCTTAGCTACACGCAGACTACACTCATCGAATCGGTTTGGTTCATTGCCTATTTCGTGGCTTCCATCCCTTCGGCGAAGCTGATCGAGCGGATCGGCTACCAGAAGTCTCTCGTGATCGGGCTGCTCATTATGGCGGCCGGGGCGCTGGGCATGATGCTGGCGGCGAGCATTCCTTCTTATGGCGTCACGCTGGTGATGCTGTTCGTCATCGCCAGCGGCATCACGCTGCTGCAGGTGGCGGCCAACCCCTATGTCGCAGTGGTCGGCAGGCCCGAGACGGCATCGTCGCGACTCAACCTGGTGCAGGCGATGAACTCGGCGGGCACGATGCTCGCGCCGGCCTTCGGTGCCTATCTGATTCTCGGCCGTTCCAAGGGCGGCACCGTCCATGCCGGTACGGTGCTGACCCCGGCCGAGCGGCTGGCCGATGCGCATTCGGTGATTCTGCCCTATGGCCTGGTTGCCGTGGTGCTGATCGTGCTGGCAATCGTCATCGCGCGCTTCCCGCTGCCGGCGATGGGTTCGGCCACGTCGCGTGTCAGCAAGGAGGCCCGGAAGCAGCATTCGCTGTGGCGTCACCGCAACCTGGTGTTCGGCGTGCCTGCGATCTTCATCTATCTGATCGCGGAAATCGGCGTCGCGAATCTGTTCGTCAATTTCGTCAGCCAGCCCGACATCGCCAACCTGACGCATGAGCAGGCCGGCAATTATCTCACCTTCCTGTGGGGCGGCATGATGGTCGGTCGCTTCCTGGGTTCGGCGATCATGCAGAAGGTGCGGGCGGAGACCGTATTGGCGGCGTTCTCGATCGGCGCATTCGTCGTCATGCTCATTACCACTTTTGCGCATGGTCCGACGGCGATGTGGTCGCTGATCCTGGTCGGTCTGTTCCACTCGATCATGTTCCCGACGATCTTCACGCTCGGCATTCGCGGGCTGGGCCCGTTGACCGAGGAAGGCTCGGGGCTGCTGATCATGGCGATCGCGGGTGGCGCGCTGGTGATCGTGCAGGGCAAGATCGCCGATAGCTATGGCCTGCAGATCTCGTTCCTGCTGACCGCGATCTGTGAACTCTACATTCTGTTCTATGCGTTGTGGGGCGCGCGCCCGACCAACGCCTTTCCGGAGGAATAATCGTAATGGTGCGTTCGCTGGTACAGTTCCGCAGCGGAGATACCGGGCAGCGTGGCGTAGCTGCGCTGCATGAGGATGGCTCGGCGCGTGTCGTGCCCGGTGTGGAAACGACGCTGGCGCTGGCGCAGCGGGCGCTCGCGGCTGGCCAGACGCTTGCCGAGGCGGTTGCTGCGGCAGGCGAGGGGGCGGGGATCGATCTCGTCACCGTCACGCTGCTGGCGCCGATCGACCATCCCGACAGCGCCCACCTGCTGATGACCGGCACCGGCCTGACGCACCTTGGTTCGGCGGAGGGGCGCGACAAGATGCACCGCTCGATGAGCGACGCTGCGCACCAGACCGATTCGATGAAGATGTTTCTGATGGGGGTCGAAGGCGGCAAGCCCGCTGCGGGCGAGACAGGCGTGCAGCCGGAATGGTTCTACAAGGGCGACGGCAGCATGCTGATTTCCCCCGGCGCGCCGCTGCCCTCGCCTGCCTTCGCCCTGGATGCTGGGGAGGAGCCGGAAATCGCAGGTATCTACCTGATCGACGCCGATGGTACGCCGGTTCGACTGGGGTTCGCGCTGGCGAACGAATTTTCGGACCATGTCACCGAACGCGGCAATTACCTCTGGCTCGCCCATTCGAAGCTGCGCCCGGCGGCGCTCGGCCCCGAATTGCTGCTCGGCGACCTGCCCCAGCAGGTCGAGGGCACCAGCCGGATCTTGCGCAATGGCGCCGTACTTTGGGAAAAGCCGTTCCTTTCCGGCGAGGCGAACATGTCGCACAGCATCGCCAATCTGGAACATCACCACTTTAAGTATCCGCTGTTCCGGCGCCCGGGCGACCTGCATGTGCATTTCTTCGGCACCGCGACGCTCTCGTTCAGCGAAGGGGTACGGACCGAGCCGGGCGATGTGTTCGAAATTGCCGCAGCGCCGTTCACAATGCCGGTGCGCAACCCGATTGGCACTGCGCCTGAAACAACGGTCACGATAAAGCAGCTCTGATTCCTCTGCATTATTCGGATACTTCCGCATTTAATGGAGGATGCAGCTGTGCTCCGGAATATGTATTTGGTGTATCGCCCGCGTTGATATTCCGGAGGGGTAATGGGTATCGCTGTGCGCACGCTTTCCGAGCAGGTCGTCGAAATCGTGCGCGATCAGATTGTCGAGGGGCGGTTCGGGCTGGATGGCCCGATCCGCCAGGACGCGCTCGCCAATCAGCTGGGCATCAGCAAGATTCCGTTGCGAGAGGCGCTGGCCAAGCTCGAACAGGAAGGCTTTGTCGGCAGCACCGCCAATCGCGGCTTTTTTGTGCGCCGCATGTCGTTGGCAGAGGCGGAGGAGCTGTTTGCACTCCGCCTTCAGATCGAACCGGGTGCTGCTGCGTTCGCTGCCGAGCACGCCGATGCCGCCGAGCGGCGGGCGGCGCAACAGGCCTATGAGAAGCTCGATCATGCCGTGCATAACCGCCGGAGCGACGTCGCCCGGGATAATCGCGCTTTCCATTTGGCATTGGTGCGGGCAGGCGAGCGGCGGCTGACCATCGAGCTGATCGAGCGGCTGGCAGCTCTCGCCGATCGCTATGTCGTGGCTTATCTGGAGCCTGCCGGCCGCCGGAAGCCGAGCCATCACGAACATCGCGCGATGCTGGATGCCTGGCTCGCGCGTGACGCGGCGAGCGTGGAAACGCATTTGGCCAGCCATATCAGCGGCGTGCTGGAGTGTCTGCGCCGGCGTCTGCCTTCCGATTAACGCAGCGACCCGCTTTCAAGACAAAAAAATGGAGGCAGTCCGGCGGCGCACCATGTCCCCAGAGCGGTGCCCGCCAAACTGCCTCCCAGCGTCTCTCGTTCCCCGGGGGTGAGGCGTAAGATCGGGGAGAGAGGAAAGTATTTCCGAACCCTGCCGGGCCGGCTGGCGGATGGCCAAGAGCCCTCCGCCAACGCATGTCCGTGTGTGTGTTCTTAGAAGCGGGTACCGACGCCGAAGCCGAACACCAGCGGGTTCAGCGTCACGCTCGCCTTATTGATGGCGCCGCCGGTATCCAGGCGAGCAGTGGTGCTCATGTCGATATATTTGACGTCGAGGTTCAGGAAGAACTTCTTGTTGATGTCTACATCGACGCCGGCTTGCAGGGCGTAGCTGAAGCTGTCCTTCAGGCTCAGCTTGGTGTTGCCCAGTGCCTTGTTGAGCGAGTCCGTCGTCTTGGCCGAGTAGAAGGTCGTGTAGTTCACGCCAGCACCGATATAGGGGCGGACTGCCGCCTTCGGCATGAAGTGATACTGAAGCGTCAGCGTCGGCGGCAGTACCCAGGTGTGGGCGACGTCGCCCAGCGCGGAAACCCCGCCGCGGCCCTGAATGTCATGGCGCGTGCTGCTGACGATCAATTCGGCACCGATATTGTCGGTCGCCATATAGGTGAAGTCGACTTCCGGCATGACTGCGTTTCCAACGCCCAGCCGGGCAGTCGGGACCGCGGGATTAATGCCGCTCGACGATTCATTCGGGGTCACGACAATACCGCGCAACCGAACCAGCCAGTCGCCTGCAGCAATACCCGCCGTGTCCTGCGCCTGCGCAGTTGCGGTTGTGGCCAGCAGGCCGGCTGCAGCCAGACCGGCAAGTAGCGAAGTACGCATGTTTCTTTCTCCTCGTGTTCAACGAGGGTGGGATTACGACCGGCGGCGGCGGCATTTTTTGATTCCGCGCAAGAATGACGCCTAGGTAATCTTCACAGGTCCGGTCGTTTCTGTGCTGAAAAGGCATGGGATCAATACGTAGCGACTGCCCATCGCGCGCGCGGCATGCAACGCGTGAGGGAGGCTGATATGTACATGGACCGGGAACAGCCAGCATTGGGCGCAAGCGATTGGATGATGCCGTCGCGCTGTGCGGCATGCGGCGTGCGGATGGCTTCGCTCTGCGGCGGCCTCGAGTCCGAGGCGCTGGAAGCGCTCAATCGTCTGGGCCGCAAACGTGTGTTGCGCCGGGGCGAAGCGCTGATCTGGCAGGGCGATACTGCCGAGCAGGTGGGTATCCTGCATCGCGGGCTGGTCAAGTTGACCGCCTCGCTGGAGGATGGCCGCGAGCAGATGCTGGGCCTGGCCTTTCCGGCCGATTTCGTCGGCGCGATCGCCGATCGCCCTTCCAGCCACTGCGTTACCGCCCTCACCGATACCGAATTGTGCGTGTTTCCGCGCAGCGCACTGCCGGGGCTGGTCGAGGCATATCCGCAGATCGGACAGGCTTTGCTTGAACGGGCCTATGATGAACTCGACCATATGCGTCGCTGGATGCTGCTGCTCGGCCGCAAATCGGCGGAGGAGCGCGTCGCCAGCCTGTTGCTGCAATTCGCCGCGCGCGGCGACAGGGCGCCGGGGGACCGTGTGCCGTTGCCGCTAACCCGCCAGCAAATGGCAGAGCTGCTGGGGCTTACGATCGAAACGGTGAGCCGCAAGTTGACGGCGATGAAGCGCGAAGGCGTGGTCTCTTTGCCCGACCTGCGAAGCTTTGTGATTCTCGAAAAACCCGCCCTGGTGCGCATTGCTGCCGAGCATCCGTAACTAACCGCATGTCTGGCGACGATAAGGGCGCATAACCTTTCAATATTCCCGAAGAATTTCTGGGTGGATTGGGAGGCGATCATGAAGAATGTTCTCGTTCTGATGCATGACGACGCCGGTCAGGAGGCGCGTTTTCAAGCGGCGCTGGATCTGACACGTGGTCTTGAGGGGCATTTGCGCTGTCTCGACATCGTCATGGTGCCGACCTTTGTCGGCGACTACGCCGAAATGGGTGGCAGTGCAGCTTTGCTTGCCGACGAGCAGGTGCGCGAGGCGGCGAACCGCGAGCGCGTCGAAGCGCGGTTGCGTGCCGAGGATGTGCCCTATGACTGGATAGGCGTCACCGGTTTTGCCAGCCCGTGCCTGCGCGATGCGACGGCTTTGGCCGACCTGGTCGTGCTGAACCTTGAGCTCGAGACGCAATATCCGGATATGCGCGACCTGATCGGCGATACGATCCTGAAGACCGGCAAACCGATCGTCGCGGTACCGGAAGCGGCGCGCGGCTTCGGCATCTACGGCCATGCCCTTGTTGCCTGGGACGGCTCGCGTGCGGCAGAGGCCGCGCTGCGGGCGGCGGTGCCGCTACTGAAGCATGCCGGCACGGTGACGATCATCACCGCGCAGGACGGGTCGATTGGTACTTCGGCTGCGGAGGCGGCGGAATATCTGTCCCGCCACGGCATCAGGCCGGTGCTGAACGATGTCTCGGCGGAAAACGGGGCGGGGCGGGCGATTCTTGGCCAGGTCCGGTCGCTCCATGCCTCCTATCTGGTGATGGGCGGCTTCGGTCATGCCCGCTTCCTGGAATCGACCTTTGGGGGTGTGACGCAGCGGATGCTGGGCGAGTGCCCGGTGCCATTGTTTCTCGCGCATTGACCGGAAAGCAGCCGCCAAGACCGAATCGGGGATCGCAAAGAGCCGGGGTAACGAAGGCGAAGGATTCGCGAATCGGGGCGAAGTTACCCGAACAAGAAGGTGTCTAGCGGCACCCGGCAATAGCTGAAATGCAAGCGGGGGGGGCATGTAGACATGCCCGCCCCGTGCCATGTACGCCCCGGTTCGGGGCAGGACGATGGTGCTTACTTGACGTGCTTGGCGAGGTGCTTGTTCATCTCGAACATGGTCACCTTGTCGGCGCCGAAGATCGGCTTCAGCGTGTCGTCGGCGAGAATTTCCCGCTTGTTTGCAGGGTTTTGGAGGTTGTGCTTCTTGATGTACTCCCAAACCTTGCTGACGATTTCGCTGCGCGGCAGGTCGGCGGTGCCGACGATCTTCGCCAGTTCGGGCGAAGGGGTGACGGGCTTGGCAATGCCGCCGCGTGCTTTGGTTTCGGCCATCTTCATTTTCTCCTGTTACTGCCCGTTCAAGGGCCTATTCCTTCGTCAGCGCCGCGGGCTTGTGAGAGGCTCCTCCCCCTTGTCGCACCGGACGATGTACTGCGGGACGCGACGCGTTGCACGTCCCTGCGCTTCTTTGATCGCGGGAAATCGCTTCTGTCCAGTCGTCTGTGCATCTTTCCGCGTCGGTGAGAGCGCGAGAGACGCCGCGGCGTTGCCTTGAGGACACGGCCGAAAGCGTCTGAGGGGTGGTTTCAGGGCTTGCGATCTGCCGGGCAGGCGCCATGGTGCCTGTGCTTTCGGTGAGCGGGGGACGTGGTGATGCGCAAGGGCGGATGGCTGGTACTGGCGCTGCTGGCGGGCGGTTGCGGGGATGGCGGGACGAGCGGCACCAACTATGCCGATCCGCCACCCATGGCAGAGATCGTCGCGACCCCATCGCCGCGCGCAAGCGCTACGCCGGCCGACGCTGAACCCGAAGCGCCCGACAATGCCGCCGTCGCCGAGGGAAATGGCGCGTAGCGGCTGGACATCGGCCGCCGCTTGCGCCAATGCTGGCGTTGTGAAGACCAACGCGCTCCTTTGCCTGCGACTTATCCGCCCTTAGGGGCTGGCATCGCAGGCGCGCGTCTCCCCTAAGGGCGAATTCCGGACCTTCCCGAACGCATATCGGCTGCGCTAGGCGCGGGCCGACCTTATCAGAGAGACACGGCACATGTTGCGTGACCCCAGCGTCAAATATCGTCCCTTCCCGCAGGTGAACCTGCCAGACCGGCAATGGCCGAGCCGCACCATCACCAAGGCGCCGCGTTGGCTGTCGACCGACATGCGCGACGGCAATCAGGCGCTGATCGATCCGATGGACGGCGAGAAGAAGACGCGTTTCTTCGAGCTGCTGGTAAAAGTGGGGTTGAAGGAGATCGAGGTCGGCTTCCCCAGCGCTGGTGCGACCGAGTTCGACTTCATCTCCGGCCTGGTGCGCGAGGGCAAGGTACCCGACGATGTGACGATTCAGGTGCTCACCCAGTCGCGCCGCGACCTGATCGAAACCAGCTTCCAGTCGCTGAAGGGTGCGAAGCAGGCGATCGTCCATCTCTACAATGCCGTCTCGCCGGCCTGGCGTCGCATCGTGTTCAACATGAGCCGTGACGAGATTCGCCAGATCGCCATCGAAGGCGCCAAGGTGCTCCGCGACGAGGCCGCGAAGCAGCCCGATACGGACTGGCATTTCGAGTATAGCCCGGAGACCTTCTCCACCGCCGAGCTCGATTTCTCGGTCGAGGTCTGCGAGGCGGTGATGGACATCCTGCGGCCCACCCCGGAAAAGCCGCTGATCCTCAACCTGCCGGCAACCGTCGAGGCGGCGACGCCCAACATCTATGCCGACCAGATCGAGTGGTTCTGCCGCAACATCCGGAACCGTGAGAGCGTCGTCATCAGCCTGCACACCCACAACGACCGGGGCACCGGCGTTGCCGCGTCGGAACTGGGGCTGCTCGCGGGTGCCGACCGCGTCGAGGGCTGCCTGTTCGGCAATGGCGAGCGCACCGGTAATGTCGACCTGGTGACGCTGGCGCTCAACATGTACACGCAGGGCCTCGATCCGGGGCTCGACTTCTCGGATATCGACGAGGTCATCCAGACCGTCGAATATTGCAATCAGCTGCCGGTCCACCCGCGGCATCCTTACGCGGGCGATCTGGTGTTCACGGCGTTTTCGGGCAGCCACCAGGACGCGATCAAAAAGGGCTTCGCATCGCAGGCAGAGCGGAACGACCAGATCTGGGACGTGCCCTATCTGCCGATCGACCCCAAGGATCTAGGCCGCGATTACGAAGCGGTGATCCGCGTCAACTCGCAGTCGGGCAAGGGCGGCGTCGCCTGGGTGCTGGAGCAGGACAAGGGGCTGAAGCTGCCCAAGCGGATGCAGGCCGAATTCTCCAAGCATGTTCAGGCGCTGGCCGACGAGACCAGCCGCGAGCTCAACGCCGCCGATATCTGGGGCCTGTTCGAGCGGGTCTATCTGCCGGGCGAGAAGGACCGGATCGCGCTGGTCGATTATGAAGAGACGGGCAGCGCCGGCAGCCGTGTGTTCGTCGGGCATATCGCGATCGACGGCGCGACCCAGTCGATCTCGGGCCGCGGCAATGGCCTGATTTCGGGCGTGATCGATGCGCTGGCGGGTTCTACCGGGCCGCGGCTCGACGTGGTCGACTATAGCGAGCATGCGATCGGCATCGGTGCCGATGCGCAGGCGGCGGCCTATGTCGAGTGCCGCGCCGAGGACGGGCGGACGATATTCGGTGTCGGCATCGATGCCGATATCGCGACGGCGTCGGTGCGGGCGGTATTGAGCGCGGCAAACCGCGCGTGAGCTGTTAACGCCTCCCCGGGCCGGGCTCGGGGAGGCGTTGCACTCAATGCACTGTCGCGCCAGCGCGCACGCGGCGGGTGGTTGCTGTGGGCGCGACCACGGTCCGTTCGAATCGGAACGCGCCCGCGCGCTCGGCAAGCGCGGTGACTTCGCCCGACAGGTTGCGGATCGCGGCCGAAGTTTCCTCAACCATCGCCGCATTCTGCTGTGTCACGAGGTCCATGGCCTTCATCGCCGTTGAAACCTGCGTGACAGCGGCGGACTGGGCGTGGTTGTCATGGTCGATCGCGGCGATCAGATCATGCACGGCCTCAACGTCCCCCGAAATCATATCGAGCGCATGGTCGGTCGCATGGACCGCATCGGCCGCCTGAAGAATATCGGCCTGCGTCTCGCTGAGCATGTCGCGGGCCTGCTTGGCCTGATCCTCGGCGCGCAGGGCCAGCGCCGCCACCAGATCGGCAACGACCATGAAGCCGCGCCCGGACTCGCCGGCGCGGCCGGCCTCGACGGCGGCATTCATCGCCAGAACGCGGGTCTGGAACGCGATCTTGTCGAGCCCCTCGATAACGCCGTCGATGTTCTTGGCGCTGCCGCTGGCGCGGTCCATCGCTTCCACGGCGCGCTCGGTGGTGCCACGGCCTTCCCGCAGCGCGGTGGTCGCTTCGCCCGCGCGCTTCACGGTGTTGTCGGCAGCGATCATCGTCGCGCGCAGCCGCTCCTCGATCTTGCTCAGTGCTTCCGTGGCCTGCGCCAGATTGGCGGCGCTGCTCTCGGTGCGATGCGCAAGATCTTCGGAGCCATGCGCGACCTCCTGCGAGGTGGTGCGGATATTCTCGGCGCTGTCGCTAACCAGCTGCACCTTGCCGCGCAGTGCCGCGATGGCATCGTTGATGTTGTGCCGCAGGACTTCATATTCCTCAGGGAACTGCCGGTCGATGGTGCGCGTCAGATCACCTTCGCGCAGTGCGAGCAGGCCTTGGCCAAGCACTTCGGTGACCGTCCGCTGTTCCTCGAGCTTGCGCGCATCGGCCTCGCTTCGCGCAGCGGCTGCGGCGCGATAATGTTCGAGCCCGGTTGCGATATGGCCGATCTCGTCCTTGTGGTCCTGATAGGGCACGGTTTCGTTGGCGCCCGTCGCGAGCCGGTCGGTGAGGTCGGACAGCTTGCCCAGCGGGTTCAGCACGCGGCGATACATGGTGATGTAGAAGTGGAGCGCCTGCGCAGCCACGATCAACGCCAGCAACACGACGATGCCAATCGCGAACCAGAACTCGTTTGAACCGGCCGATTCGATCGCGGACTGGTGATCGGTCGCCATCCGGACGAGCTTGTCGATTTCCCCGCGGTGCTCCGCATAGGCCTGCGACAGGCGCGCGTAGCTCGCATCCACTGCGGCGCGATCGCCGCTGCGGATCGCGGGCAGGAACTTCTGTTCCAGCTCGTCCCAGAAACGTTGGGCGGCCGGGTGAGCATGCGCCAGCAGCTGGTTGCGCAGCGCTTCGTCCACCCGTGCGGTGTGCCAATATTGGTTGCGCGCCAGATAGTCCTTGTGCAGCGCCTCCAGACGTCCCTCATGCGCGCCCAGGGCGCCCGGGTCGCGCGCGAGCAGCGTCGCTTCCAGATAGGGTTCGATGATATATTCTGGCGGCGGCAGAATGTCGGCGATCAGTTCTGCATTCACTTGCTGGCGCAGCTGCATTTCGCCGCCCATGCGAATGCGATCCAGCCGCCACGCAGCAAACAAGCCGCCGGCGATCAGTATCGCCATCATGGCGAGCGCACTGTTTCGCACGAACTGGGCAATCGACATCGGGATCCTTCCGGGTACGCATCTTCGTTCCCGGGCAAGGCGGTCCTGCAATCCGGGAGCACTTTCCGAATTATAGGGCGAAGTGCGGGCAAAGCGGACTGCGTCTAGGCACTATTCCTGATGTCCGCAGTGCCGTCACGGACGGTCGAGATGCATGAAATCGCGTTCGAAAGCAACGAAGTGTGCGCCGGCGTCGACATGGATCACCTGACCCGTCACCGCCTCGGCGCGGGCCAGGTACAGCACCGCTTCGGCGATATCGGCGGCACCCGGCAGGCGACGCAGCGGCATCCGGTCGGCAAGCCTCGCCATTTGCGGCTTGCTATAGTCGGCGGTGGCGATGGTGAGGCCGGGCGCCACCGCATTCACCCGGATATGTGGCGCCAACACCCGCGCCGTGGTTTCGGTCAGGCCGGCCAGCGCCTGTTTTGACAAGGTATAGGCGAACTGGTCCGCATGCGGATTGCGGATCCGCTGGTCGAGAATGTTGACGATCGCGCGTCCGCTCGGACCGTTGGCCGAAAACGCCTGGGTAAGCAGGGCAGGGGCCGCGCAGTTGACCGAGAAATGGGCGATCAGTGCATCGGCATCCACGTCTTCCAGCCTGTCCTGCCCGAAGATTGCGGCGTTATTCACCAATAGATCGGGCGCGCGGCCGAAGCGGGCAGTGACTTCGCGCATCAGCCGCGCTGGTGTGGCAAGATCGGCAAAATCGGCGGCGAATGCCTCCCATTCGCAACCGGCCTGCGTCAGCGCTTCAGCGAGGCCCGGTTCCAGCTGGTTGCGGCTGGAATGCAGCGCCAGGGCATAGCCGGCCTCCGCCAGCCGCGCTGCGATGGCGGCACCCAGCCGACGCTGTCCGCCAGTGATCAGCGCCAGCGGTTTGCTCACGCCCGGCCCATCAGGCGCAGCACTTCCTCGCGGCTGCGCTTGTCGTCGCGGAACACACCCATCATCCGGCTGGTCACCATGCCCACGCCGGGTGTCCGCACGCCGCGGGCCGTCATGCAGCCATGCTGCGCCTCGATCACCACCGCCACGCCATAGGGCCGGAGATGCTCCCAGATACAGTCGGCCACTTCTGCCGTGAGCCTTTCCTGCACCTGCAGGCGACGGGCGAAGGCGTGGAGCACGCGGGCGAGCTTGGAGATACCGACAACATGGTTCCGTGGCAGATAGGCAATCGAGGCCTTGCCGGTAATCGGCGCCATATGGTGCTCGCAATGCGATTGGAAGGGAATGTCGTTCAGCAGCACGATTTCGTCATAGCCGCCGACTTCCTCGAATACCCGGTGGAGATGCCGCGCCGGATCTTCGGCATAGCCGGAGCAATATTCCTTCCATGCCCGCGCCACGCGCTCGGGCGTGTCGAGCAGGCCTTCGCGCGAGGGATCATCGCCGGCCCAGCGGATAAGGGTGCGGACCGCTTCCGATACTTCCGCGGGCACAGGGATTTTAGGGGGCGGAGCAACGATGTCGCCGTCTTCCGGCCCGTCGTGAAAATCATCCGCGTGCGACATCGTTCTTCATCCCGTACATTTGACGCTACGGCATTGGCCGCTCGCCGCTCCAACAGTTTTCCCGATCGATCGTCAAGCAGCCTGAAACCGCGAAAATCCGGGACTTTCCGGCTGGGCTACGGTTGACGCGAACGGAAATCCAGCGTTAGTTTCGCAGACAAGATAAACAAAGTCGCGGCGGGGTACAGACCGGCGCGATATACAGGAGAGAGGGGCAGACCCATGAGCAAGCTCGAGCTGCTGAGTGCGACTGCGATGGCGTTGATGGTCGCAACGCCCGCCTTTGCACAGTCCACCGCACCCGCCGGACAAAATACCACGACGCAGGCGCAGGACGATCAATACCAGTCCGCCAACGAAATCATCGTCACCGCCACCCGCCGTAACGAAACCGTGCAAGACGTGCCGCTGGCGATCACCGCGATCGGGCCGGCGCTCTTGGAAAATGCCGGTGTGGGCAACGTCCGTGACCTGGAGCAGCTCGCGCCGTCGCTCCAGTCTTCCACCGGTCAGTCTTCGGCCACCGGCACCACCATCTATATTCGCGGCATCACCACCGGCGGCGACAATCCCGGTTTCGAACCCGCGGTCGGCGTGTTCATCGACGGCGTGTTCCGCGCCCGCGCCGGCGTGGCGATTTCCGAACTGCCGGAACTGGAGCGCGTCGAAATTCTGCGCGGGCCGCAGGGCACGTTGTTCGGCCGCAATACTTCGGCAGGTGCGCTCAGCATCTATACCGCCCAGCCGCAGTTCACCACCGGCGGCTATGCCGAGGCAAGCTATGGCAATTACAACGCCTATGAGGCGCGGGGGGCGATCACCGGCCCGGTGAGTCAGAGCATCGCGCTGCGGCTCGACGGCAGCTATCGCAAGCGCGACGGTTATATCAAGGATGCGAATAGCGATCGTTACATCAACAATCTCGACCGCTGGCAGGTGCGTGGCCAGGCGTTGTACGACAGCAGCGACCTGACCTTCCGGCTGATCGGCGATTACTACCAGACGAACGAGCAGTGCTGTGGCGCAGTTTCGGCCGTGCGCGGTTCGCTGGCCCCCGTCATCCAGGGCATCGCTGCCTCGCAGGGGCTGATCGGGCTGTACACCGGGTCGCCCAGCGACCGCATTCAGGCAATGTCCCCGGGGCGCGATTATGGGGAAAAGATCCGCGACTGGGGTTTTTCCGGCGAACTCAACTATAATCTGGGCGATGTGAAGCTCACCTCGATCACCGCCTATCGCGACTGGCAGGTGACGCGCGGGCAGGACATCGATTTCTCCGGCATCGATCGCGCCTATCGCGACGGGTACAAGAACCAGTTGCAGGACTTCACGCAGGAAGTCCGCTTTCAGGGATCGGCGTTTGGCGGCAAGCTCGACTGGCTGGTTGGCGGTTTCTACCTCAACGAGACTAACGGCCTGCACGACACGGTGCGCGTCGGCAAGGACGCCAACAGCTATGTCGATTCTATCTTCTCGGGCTTGCTGCGGCCCAGCTTCGGAACGCCGGTGCAGTTCTACGGCTCGCTGGGACCGACGGTGCCGACAATGGGGCAGGTGCTGCTGAATCCGGCCGCGCCGCCGGCGGCCTATGGTCCGCTGGCGCCGCTGGTAACGCTGTTCCGCGCACAGGCCGGTACGGCGCCGATTCCCGGTATTCCGGTGGTGCCGGGGCTGGCTGCGCTCGCACTGGGGCCGCTACCGGCGGCGGCATCGGGCCAGGGCAATAACAACGACTATCGCGTCAAGACCAATGCATGGGCGCTGTTCACCCACAATATTATCAACGTCACCGACAAACTGTCGCTGACGCTGGGCGCCCGCTACAATCACGAAACCAAGGATCTGGATACCACGATCCGCAACAATACCGGCAGCTGCGGATTCTTCGATCAGGTTCGCGCGGGCAATCCGGCGGCCACGGCCTATGCCAATATCCTTCGCAACATCCCCGGCTTGTTCAACAACCTGTTCCTGCTGAGCTGCAATCCGGCCGTGAACAATGAATTCAACGGCAACTACCAAAACAGCCGCAGCGAGGACCAGCTGACCGGCACCGCAAAGATTGCGTACAAGTTCTCGCCGCGCATCCTGGGCTATGCGAGCTACGACCATGGCTACAAGTCCGGCGGTTATAATCTCGACCAGGCGACGTTCGATTCCGTGCTGCTCGGCGGGAACGGGCCGCAGGCAAGCGACCTCGCGTTCGGGAAGGAGACGGTCGATGCTTTCGAACTGGGCCTGAAGACCGAACTGAGCCGCGAGTTCACTCTGAATCTCGCCGGCTTCTACCAGAAGTTCTACAATCTTCAGAGCCTGGTGTTCAGCGGCAACAATTTCGTTGTCCAGAACGTACCGAAGACGACCAGCAAGGGCGTAGAGGCCGAAGCAACGATTCATCCCGCGCGCGAGCTGATCTTCCAGCTCGGCTATAGCTATATCGACGCGCGTTACGATGACGACGGCAGGAACTTCGCCGGTACGCCGCTGCAAGGCAAGGCGGGGCTGCAGGTCGACAATCAGCCGCGGCACACGGTGACGGTCGCCACCACCTGGACGCCGCGCCTGTCGGGCGAGTGGCACGGCCTGTTCCATGTCGACATGCGCTACAACAGCGAAGTCAACATTCCGTCCAGCGCGCCCGATGCGAACGGCCGCAACGTGCTGCGCAACCCGGGCTATCCGCTGATTTCCGCGAGTGTCGGTATCCAGACCGAAGACCGCAAGAAGCGGCTGGAGTTTTTCGTCGAGAACCTGACTAACCAGTTCTACTACATCACCGGGTTCGCCGTACCGGAGCAGAATGGCAATTATGCCGGCTATCCGGGCTTGCCGCGCTTCTATGGTGTGCGCGCGCATTTCGGCTTCTGAACGCAAAAGAATAAACGGAGGAACGGGCGGCCGGGGCGGATGCTTCGGCCGTTTCCGTGCGTGGTTTCAGTCGCCGAAAAGCCGGTCGATCGGGCTGTCGGCCAGACACCAGAGCACGGCTACGATAGCGGCACAGGCGAGCCCCAGCGCAGGTGTGATCAGCGCCAGCGAAATGCCGGCGGCATAAACGAGTGTTGCTGCTGTCCCCTTGCGGATCGTGCGGCGGTGATAGGCTCGGGCGATGTCGGTATCGGCACCGGTGCGGCGGATGATCCGCTGCAGCCAGCTATAGGCGAAGGACGGCAGCAGCATCACGGCCATATAAAGGATCGTCGCCTCGCGGCTGAAATGCTGCCCGCCCAGATAGGCAGTGGCGAACGGGACCAGCGAGAGCGCGAACAGCAGGGCGATATTGGCCCAGAGCAGCGCGTTGCTCACCTGCGTGGCGAAATGGAACAACCGGTGGTGGTTGACCCAGTAGATCGCGACATAGGCGTAGCTGAGCAGATAGGCGAGGAAGACGGGCCATAGCGGCAGCAGATGCGCCAGACCGGGGGCCTCGGGAGCGTGCATTTCCAGCACCATGATGGTGATGATGATGGCGATGACGCCATCCGAAAACGCCTCGACGCGCTTGGCGCCTTCGCGGCCTTCCTGCTCCTGCATTTCCCGTCCCCTCGCTCGCGCCATCGTGACGCAAGCGAGAGGTGCAGGCAATCGGGACTTACTTGGCCGAGAAGGCCGCGTTGATGTGCAGCTTCACTTCGTCCGAGACGAAGGGGACATATTTGTCCATGCCAAAGTCGCTGCGCTTGATTGTGGTGGTCGCCTCGAAGCCGAAGTTCAGCTTCTTCATCATCGGGTTGGTCCCTGCGCCGACCAGATTGGTGTCGAGCGTGACCGGCCTGGTAACGCCGTGCAGCGTCAGGTCTCCGGTGATCAGCGCGTGCGTGCCGGTCACTTCCACCTTGGTGGAGACGAAGCGGATCGACGGATACTTGGCGCTATCGAAGAAGTCGGGGGAGGCCAGGTGCTTGTCGAGCGCGGCCACGGTGGTGACGATGCCGCTGGTCGGGATGGTGATTTCCAGCTTGGCGTCGTTCGGCTTGGCCGGATCGATCGTCAGCGAGCCGGTTGCGCCGCCGGCCTGGCCGGTGAACTGGCTGAAGCCGAAGTGGTTGACGGTGAAATCGACCTGAGTGTGGCCCGTGTCGACGACATAGGTGCCGGCCGGCACGCGGCTGGCGTCGGCCTGGCCGGGGAGCTGCGCCTGCTGGGCAAAGGCCGGCGTGGCGACGAGTAGGGCGAGGGCATAGAGTGCGCGCATGACGGTTCCCTTGATTGTTGCGTCATGTCCGTAATGCGGCTGCCGGCCCCGCAAATCCAGTGCGGAGCCGGCAACTTATGGTTTCCCGAACTGATCAGTTCTTTGTCTGGTCGACCAGCTTGTTGGCGGTGATCCACGGCATCATCGCGCGCAGCTCGCTGCCGACCTGCTCGATCTGGTGGCGCTTGGCCGCGATACGGCTGGCCTTCAGCTCGGGCTGGCCGGCGCGGTTGTCGAGTACGAAGTCCTTGACGAAGCGGCCGGACTGGATGTCGGCCAGCACGCGCTTCATTTCCTTCTTGGTCTCTTCGGTGATGATGCGCGGGCCGGTCTTGATGTCACCATATTCGGCGGTGTTCGAGATCGAGTAGCGCATGTTGGCGATGCCGCCTTCATACATCAGGTCGACGATCAGCTTCAGCTCGTGCAGGCACTCGAAATAGGCCATTTCGGGGGCATAGCCCGCCTCGACCAGCGTCTCGAAGCCCGCCTGGACCAGCGCGGTGGTGCCGCCGCACAGCACGGCCTGTTCGCCGAACAGATCGGTCTCGCATTCTTCGCGGAAGTTGGTTTCGATGATGCCCGAACGGCCGCCGCCGACACCCGACGCGTACGCAAGCGCCACGTCATGCGCGTTGCCCGAGGCGTCCTGATGGATCGCGATCAGGCAGGGCACGCCGCCGCCGCGCACATATTCGCTGCGCACGGTGTGGCCGGGGCCCTTCGGCGCGATCATGATCACGTCGATGTCCGCCGGCGGCTCGATCAGGCCGAAATGGATGTTGAGGCCGTGGGCGAAGGCGAGCGCCGAGCCGGGCTTCATATTGCCCTTCAGGTCCGCTTCGTAGATCGCCGCCTGATGCTCGTCGGGCGCGAGGATCATCAGGATGTCGGCCCAGGCAGCCGCTTCCTTGTTCGGCAGCACCTTGAAGCCGGCAGCTTCCGCCTTGGCGGCCGAGGCCGAACCCGGGCGAAGCGCGATCGCGACGTCCTTGACGCCCGAATCGCGCAGGTTCTGCGCATGGGCGTGCCCCTGGCTGCCATAGCCGAGAATGGCGATCTTCTTGTCGGTGATCAGGTTCAGATCGGCGTCGCGATCGTAATAGACACGCATTCTTCTCTTCCCTTCGTCATCCCAGCGAAAGCTGGGATCGTTATTTTCAAAGCGTTGCGCCAGTGGCGGGAGGCCCCAGCGTTCGCGGGGGCGACGGAATTGGTTCAGGCCGGGTCGCGGCCGCGTGAAATGGCGACGATACCGGTGCGGGCCACTTCGACCAGTCCTACTTCGCGCATCAGCTCCACGAACTTGTCGATCTTGTCGATCGTCCCGGTCACTTCGAACACGAAGCTGGAGATCGTCGCGTCGACCACGCGGGCGCGATAGACTTCGGCAAGGCGCAGCGCCTCGATGCGGTGGTCGCCGGTGCCGACCACCTTCACCAGCGCCAGTTCGCGCTCGACATGCTCGCCCTTGGTGGTGAGGTCGACCACCTTGTGCACCGGCACCAGCCGTTCGAGCTGAGCGATGATCTGCTCCATCACCGGCGCCGAGGCGAAGGTGACGATGGTGATCCGGCTGATCAGATCGTCGTCGCTGATCTCCGACACGGTGAGCGACGAGATATTGTAGCCGCGCGCCGTGAACAGGCCGGCGATCCGCGCGAGGATGCCCGGTTCGTTATCGACGATGACCGCCAGCGTGTGGCGCTCGATGGCTTCTTCCTTGATGTGCATTTCTACCCCTTCGATCCTTGCCCCTGGGGGAGGATCCAAAATCCGGTCAAACCAGCGCCTTGGCCTCGTCGTCCATCTCGCCGGACACTTCGCTCGCCTGGAGCAGCATCTCGGTATGGGCGGCGCCCGACGGGATCATCGGGAAGCAATTGGCCAGCTTTGCCACGCGGCAGTCGACCAGAACCGGGCCATCATGGTCGAGCATCGCCTGGATGCCGTCGTCCAGATCGGAGCGCTGCTCGATGCGGATGCCCTTCCAGCCATAGGCTTCGGCCAGCTTCACGAAATCGGGCAGCGCGTCCGAATAGCTCTCCGAATAGCGCGACTGATAGGTCAGTTCCTGCCACTGGCGGACCATGCCCATATACTCATTGTTGAGAATGAATATCTTCACCGGCAGGCGATATTGCGTAGCGGTCGCAAGTTCCTGAATGTTCATCTGGATCGAAGCCTCGCCAGCAATATCAATGACAAGCGCGTCTGGGTTGCCAAGCTGTGCGCCGATCGCCGCAGGCAGACCATAGCCCATGGTGCCCAGCCCGCCGCTGGTCAGCCACTTGTTCGGCGCCTCGAAGCCGAAATGCTGGGCCGCCCACATCTGGTGCTGGCCGACCTCGGTGGTGATGATCGGGGCGCGAGCCTTGGTCGCCTCGTACAGCGCACGGATCGCCCGCTGCGGCATGATGACGTCGCCATTCTCCCGGAAGTCGAGGCACGCGGCTGCGCGCCAGCCCTGGATGCGGCTGAACCAGTCGCGCAGGTCCGGCTTGGGATGGCCGCGCTTCTTCCAGCTTTCGACCATCGCCGCCAGCGCCCGGCCGCAATCGGCGATGATGGGCAGATCAACGCGAACATTCTTGTTCACGCTCGAACGATCGATGTCGATATGCACCTTGCGGCTGTTCGGCGCGAAGGCGTCCAGCCTCCCGGTGACGCGATCGTCGAACCGGGCGCCGACGGCGATGATCAGGTCGGCCTGGTTCATCGCCCAATTGGCTTCGTAGGTGCCGTGCATGCCCAGCATGCCCAGCCACTGATCGGACGAGGCTGGGAAGGCGCCCAGACCCATCAGCGTCGAGGTGACCGGTGCGCCGGTCAGTGCCGCCAGTTCGCGCAGCAGCCGGGTTGCCTCCGGGCCCGAATTGATGACGCCGCCGCCGGTGTAGAAGACCGGACGTTCGGCGGCCGCCAGCATGTCGACTGCTTCCTGGATCTTCGCGAGATCGGGCTCGGTCTGCGGGCGATAGGTCTTGTGCTGGATCGGGCCGGGCGCCTCATAGGGCGCCGTTGCGACCTGCACGTCCTTCGGAATGTCGATCACGACCGGGCCGGGGCGGCCCGAGGTGGCGATGTGGAACGCCTCGTGGATCGTCGCGCCCAGCATTTCCGGCCGCTTCACCAGATAATTGTGCTTGGTGCAGTGGCGGGTGATGCCAACCGTGTCGGCCTCCTGAAAGGCGTCGGTGCCGATCAGCGCCGTCGGCACCTGACCGGTGATGACGACCATCGGGATCGAATCCATCAGCGCATCGGTGATGCCGGTGATCGCATTGGTCGCGCCCGGGCCCGAGGTGACGAGCACGACGCCGGGCTTGCCGGTGGAGCGCGCATAGCCCTCCGCCGCATGGGTCGCCGCCTGTTCGTGGCGGACCAGAATGTGCTTGATCCGGTCCTGCTTGAACAGCGCATCGTAGATCGGAAGCACTGCGCCGCCCGGATAGCCGAACACGACCTCCACCCCGAGGTCGGTCAACGCCTCGATCAGGATGTCTGCGCCGCTCTTCTCGGTCACTTTGGCCTCCACTCTTCAAACACGCGGGATCGGCAACACGGATCCACGCCGGGACCGCGCTGCTAACGGTACGAAAATGATACGTCAACCTCTAATTGAACAATTTTCTTTCAATCTTCACGAGATTGGCGATCGTATCTGTCTCCGTTGTTCGCTCCCAGCTCTCCGGGGGCTGACGACGGAACCAAGTGTATTGCCGTTTGGCATATTGCCGCGTCGCGAGCGAGCCCGCGCGCGACGCTTCGGCCATATTCCAGGCGCCGGACAGAAGCTTTGCCGTTTCGGCGACACCTATCGCACGCAGAACCGGGGCGTCGGCGGGAACATCAGCGCGGGCGAGCAGCGCACTTGCCTCGTCGCGGCCCGCGTCCAGCATCGTCGCAAAGCGCCGGTCGATCCGCTCACCCAGCCAGGCGCGATCGGGTAGCAGAATCAGCGCGGCGAGGCGGATGCGGTCGCCGATCCCGCCCTCCCGCTGCGCCTGCCACTCGGCCAGTGGCCTGCCGGTTGAGCGCACGACTTCCAGCGCGCGGGCGGTGCGGCTTGTATCGGCGGGCTTCAGGCGGGTGGCGGCTTCCGGGTCCAGCGCGGCCAGCGCAGCATGGGCCTCTGCAACCGGCAGCGCGCGGACCTCGGCGCGGATGGCAGGATCGATTTCCGGCACGGGTGCGATGCCTTCGATCAGCGTGCGCAGATAGAGTCCGGTGCCACCGACCAGAATGGGCAGACGGCTGCCTTCATGCGCTTCATCGATCGCGGCGCGCGCTTCCGCTGCCCAGCGCGCCGCCGAGCAGGCTTCCGCGCCGTCGATATGGCCGAACAGCCGGTGCGGCACGCGCGCTTCCTCCTCCATGCTTGGCCGTGCGGTTAGAATGCGCAGATCGGCATAGACCTGCATGGAGTCGGCGTTGATCACCGTGCCGCGATGTTTTTCCGCCAGCGCGAGTGCCAGCGCGGACTTGCCGCTTGCCGTCGGCCCTGCAATGAGCGCGACGCGCGGTAATCCTGGGGAAGTCATGTTCATTGCGACGCTGATAGCAGAAGGTCTCACGGCTGGGCAGCTGAACGAAGCCGCCGATCGGCTGGCATCGGTGCATTGCGCCCCCGGTGGGTGGCGCTGGATCGACGAGGGCATTGCGGCGGACCTGTCCTTTGCCCATCATCCCGATGCGGCGCGAGCGGCGCTGGAAGGCGGCGTTGCCGGCGCCGATGTGATCGTGCAGCCCGAGGCGGGGCGCGCCAAGGCGCTGCTGGTGGCCGACATGGATTCGACGATGATCACCGTCGAATGCATCGACGAACTGGCGGATTATGCCGGCATCAAGCCACAGATCGCCGAAGTGACGGAGCGGGCGATGCGCGGCGAGCTCGACTTCGCCGCAGCGCTGGATGCCCGCGTGGCGCTGCTAAAGGGACTCTCCGAAAGCGCGATCGACAGATGCCTCGAAGAGCGGGTGCGGCTGATGCCCGGTGCCGTCGCGCTGGTTCAGACGATGCGGGCGCGGGGGGCGCATTGCATTCTTGTTTCGGGCGGCTTCACGCGCTTTGCCGAGCCGGTGGGCGCGCAGATCGGGTTCAACCGGGTGATCGCCAACCGTCTGGAGATCGCCGAAGGGGCGCTGACCGGCACGGTCACCAAGCCGATCGTCGACAGCAACACCAAGGAAACCACGCTGCTCGGCGTGATGGCTGAGCTGGGCCTCTCACCGGAGCAGACCATGGCGGTGGGCGACGGCGCCAACGACCTGGCGATGATCCGCAAGGCAGGGCTGGGCGTTGCGTATCACGCCAAGCCAATAGTCGCAGCGGCTGCCGGTGCGCGTGTGGACCATGGCGACCTGACTGGCTTGCTGTATGCGCAGGGCATTGCGCGGGCGGACTGGGTGACTGGCGCCTAGCGCACGCCCTTGCCGAAGGTGACGCTGAGCGCCACGCCGCCCCATAGCTGGTTGCGTGAGCCATAGCGGCGCACCAGCGGCGAATCGGCAGCATCGCCCACCAGTCGCTTGGCGGCGGCATAGCTGTAGATTCCGAAGCGCGGCGTGAGCTGGTAAAGAATCGTGGTGGCAACCACCACGCCGTGCAGCGGATCGCCGCCGGCTGAATAGGTAGGCAGCCCGGTGGCGGCCGCCGCACGCGCTGACACGCCGAAATAGGCGCGGCGATACTGGGCATCCGACAGGGCAAAGCGTGGGCCGATCGAAACCAGCCAGCGGTCGCCGTCGCGCATCACATAGTCCAGCCCGATGTCGCTGATCAGCCCGTCATGGCCGTTCACGCCTCGGCGCAGCTCGGCATAGGCGCGAAACTGGGGGGCAACCCAGTAGCCGACCGAGCCGCCCAGCTCGACGGTCGGGACGACTTCGTCGATATTGGCGTGGACGTCGTTGCGGCGGCGGCTGCCCTGGATGTTGAACACCGGGCCGATCTCCAGCCCGGCCCGGGAGTAGAGCGCGAAGCCGGTGCTTTCGTCGGCCGGCTCGAATGGAAACTGATCGTCGCCGTGCGCGGTCGCTACGTCGATCAGCGGGCGGACCCGCTCGAAGTCCGCACCCGGAAATTTGGGCGCGAGCTGGGCGCCGAGCGATATGCGCGTGCGGCGCGGGGCGTCGCTGTCGTCATCGCTCTGGGCGAGTGCGGGTACGGCGCTGAACAAAAGTAACAGCGAAGTGGAAGCGCGAGCGAAGATCGACATTCCCGTGCGTTACACCATCAAGGTGCGACAGGCACGCAGGGATTAAACCCATTGCACGCCTTCGTTGCCTCCGCCTTGCTCGCATAGGGGCCGACCAGCAGGCGGGTGAGCCGGCCCGCCTTCACATAGTAAGGCTGACGACCCGGGAAGCGGCCGCGCACCTGCGTCCAGAGGCGGTTGGCGTTGCCCGCTTCGGCAAAGGCGCCGAGCTGAATGCGCCAGTTCCCGCTCGCGATCGGTGCAGGCGCGGGCGCAGGACGCGGTGTCGCCGCAACCGGTCGCGCCGGCTCAGCTGGCCTTGGGCGCGGAGCGGGGGCCGGCGCCGGGCCTCTTGCCATTGCCACGGCTGGAGGCGTCGTGGCTACCGGTGCCGGTAGAGGCAGAGTGGGGCGGTTGTTCGCATCCGCCTCGTATTTCCGGGCCAGCGTCTGGGCTGCCTGGCGATCGGCCAAGGGGATATATTTGTCCATTTCGGTGAGCGACCGGGTGGCCGGCGCGAGGCCGGTGGAGGCTGCGCGGGTCATCAGGGCATAGGCGCGCACCCAGTCCTTGGCGACGGCATCGCCATTGAACAGCATGATGCCCAGAATGTACTGGACGCGCGGATCGCCGTGCGCCGCACCACGTTCCAGCCAGGGCAGCGCCTCGGCCCGCTTGCCGTTCTCGAACAGGGCAAGGCCGTAATTGTCAGCGGCCTGGTCGTGCCCCTGCCGCGCCGCGAGGCCGTACCATTTTTCGGCTTCACGCAGGTCGACGGGAACGCCGTTGCCGGACTTGTAGGCCTGCCCCAGGTTGAACTGCGCATCGGGATCGTTGTGCGCGGCGGCGGCGCGCCAGCGGGCGACGGCAGTCTTGTAGTCGCCGCGCTGATAGGCCTCCACGCCTGCCTTTACCGGATCGTCGGCGCCCGGCTGCGCTTGCGCCGGTGTCGCCTGCTGAGTCCCGGTCGCTGCCGGCGTGCCGAAAAGCAGCGCGCCCCCCGCAATCGCCAAGGTGAGTACCTGCATTCCCCCGCGTCTCCTTCGTCCCGAATATCCCCAATGCCAGTTAACCAAAGGTTGGGGAAGATTCGCCTCTGCGTGCGGCGGCGGCATTCAGGGGCGCCAGTGCCGTTAACCTCTTCTTATCGGCCGGCATGGCATCCCGCACATTGCAGTAACCGGAGGTTCGAGGGGGTTCATGCGCGTACTGGCGATGGCATCGCAGAAAGGCGGGTCCGGCAAGACCACGCTTTCCGGACATCTGGCCGTGCAGGCGCAGCTGTCGGGGCAGGGGCCGGTCGTGCTGATCGACATCGATCCGCAGGGCTCGCTGTCCGACTGGTGGAACGAGCGCGATACCGATTTCCCGGCCTTTGCCCAGACGACGGTAGCGCGGCTCGCTTCCGATCTGGAAGTGTTGCGCCAGCAGGGTTTTCGTCTGGCGGTGATCGATACGCCGCCCGCCATTACGATGGCGATCCAGAGCGTGATTCAGGTCGCCGAGCTGATCGTCATCCCGACACGGCCGAGCCCGCACGATCTGCGTGCCGTGGGGGCGACGGTCGACCTCTGCGAACGCGCGGGCAAGCCACTGATCTTCGTCGTCAATGCTGCGACGCCCAAGGCACGTATCACGTCAGAGGCAGCCGTGGCGCTGTCGCAGCACGGCACAGTTGCGCCGGTCACGTTGCACCACCGCACCGATTTCGCCGCGTCGATGATCGACGGGCGGACGGTGATGGAAGTCGATCCGAAGGGCAAATCCGCCGCTGAGGTCGCGGCGCTCTGGAATTACATCTCGGACCGGCTGGAAAAGAACTTTCGTCGGACCGTCTTCGCGGCGCCTGCTGCGACTGCCGCGTTCGGAGGCGCACGCCCGGCAAGCGGCTTCGGCCGTCGCGTCGTGAGCTGAGGAGCGGGCGATGATCGGCACTCCCAAGCCCACCGCTTCGCTGTCCTCCAGCCTGCTGGCCCGCAAGGGTCAGGCGCGCCCGGCCATGCGACCCCAGGGCTTTCTGAACCTGTCGGGCAGCGCGCCGGAAGACCTCGGCTGGAATGACATGGGATTCGATGTGCCGGCGCCGCCGGTCGCTCCGGCACCCGCTCAGTCCGCCACTCCCGCGCCCCGGCCCATGGTGCTGCGCCAGCGCGAGGTGCTGGATCGCACGCTCGCCCAGTCCGCGCCCGAGTCTGTGGAAACTGCGCTGGTTGCCGAACCCGCAGCGCCGGCCCCGACTATATCCAAACAGATCGTCGAGCGCGTGGTCCGCGAAGTGCGGGCCAAGAAGAGCAAGGCTGCTTTCACCCTTAGGCTCGACACGGATCGCCATCTTCGCCTGCGTCTGGCTTCGGCGGTTACCAACCGCTCGGCGCAGCAGCTCGTGACCGAAGCACTCGATGCGTTCCTCAAAACCATCGCCGAAGTGGACGCGCTGGCGCCTCAGGTCGGCAAGGATCATGGGTAAGGAAGTGACGATGAACCGCCATATCATGCTCTGGGCCGGCGCGGGCATTCTCGCGCTGGGCGGGACTGCCGCCACCGGAGTTGCGCTGCAGGGCCATGCCTTTGCCGCCGTGGCTCCCAATGCGAAGAAGGCCGCCGAGGCAGCCAGGCAGGCGCGCAAGGCACTTGCCAAGCACAAGGGCACGCAGGCCGTTGCGCAGGCCGAAGTGGCGGTGGCGAACGATCCGCAGAACCCGGACTACCGCGCGCTGCTCGGCCAGTCCTATCTGCTTGCCGGTCGCTTTACCGCGGCGGGGCAGGCGCTGACGGATGCGCTGACCCTTAGCCCCGAAGACGGCCGCGTCGCACTCAACCTTACGCTGGCAAAGATCGCCCAGGGTGACTGGGCGGGTGCACGGACGATGCTGCAAAGCCATGCCGAGCGCATTCCGGCGAGCGATCGCGGGCTCGCGCTGGCGCTGGCCGGCGACCCCGTCGGCGCCGTCCAGATTTTGACTCAGGCCGCCCGCGATCCGAGCGCGACCGCCAAAACTCGGCAGAACCTCGCTCTCGCGCTGGCGCTGTCCGGGCGCTGGCCGGAAGCAAAGGCCGTCGCCGCGACCGATGTGCCGCCCGATCAGTTGCAAGCGCGGCTGATGCAATGGGCAAGCTTCGCGCAGCCGACCAACGCCTATGACCAGGTTGCTGCGTTGCTTGGCGTACGGGCCGTGCAGGACCCCGGTCAGCCCGTCGCGCTGGCGCTGGCGAACCAGCCCAATGTCGGCGTTGCCGCCAACCAGCCGGTGCCGACGCCGGCGGCACAGCCTGCCGAAACGCTGCTCGCCGATGCCACACCGGCGCCGCAGCCGACCCCGGCCGCTGAAGCCACGCCGGCGCCCGTTGCAGTTGCATCCGCCGCCGCGCCTGCGCCCGTCGATTTCGCACCGCGCCGCGAGGTGGTGGAGCAGGTCCGGGTTCGCGCTGCGGCACGGCCGGCCCCGGCCAAGCCGGCAGCCCTTGCCAGCACCCCGTCGCCGGACAAGCCCACGCGGCTCGCTGCCGGCAATTTCTTCGTGCAGCTCGGCGCCTACCAGAACGCTGCGGTCGCTCGCGATTCGTGGCGCCGTCTGGCGCAGCGCGTGCCGGCGCTGGGCGGGCACGCCCCGCAGGGCGCAGCAGTCTCGACCAAGACCGGCAGCTTCTACCGCCTGTCCGTTGGCGGCTTCGCCCGCAACGACGCCGTCGCGCTGTGCCAGAAGGTGCGCAGCGGCGGCGGCACCTGCTTCGTGCGCGTGCAGGCTGGCGACGCAGTCGCCCGCTGGTTCAAGCAGGGCGGCGCGCAACTCGCCTCGCGCTGAGTTCTCCCTGCACCCCCGGCTACGGCCGGGGATGGTTCACCCTACGAGCGAAC
Organism: Sphingomonas sp. DMC6; assembly: GCF_056314225.1. NCBI lineage: Bacteria > Pseudomonadati > Pseudomonadota > Alphaproteobacteria > Sphingomonadales > Sphingomonadaceae > Sphingomonas > Sphingomonas sp. DMC6. The sequence goes on from NZ_JBQUYT010000004.1 coordinate 396,612, forward strand.
CACCCTTGTAGAGCTGCAGCACCCGGCCCTGCGTTGGCAGCCGGTCGAACGGGGTGTTGCCGGCCCGGGCATTCATCCGTCGCGCATCGATAACCCAGGGCGTCTCCGGATCGAGCAGGATCAGGTCGGCGGGTAGCCCCGGCCGCAGTGCACCCGTATCCAGCCCCAGGATGTTCGCCGGATTGGCGGCGAGCAGCGCGAAGAGCCGGTCGAGCGTCACATGCCCGTCGCGCACCAGCGTGAGCGATAGCGCCAGCAGCGTTTCCGCACCGGCCATGCCGGGCTCCGCATCCGCGAAGGGCAGGCGCTTGGCTTCAGGGCCGCGCGGATCGTGGCCGGAGGCGATGACATCCACCGTTCCGTCGGCCACCGCCGCCAGTGCCGCCTGACGATCGCTTTCGTCGCGCAGTGGCGGAGAGAGGCGGGCGAAGGTACGGAAATCGCTGACCGCGATGTCCGACAGCAGCAGATGCGCCGGGGTGATGCCGCAGGTCACCTTCACGCCCCGGCGCTTCGCCGCGCGGATCAGGTCGAAACCCGCCGCGGTCGTCACCTGGCGGAAATGCAGTCGTGCGCCGGTTTCTTCGGCCAGCATCAGGTCGCGGGCGATCGCCAGTGCCTCGGCAATGGCGGGGGCGCTGGGGAGGCCCAGCCGCGCCGCGGTCTCGCCTGCCGTCGCCACCGTGCCGTCGGCCAGCCCGCCATCCTCGGCATGGGTGACGACAGTCAGGTTCAGGTCGCGGGCGTAGAGCAGCACCTTCCGCATCGTGCCGGAATTGGCAATCCAGCGTCGCCCGGTCGCCACCGCACGGGCACCGGCCGAAGCATTGATCGCGATTTCGCCCAGATCCTCGCCCGCCAGCCCGCGCGTGGCGGCGGCCAGCGGATGGACCCACAGCTCCGGCTTGCCCGACAGCGCGGCGCGGCGGACGATGCCGGGATCGTCGAGCACCGGCGACTGATCGGGCATCAGGCCGACGCGGGCGATGCCGCCGAACCGGCACGCCGCCTTGTCGACAGCGAATACCCCCAAATCGATCAGGGCTGGGGCGAGCACGCGCCCGCCGGCGTCGATCACCTCGGCATCGGCCGGGGCATCCACCGCGCCCACGGCAGCAATGGTTTCGCCCTGGACCAGCAGGTCGCCTTCGGAGATGCCGCCCTGCGGACAGACCAGCCGGGCATTGCGGAACAGGATGTTGCTCATGCCCAGCCCTCCACGCCGCGTGCTCGTCGGGTCAGCACGTCGAGGCAGGCCATGCGCACTGCAACGCCCATTTCCACCTGCTCGGTAATCGCGCTGCGTTCCTTGTGATCGGCGACGATCGAATCGATCTCGACCCCGCGGTTCATCGGTCCGGGGTGCATCACCAGCGCATCGGGCTTGGCGCGGGCGAGGCGTTCGGTGGTGAGGCCGTAGCGCGTGTGGAACTCGCGGGTGGAGGGGATATAGCCGCCGGCCATCCGCTCGTTCTGGACGCGCAGCATCATCACCACGTCGGCGCCCTCCAGCGCGGCGTCGAAGTCGGTGAAAGGCGTGACGAACATCCGGTCCATCGCCGGCGGCATCAGCGTGGAAGGCGCCACCACCCGCACCTCGGCCGCCAGCGCGGTGAGGGCGAGGATGTTCGAGCGCGCCACCCGGCTGTGCAGAATATCGCCGCAGATCACCACGCGCTGCCCCGCCACCGATCCGCGACGTCTCCGGATGGTCAGCGCGTCGAGCAGCGCCTGGGTGGGGTGTTCGTGCCAGCCGTCGCCGGCGTTGAGCACCGGGCAATCGACCTTGTCGGCGATCAGCCGCACCGCGCCCGAACTGGCATGGCGTATCACGATCACGTCGGCGCGCATCGCGTTCAGGGTGACGGCCGTGTCGATCAGCGTCTCGCCCTTTTTCACGCTGCTCTGGGCGGCATGCATGTTGACGACATCGGCGCCCAGCCGCTTGCCGGCGATCTCGAACGACAGGAGCGTCCGCGTCGAGTTCTCGAAAAAGGCGTTGATCTGGGTGAGCCCCTCCAGCCTTTTGTCGCTCTTGGCGCGGCTGCGGTTTGCCTCGACCCATTGTTCCGCCTCGTCGAGCAGGAACATGATCTCGTGCGGCTGGAGTCCCGAAATGCCGGTGAGGTGCCGGTGCGGGAAAACGGCGCTGCCCTGTATCTGGGCACCGGGGCGATGATCGGAGGTGTGCATTAAAGCCGCCGCCTAGACCCCGGCGCGGCCGGGCGCAAGGTCAGGCGTTGACCAGACCGTCGATCGCGCCTTGCAGGATATAGGCGGCGGCCATCTTGTCGATCAGCTCGGCCCGTTTGGCGCGGCTGGCATCCTGCTCGATCAGCGTGCGTTCGACCGCGACGGTGGACCAGCGTTCGTCCCACATCAGGATCGGCAGGCCCATATCGGCGACATTGCGGGCGAAGGCGCGCGTCGACTGGGTGCGGGGGCTGTCGGTGCCGTCCAGGTTGAGCGGCAGGCCGATCACCATGCCCCGCACCGCCTGCGCGGCGATCAGTTCGGCCAGTGCCGCCTTGTCCTTGGTGAACTTCGTGCGGCGAATCAGCAGGGCAGGGCTGGCGAAGCTCCAGCCGGCGTCGCACAGCGCGGTGCCGATCGTCTTGGTGCCGACATCAAGGCCGATCAGGCGTCCGCCTTCGGGCAGCGCGGCGCGGAAGTCGCTGGGAACGGTGGTGATCACCCGGCCGCTATACGGTGCGTGGCGGCGCGGTGCGAGCGTTCAGATCGGCAGTTCGGTGGTCGACTTGATCTCCGACAGCGCGACGATCGAGTTGATTTCCTGCACGCCGGGCAATTTGCTAAGCTTTTCAAAGAAGAAGCGCTCATAGGCGTCGATGTCCTGAGCAACGATGCGCAGCATGAAGTCGACCGTCCCCATCAGCACATAGGCATCGAGCACTTCGGGAAAGCCGCGAATCGCCGCGCTGAACTCGTCGAGATTGGCGCGGCCATGGGCGTTGAGCTTCACCTGGGCGAAGATGTGCGCGTTCAGCCCCACCTGCCGCCGGTCGACCAGCGCCACGCGCTTGCGGATCACCCCTTCGCGCTCGAGCCGGTCGACGCGGCGCCAGCAGGGGGAGGGGGAAAGGCCGATCCGCTCGGCCAGCTCGGCGGTGGTCAGACTCGCGTCGCGCTGCAATTCGCGAAGAATTTTGCGCTCCTGTGCATCGAGGTCGATCATATTTTTCTGCTTATCGCTAAATGCTGGAAAATTTAACCCATAATCGTCGGGCGCCCGGGGCAATCAGACAAGCATCACCCCGTTACCCCTGCCACATTGCCCGCATTGCTGATGGAGGAATCGAAGATGGTGGTGCGGGTACAGGGCGACAGCCCGGTCGACGAGGTGCTGGTGCTGAACGATGCGGACGCGGGCCTCGACGGGGTGATCGCGATCCACTCGACGGTGCTCGGGCCGGGCGCCGGCGGTTGCCGGCTGTGGCACTATGCCGATGGCCAGGCGGCATTCGCGGACGCCGCGCGGCTGGCCGAGGGGATGAGCTACAAGAACGCGATGGCGGGCCTGCCGCTGGGCGGCGCCAAGGCAGTGCTGCGGCGGCCGGCGGGGAATTTCGACCGGGTGAAGCTGTTCCGCGCCTTCGGCCGCGCCGTCGCCCGGCTGGAGGGGCGCTATATCACTGCCGAGGATGTCGGCACCAGCGTCGCCGATATGGAAGTGGTGGCGGGGGAGACCCGCCATGTCGCCGGTCTGGCGCAGCGCAGCGGACGTCCGGGGGGCGACCCTTCGCCGCACACGGCGCGGGGCGTGTTCGTGGCGATGGCCCATGCTGCCCGCCGTCAGCTAGGCCGTGAACTCGGCGAATGCACCGTCGCGATCCAGGGCGTGGGCCATGTCGGCGAGGCGCTGGCGCATCTGCTCCACGCCGCCGGCGCCCGGCTGATCGTTGCCGATGTCGATTCGGACCGGGTGGCGCATGTTGCCGTGGCTACCGGCGCCGAAGTCGCCTCGACCAGTCAGGTGCTGACGGCCCGCGCCGACATCCTGGCGCCCTGCGCGCTGGGCGGGGTGTTCCACGCCGGCTCGGTGGATGCAGTGCGGGCGGCGGTGATTTGCGGCGCCGCCAACAACCAGCTTGCGACGCCCGAGGATGGCGAGCGACTGGCGCGGCGCGGCATCCTCTATGCGCCCGACTATGTCGTGAATGCAGGCGGGATCATCAACGTTGCCGGGGAGTATCTCGGCTGGGCGTCGGACGAGGTAGCGGCCAGGGTCGAGGCGACCGGCGAGCGGCTCGCGGCGGTGCTCGACCATGCCGAGGCGCACGGCCTGTCTCCGCATGAAGCTGCCGACAGCCTGGCCCGCCAGGCCATCGCCGCCGGCCGGGTGCGTACCCCGATCGCGGCTTGAGGGCGCATCTGCACGGTCTCCAAAGTTTAGGAAGTTTAGGCTCGCGCGCGTGTTTTCGCGGAGGGGAGTTGGGGTCGGCGACCCCGTGGATGGCGGGAGATACCCTCACCCTATCAGTTGCGGGCAGGGCAGCAGCATTCGACCCATAACTCCCCTCCCCGGAGGGGAGGGGCCGGGGGTGGGTGCGCGCGTCTGCGCGCCACGAAGACTCTTACCCGCCGGGCCGAGAGCGAGTCCCGCCGCCTGACGGCGGCGGACCCACCCCCAGCCCCTCCCTGCAAATGCAGGGAGGGGAGTAATAGAGCCAAATGCGATTGCCGCCGGGGAGGAGGATTGTTGTCCCTGCACGGTTCGTGAAGTTCAGGAAGTTCAGGCTCGCGCGCGAGCGCGCTAGGATGCTGGTTCTCACGGGTTCAAAGAGCGTGCTCCCAAACGGAGAGCGAACGAACATATGGGGAACATTTTGCTATCTGCAAGGTGCCGGCTCTCGCTGCCCTTACCCCTTCCGCGCCTCGAACGCCGCCAGCCGCCGCGCGGCATCCACGCGGATATTGGCCCAGAACAGGCTGTAATCGAACACGTGATAGTTGTTCCCTGGCAGCACATATTGGCCGAAATCGGGGGGCGAGGTGCCGATGGTGAGGATGCCGCGGCCTTCGCAGCGCGCCGGGATGCGCCCGGCTTCCAGATGCGCCGATTGCAGGTTCAGGTCCGGGATCAGCGCACCCAGATTGGCGCTGGCCGGCGCGCTGTCGTCGGGCTTGCCGGTGATCGGGTTTGTGCACAGCATCTTCGTGCCGGCGCGCGGCTTGCCGGTGAAGCCGGTGGTCGCGTCGAACGTGTCGACGATCAGCGCCGGCTCGGCCGGCTCGGCGAAGCTCTGCCAAGACAGGATGCAGCCTGGCTGGTCGGGGCCGGTGCAGGCGGGCAGGCCCATTTTCGGCAGGTCGGCGGTTAGCGAGACCGGCCAGCCGACGACATAGGCGGCGACCACGCGCTGCTGGAGCGGGGTGCCCGCGACTCGCTCGGCCAGCAGCCGGGCGAGGTGAAGCGCGCCCTGGCTGTGGCCGGCCAGGATGATCGGCCGGTCGCCAGCTTCGTGCAGAAACTCCTCGAACGCCGCCAGCACGTCGCGATAGGCGAAGTCGAGCGCCTGTTGCGCCTGCGTCTTGCTGGTCAGGAAGGCGCCGAAAGTCGCCTGCCGATAGCGCGGCGCCCAAATCGCCGCCACGTCGTTGAACGCGCTCGCCTGGCCGCGCAGGAACAGCGCGGCGCGGTTATTGGCATCGACATTGTCGAGCGGCGCGTTCCAGCGCTGGTTGTCGAGGAACGAGGTGGGGTGGATGAAGAACAAGGCCGCCTTGGGCGCCGTCGCCGGGCTTTGGCCGGCGGGGGTCCAGAGCGCGGGGTTGCCGGGCTTGTCGGGCCGGGCAATCCACATGTCGGCGCGGGCATAGCTGCGCGGCGAGGCGGGCGGCAGATCGACCACCGCCGCCGAAGGCACCATGAACTGGCGCAGCAACTGCACGCCGTAGAGCCGGTAGGCAAACATGGAAGCAACGCCGAGCATGATCAGGATCGCAACCGCATAGAGGAATTTCCGGGCCAATCGGCCTCTCCATTGTGCATTGCAGCATAAACAGGCGGGGACGCAATCGCGTTCCGGTCAGTGTTGCGTGCGAAGGATGCAACCGCAAGCACCTTGATGCGCGATCTGCAACCGCAGGCGCTTGAAGGGGCGGGGCGCGGCTGATAGGCGCAGGCCATGTCCGTAGATACCGCAACCGTGAAGAAAGTGGCGAATCTGGCGCGCATCGCGATCAGCGACGCCGAAGCCGAGCGCCTCGCGCCCGAACTCAACAACATCCTGGGCTGGATCGAGCAGCTTGGCGAAGTCGACACCAAGGATGTCGCGCCGATGACTGCGGTGATCCCGAACACGCTGCGCCTGCGCGCCGACGTGATCACGGATGGCAACCAGCGCGATGCGGTGCTGGCGAATGCGCCGCAGGGCGAACATGGCTTCTTTACGGTTCCGAAGGTGGTGGAATGAGCGCGATGACTGATCTGGGCGTCGCCGCCATCCGCAACGGCGTGCGCGACGGCGAATTTTCGGCGCGCGAAGTGGCTGAGGCGTTCAATGCGGCGGTTGCCGGTGCCAAGGCGCTCAACGCCTTCATCGTCGAGACGCCCGAGCATGCGCTCGCCGCCGCCGATGCCGCCGACAAGGCGCGCGCCGCGGGCGAGACGCTGAAGCCGCTGGCCGGCGTGCCGATCGGCATGAAGGATCTGTTCGCCACCAAGGGCGTGCAGACCACTGCCGCCAGCCACATCCTCGAAGGCTTCACGCCGGTCTATGAATCGACCGTCTCGCACAAATTGTGGGAAGCGGGCGCGGGCATGCTCGGCAAGCTCAATCTCGACCAGTTCGCGATGGGCTCGTCGAACGAGACCAGCTATTTCGGCAATGTGATCTCGCCGTGGCGGCGGGGCGAGGGCGATACCACGCCGCTCGCGCCCGGCGGCTCCTCGGGCGGCAGCTCGGCGGCCATTGCCGCCCGCCTGTGCCCGGCGGCGACCGGCACCGACACCGGCGGCTCGATCCGCCAGCCGGCGGCGTTCACCGGCATTTCGGGCATCAAGCCGACCTATGGCCGCTGCTCGCGCTGGGGCGTGGTGGCGTTCGCCTCCTCGCTAGACCAGCCGGGGCCGATGGCGCACGACGTGCGTGACTGCGCGATCTTGCTCGAGGCGATGGCGGGCTTCGATCCGAAGGACTCGACCTCGCTCGACATGCCGGTACCGCATTGGGAGGCGGGTCTTTCGGCTGACCTGCGCGGCAAGCGCGTCGGCATTCCGGCCGAATACCGCATGGACGGCACGCCGGCCGAGATCGAAGCGCTGTGGCAGCAGGGCATCGCCTGGCTGAAGGATGCCGGCGCCGAGATCGTCGAGGTCAGCCTGCCGCACACCAAATATGCGCTGCCGGCCTATTACATCATCGCGCCGGCCGAGGCTTCGTCGAACCTCTCGCGCTATGACGGCGTGCGCTATGGCCTGCGCGAGCTGGCCGAGGGCCAGAACCTGCACGAAATGTACGCCGCCACCCGCGCCGCCGGCTTCGGCGACGAAGTGAAGCGGCGCATCCTGATCGGCACCTATGTGCTGTCGGCCGGCTTCTACGACGCCTATTACACCCAGGCGCAGAAGGTCCGCACGCTGATTGCGCGCGATTTCGACAATGCCTGGAGCCAGTGCGACCTGCTGCTGACCCCGACTGCCCCGAGCGCGGCGTTCGGGCTGGGCGAGAAGGTCGATCCGCTGGCGATGTACCTCAACGACGTGTTCACGGTGCCGGCGAGCCTGGCGGGCGTGCCGGCGATGAGCGTGCCGGGCGGGCTGGATGCAGCGGGCCTGCCGCTGGGGCTGCAGATCATCGGCAAGCCGTTCGACGAGCAGGGCGTGCTCAACGCCGGCCTGGCGATCGAGCAGCGCGCGGGCTTCACCGCGCGGCCGAAGGCGTGGTGGTGAGATAGTTCCCCTCCCTGCAAGGGAGGGGGCAGGGGTGGGTCCGCCGCCTTCAGGCGGCGGGTCTCGCTTTCCCCGAGCAAACGAGTCTTCGAAGCGCGCGGACGCGCGCACCCACCCCCGGCCCCTCCCTTGCAGGGAGGGGAGCGAAACAGCGCGTTGTAATCGAGATACCCCGCCGGGGAGCGGCGTTACCCTTCGACGATCGGCACCGCCAGATACGCCAGCCGTCGCACTTCGCGCCGGCCGCGCACCACCGTGTCGAGGATCAGCCCGGTAAAGACGCTCAGCGTCGCGACGATCGCCAGCCCCGTCACCAGCACCGCCGTCGGCAGGCGTGGCACCTGGCCGGTGTGCCAGTAGGTGACGGCCAGCGGCACCGCCAGCAGCAGCGCGAGCAGCGCCAATACGCCGCCGATGCTGCCGAAGAACAGGATCGGCCGCTCGATCCGGAACAGGTTCACGATCGTGCGCAGGATGCGCCAGCCGTCGCGATAGGTGGACAGCTTCGAGATCGAACCCTCGGGCCGGGCGGCATAGGCGGTCACCACTTCGGCCACCGGCATGCGCAGTTCGAGCGCGTGGATGCTGATCTCGGTCTCGATCTCGAACCCCGAGGACAGCACCGGAAAGCTCTTCACGAACCGGCGCGAGAAGACGCGGTAGCCGGAGAGAATGTCGCTGAAGCTGCGGCCGAACAGCCGCGCCAGCATGCCGGTGAGCATCCGGTTGCCGAACCGGTGGCCGCGCCGATAGGCCAGCTCCACTTCGGACTTGCGCGCGCCGACGACCATGTCGAGCTGTTCGTCGAGCAGCCGCTCGATCAGGATCGGCGCGGCGGCGGCGTCATAGGTCAGGTCGCCGTCGGACAGGACATACACGTCCGCCTCGATATCGGCGAACATGCGGCGCACGACATTGCCCTTGCCCTGCATCCGCTCGCTGCGGACCACCGCCCCGGCGGCGCGGGCGACCTCTATCGTGCGGTCGGCGCTGTTGTTGTCGTACACATAGACGGTCGCGCCGGGCAGGCTCGCGCGGAACGCCTCGACCGTGCGGGCGATCGCGACTTCCTCGTTATAGCATGGGAGCAGCACCGCCACGCGCAGGCCCGCAAGCCGATCCCCAAATCCAGCCGTCACCGCCATTCCCCGACCCTAACCGATCGGCGGCGCCTAATCGACTCCGCGCGGGTGCGCAATTGGGCGCTGGACGTTCCGGCGTCGACGCGCGATAGGCAACGCCACGATATTCCCCTTACCTTGTGAAGAGCACATGGCGACCAAGACTGCATCGAGCTACCGAATTCAGGGCGATACCGGCGAATGGGAGGTCGTGATCGGCCTCGAAGTCCATGCGCAGATCACCTCGCAGGCCAAGCTGTTCTCCGGCGCGGCGACGGCATTCGGAGCCGAGCCGAACAGCCAGGTCAGCCTGGTCGATGCGGCCATGCCGGGGATGCTGCCGGTGCTCAACCGCGAGTGCATCCGCCAGGCGGTGCGCAGCGGCATGGCGATCGGCGCGGTGATCAACAAATGGTCGCGGTTCGACCGCAAGAACTATTTCTACGCCGACAATCCCCAGGGCTATCAGATCAGCCAGCTCTACCACCCGCTGGTGGGCGAGGGGCAGATCACGATCAGCCTGGACGAGAAGGACCCCGAGGCCGAGGTGAAGACCATCGGCGTCGAGCGCATCCATGTCGAGCAGGACGCCGGCAAGCTGATGCACGACCAGCATCCGACGCGCTCGTACGTCGACCTCAATCGCGCCGGCGTGGCGCTGATGGAAATCGTGTCCAAGCCCGACATGCGCTCGCCGGCCGAGGCGGGGGCGTATCTCAGCAAGCTGCGCGCGATCCTGCGCTATGTCGGCTCGTGCGACGGCAATATGGACCAGGGCTCGATGCGCGCCGACGTCAACGTCTCGGTCCGCAAGCCGGGCGATCCGTTCGGCACGCGCACCGAAACCAAGAACGTCAACTCGGTCCGGTTCGTGATGCAGGCGATCGAATATGAGGCGCGCCGCCAGGTCGAGGTGCTGGAGAGCGGCGGCCGGGTGGTGCAGGAAACCCGCCTGTTCGATCCGGACAAGGGCGAGACGCGGTCGATGCGCTCGAAGGAAGACGCGCAGGATTATCGCTACTTCCCCGATCCCGACCTGCTGCCGCTGGAACTGGACGATGCGTTTCTCGAGGAATGCCGCGCCAGCCTGCCCGAGCTGCCCGACGCCAAGCGCCGCCGCTACGAGGAATCGCTGGGCCTCACTGCCTATAACGCTGCGGTGCTGACCGCCGAGGCGGAAACGGCGCGCTGGTTCGAGGCGCTGCTCGCCGAAAGCGCGCGGATCCAGAAGAAGGGCGAACAGGAAGTCGCGCGCGCCGCGGCCAACTGGCTGCTCTCGGACCTGTACGGGGCGCTCAACCGCCTCGGCAAGGGCATTGACGAGAGCCCGGTCAGCTCCGAACAGGGCGCCGAACTGCTCGCGCTGGTCGCCGACGGCACCATTTCGAACACGCTGGGCAAGCAGGTGTTCGAGATCATGCTGGAAACCGGCGACGCGCCGGGCAAGATCGTCGAAGAACGGGGCATGAAGCAGACCAGCGACACCGGCGCGATCGAGGCAGTGATCGCCGAGGTGCTGGCGAAGAACCCGAACCAGCTCGAACAATATCGCGGCGGCAAGGAAGCGCTGTTCGGTTTCTTCGTCGGCCAGACGATGAAGGCAATGGGCGGCAAGGCCAACCCCGCCGTGGTCAACGAGCTGCTGAAGAAGGCGCTGAGCTGATCGGTTTCAACATGGGGCGTCCGGGCAAGGTTGCCGGCGTCTGGATGTCCCATGCCAGCCCCAGCCGTTCCAATAGCCGGATGAACGCGTAGCCCCAGTCGCTTTGCCCGGGGTAGAGGCCGATACGGGCCGAGCCGGGGAAGGCATGGTGATTGTTGTGCCATGCTTCCCCCATGGTCAGAATCGCGGCCCAGGGGACGTCATGTGCCTGTATGCCGGCGCCTGTCACTTCCCACGTCTGCGGGCCGCGTCGGTGCGCCAGATACCCTATGAACCAATGGCCATGGGCGCTTACAAAAATGCGTACGCAAACGCCCCAGACGACGAACGAGGTGCCGCCAGCTGCGAACAGCAAGGCTGCGACGGGTAGCTGTTGGAGCATCCATGTGCGGTCGAGCCAGCGATAAAATGGCACGGCTTCGATCCGCCGCGTGTCGAACAGGGGCGGGTTCGACAGGCGCAGCCGGCAATGGAGTTGCCACCACGCATCCCGCAGCATTCCGGAGCGATGGCTGAGATAAGGGTGGCATCGGGCTTGTCGTTGCGCCCAGTCCCGCAAATCATGCGTGCGAACGATGCCGATCGGGCCCGCCATGCCTGTTGCAGCTCCGAACCACATCAGCACCAGCTTGAGCCAGGAGGGGCACTCAAAGCTCTGGTGAATGAGCTGCCGATGATAGCCCACAGAATGGCCCAGGAGTAAAGCCAGGCCGGTGGTCGCGAGAAACACGATGCCAGCGGCAGGTGTGAAGGTGAGCGGTCCCAGAATAACAGCCGTGCTGGCCATAAGGGCGTTCCAGATCGAGATGCCAGGAGACCAGGAAACCGTACCTTCGACTGCGTCGCTGCCGTCGGAGCAGGCCAGACTGCCCACCGCATTGGGATCGCCCATCTCGGCACCTCCTTTTAGGTAATTAAGTTATTGCTTATATAGCTACCGACTGGAAGGCAATTAGGAAATCAATTAATAGCTTGCGGCATGCAGCGCGTGTTTGAAGCTCTCTCGTCGACGGTCCGCCGTAAGATTCTTGCCTATCTCAGCCATGCGGAACTGACCGCCGGGGAAATTTCCTCGCGCTTCGAAATGTCCAAGCCCGCAGTGTCCCAGCATCTCTCGGTGTTGGAAAATGCGGGTCTCGTCGTGAGCGAAAAGCGCGGCCAATTTGTCCATTATCGGCTTGCGCCCGATCAGTTGGCGAATACGTTGCATGGCTTCCTGCAAGAGGTCTGCCCGGTAGCTCGGCCGCTAAAAACGGAGAGCCGTGACCTTGCGAAACAGCGGTCGCTCGATGAAGGGAAGCACGGAAACGATGGGGATGCATGAGATGCTTCGGCGCCTTTTCGCGATGATTGCCTGCTTGTTCGTGTTTCCCGTATCCGCGCAGACCGCGCCGGGGCCCGCAGCCCCCGCCGCCAATCCGCGCGTCGCCATCGAAACCAGCGCCGGGCGGATGGTGGTTGAGGTTTATCTTGACAAGGCACCGGTTACTGCCCGCAACTTCCTGCGCTATGTCGATGCAAAGCGGCTCGACGGCGTGGTGTTCTATCGGGTCGCCAAGGTGGCAGACCACTTCGGGTTCGTGCAGTTCGGGGTGCAGAACACGCCGGCGAAGATGTTTCCGCCGATCAAGCACGAACCGACCAGCGAGACCGGGATCAAGCATCTCGACGGCACGCTTTCCATGCCGCGGCTGAAGCCCGGCAGCGCGCGGGGCGAGTTTACGATCATGGTGGGTGATCAGCCCTCGTTCGATGCCGACCCGTCGAAGCCCGGCGACAATCTGGGTTATGCCGCGTTCGGCCGGGTGGTGGAGGGCAGCGACGCGCTGATGAAGATTTTCGATGCCCCCGTCTCGCCGACCAAGACGGTGCAGGGCACGTTCAAGGGCGAAGTGCCCGAGGCGCCGGTGAAGATCCTCAGCGCGCGGCGCGTGACCGGCTGAGCGGTCAGCGCGGCCGCGTTTCGAGGTAGAGATAGGCGGGGTCGAACTCCGCCAGTTGCTGCAAGGCTTCGAAATCCTGCAGCGTCACGCGGCCGCCGCGAAACTCGACCAGCCGGCGTTCGCGCAGCTCGCGCAGTACCCGATTCACGTGGACTGGGGTGAGCCCCAGGCATTCGGCCAGTTCGGCCTGGCTGATCGGGAGATCATAGCCGCGCGGATCGGAAAGGCCGACCACGCCGAGCCGCACCTGCAATTCGCAGAACAGATGCGCCGCGCGCTGGATGGCGGAGCGGCGGCCGAGCGATACTTCCCACTCGCGGTGGATGCACGCATCGACATTGGTCGAAAACCACATGACGCGGGTGAGGTGGGGGAGCGTTTCGGTGATTTCCGTTATTCGCCCATGAGGCACCCGTGCGACGACACAATTGGTGAGCGCCATCACCGAGTGATCGAGTCGTTTCAGCGTGAAGCCGTGCAGATCGGCGAAATCGCCGGCGACATGGATATGCGTGATCTGGCGCTGGCCCTCGCTCAGATCCTTGTAGCGGGCGAGCAGCCCGTCGAGCAGCAGCGTGGAATGCTCGATCTCGACTCCGGCGCGCACCAGCACCTGTCCGGCCGGGTGCGAGCGCGTGTCGACGATCGCGCGGCGCAACGCCTCTTCTTCCTCGGCGCTGATCGCGTCACGCAGACGAAGCTTCATCAGGTGCTTTTCTAGCATCTATCTCCGCCCTCTGTTCGGGACGCGGTCACCCTCACCCTTCCGGCGCTCCGCGCCTCCCTCCCTCTCCCCTTGGGAGAGGGAAGGGGCCCGCCGCCGCAGGCGGTGGGAAGGGTGAGGGTGACCCCGCTATTCCTGATTCTTCACAATCCCGTCCGCCCCGCCTTCACCGGCGACATCGGCGCCGGCATCGGCCAGCGGTGAAGCGCCGCCCGCTGCGGCCTTGGCGGCATCCGAGCGGGCCTCTACGGCCTGCTGGATGTCGGGGCGGGGATCGTCGCGGTCGCGTTCTTCTGCATCTTTGGCCATGGTGCTTTTCCTTATCCGTCAGGCGATCGGCTGGCCGGGCGCGGTGCCCGGATCGCCGCCCGGCTGCGGGGCCGGGACGTCAATGTCCGGCGCGGGCGGCACGATTTCGGGCGATGCCGGGTCGGGCGCGCCCGGCGTCGGTACCGGTGGAAACTCGGGTTCGGGCTGGGTGGGCTGGACGGGGGGCTCTACGGGCAAAACGGCTCTCCTTTTGCCGTTCCCAACGCGGTACGATCGCGAACGTTGCTTCCGCGCTTGCCCAGAGCCCCATGACTGCTATAGAGCCCGCCGACCGGCGGTGTCCCCTGCGGGCGTGGCGGAACTGGTAGACGCGCTGGATTTAGGTTCCAGTATCGAAAGATGTGGGGGTTCGACTCCCTTCGCCCGCACCAGTCCCTCGCGGCTGTGTGTGGTACACCGCAATTCCGATTCCTTTGAGAAAGCGTGAGAATGCAGACTGTCGAGACGTTGAACGAGGGCCTGAAGCGCGCCTACACGCTGAAGATCACGGCGCAGGATATCGACTCGAAGGTCGATGCCGAAGTGAAGCGCGTCGCGCCGCAGGTGCGTATGCCCGGCTTCCGCCCTGGCAAGGTGCCGACCAACCTGGTCCGCAAGATGCACGGCGAAGCGCTGGCGCAGGACGCGCTCAACAGCTCGATTCAGGAAGGCATCCAGCAGCTGATCGCCGAGCACAAGCTGCGTCCGGCGATGCAGCCGTCGGTCAGCCTGGAAGGCGAATATGCCCCCGGCGCCGATGCCGAGATCAAGGTCGAGCTGGAAGTGCTGCCCGACGTCCCGACTCCGTCGATCGAAGGCCTGAAGCTCGAACGGCTGACCGTGCCGGTCAGCGACTCGGAGCTGCAGACGCAGCTCGAACAACTCGCCAGCAACCAGAAGCGCTGGGAAGACGCCGCCGAAGGCCATGCCGCGGCGACGGGCGACCAGGTCGTCATGGACTTCGTCGGCAAGGTCGACGGCGTTGCCTTTGAAGGCGGCACCGGCGAGGGCATGGCGGTCGAGCTGGGCTCGGGCCGTCTGATCCCGGGCTTTGAAGAGCAGCTGACCGGCGTGAAGGTTGGCGAAGAGAAGGTGCTGAACGTCACCTTCCCGGAAGATTACGGCGCCAAGAACCTGGCCGGCAAGCCGGCGACGTTCGAGGTCAAGGTGACTGCGGTGCAGACCGCGGGTGAGACCGTGATCGACGACGAAATGGCCAAGGCGTTCGGCCTGCAGGATCTGGAGCAGCTCAAGGGCCTGCTCAAGGGCCAGATCGAGCAGCAGCTCAACGGCCTGACCCGCACCCATATGAAGCGCAAGCTGCTCGACCAGCTCGCCGCCGGCCATGACTTCCCGGTCCCGCCGTCGATGGTCGAGGCCGAATTCGACCAGATCTGGCATCAGCTGGTCCACGAGACCGAGCATGAGGAAGATCCGGCTGCGGCGCTGGCCGAGCTGGAGAATGAGCGGGAAGATTACCGCGCGATCGCCGAGCGTCGCGTCCGCCTGGGTCTGCTGCTCAGCGAAATCGGCACCGCCAATGGCGTCGAAGTGACCGCGCAGGAAATGAACCGCCTGATCGCGCAGGCTGCGCAGCAGTACGGCCCGCAGGATCGCCAGCGCTTCATCCAGTATATCCAGCAGGAGCCGATGGCGGCCGCCCAGCTGCGTGCGCCGCTGTTCGAGGACAAGGTCGTCGACTTCCTGTTCGAAAAGGCCGAGATCAGCGACCGCGAAGTGACGCGCGAGGAGCTGGAAGCGGCTATCGAGAGCGAAGACGGCTTCGCCTCGGGCACCCATGTGCACGACCATGACCACGATCATGATCACAAGCCGGCCAAGAAGAAGGCTGCCAAGAAGGCCGATGCCGAGGGCGATGCGCCTGCGGCCGAGGACGCCAAGCCCGCGAAGAAGCCGGCCGCCAAGAAGGCTGCCGCCAAGGACGCAGCGGAAGCTGCCCCTGCCGAGGCGGAAGCGGCTGCCGAGCTGGTGAAGAAGGCGCCGGCCAAGAAGGCTGCGCCGAAGAAGGCCGAAGCGGCCGAGGGCGAGGAAGCCCCGGCCAAGCCGAAAAAGGCACCGGCCAAGAAGAAGGCCGACGCGGAATAAGACAGAAGGGGCCGGGACGAAAGTTCCGGCCCTTTTTGCTTCTGTGGCGCGCCCGGGGCGGGGGCGTCCGCGTGGGGCGGCCGGGGTGGATTGTTTCCCGCCGCCAAACCCCTATCTAGCGCTCCGAACCCCAAAGCTGCGTTCGCCCCGGAACGCGCGGAGTCTCCCGACTTCTCGCGGCCCCCGGCGAATTGCCGGAGACGTACCGTGACCAACCCCGTTCCCGCCGCCGATCTCGATCGCGTGACCGGCTTTGCCATTCCCGACCGCCATGTCCGCGGCCGCGTCGCGCGGCTGGGGCCGGTGCTGAACGAGATTCTCTCCGCCCATGCCTATCCCGCACCGATCGAAAAGCTGCTGGCCGAGGCGCTGACGCTGACCGCGCTGCTCGGCAGCACGCTGAAGGATGCCGAAGGGCAGATGACGCTGCAGGCGCAGACCCAGCGGGGCATCGTCAGCCTGATGGTGTGCGATTACCAGAACGGCGCGCTGCGCGGCTATGTCCAGTTCGACGCCGTGCGGCTGAGCCAGCTTGGCAAGAACCCGTCGCTTAAGTCGCTGTTCAACGGCGGCTATCTGGCGGTGACGTTCGACCAGGCGCTGACCAAGGAACGCTATCAGGGCATCGTTCCGCTCGAAGGCGCCTCGATCGCCGAGGCGGCGCAGAGCTATTTCATCCAGTCGGAACAGATCCCCACGCTGGTGCGGCTGGGCGTGCAGAAGGACAAGGCGACCGGCCAGATGATCGCCGGCGGCCTGTTCCTCCAGCATCTGCCCGAGGGCGAGGTGGGGCGCGAGCGGCTGCATGTGCGGCTCGACCATCCCGAATGGCAGCATGTCGAGGCGCTGGGCAGCACCATGGGCGCCGACGAGCTGGCCGATCCGGCTATTTCGCTGGAAGGACTGGTGTGGCGGCTGTTCAACGAGGAAGAGGAAGTGCGGCTGCTGGCCGGCAGCGACCTGTCGCGCGGCTGCCGCTGCGGGGCGGACTATATCCAGCAGGTGCTCGCCAAGTTCCCCGAGGAAGAGCGGGCGGCGATGGCGGACGAGGGCGGCGTGATCAAGGTGGACTGCGCCTTTTGCTCCAAACAGTTCCCGGTCGCCCTTGCCGATTTCGTTCCGCCGCCGTTGTAAAGCCGTAATTCACCTCTGATATGAATAGTGACGGAAGGGCGCCGCGCGAGCGGTGTCGCGCCCGAGCGGAGTGAAGACGGGTGAGCAAGAGTAAGGCATGGACGGGCGTGGCGGCTGTTGCCGGACTGGCGCTGATTACGGGCGGGGCGATCGCCGGGCAGGCCGGGCAGTCGGCGGCGAAACGCAGCATCGATCTGCCGGCCGTCAACATGGTCCAGAAGGGCAAATGGGTGCTGCGCAATTCCGAAGGCAAGGAGGAGACCCTGTGCCTGCGCGATTCCTACCAGCTCCTGCGCCTCAACCATAGCGAACTGGCCTGTCAGCCGCTGGTGCTGGAAAGCGCGGCGAGCCGCGCCACCGTCCGCCAGAGCTGCGCCGGCCATGGCACGGTGCTGACCCGGCTGGTGGTGGATACGCCCCGCTCGATCTCGATCGACACGCAAGGCGTGATCGACGGGCTGCCTTTCTCCGAAACCTTCGACGCGCGGCGGGTCGGCGATTGCGCCTAGTGGCGCTTACCTGCTCTTAACCCTGTTGCGGTAGAGATAGCTTGCTCTTGCGAGAGCGGTTTTCCTCTCTGGCATTGGTTATCCCATCCTGACTCAGGGCCGTCCCCAAGGGGCGGCCCATTTTGCTTTGCAGCAAAAACGGGTAGATGCGCGCGATGAGCAATAGTGTGGCAATCGCCCTGATTTCGGGCGGACTGGATTCGATGGTGTCGGCGGCGCGTGCCCGGGAAGACGGGCACCGGCTGTTTGCATTGTCGATCGATTACAACCAGCGGCATCAGGTGGAGCTGGCTTCCGCGCGGCGGATCGCGGCGATGCTGGGTGCGGAACGCCATGTGGTGCTGCCGCTCGACCTGCGCGCCTTTGGCGGATCCGCGCTGACCGACGATATCGCCGTGCCCAAGACCGGCGTGGGGGAGGACATTCCCGTCACCTATGTGCCGGCGCGCAACACGATCTTCCTGAGCCTGGCACTCGGCTGGGCCGAGGCAGCGGGTGCCCGCGACCTTTATATCGGCGTCAACGCGCTCGATTATTCGGGCTATCCCGATTGCCGGCCGGAATTCATCGCCGAGTTCGAGAAACTGGCCGAAGTGGCGACCAAGGCCGGAGTGGAAGGCGCGCCGTTCCGCATCCGCGCGCCGCTTCAGGATATGACCAAGGCCGATATCGTGCGCGAGGCGGCGCGGCTGGGGCTCGACGCCGGCATGAGCTGGTCCTGCTACGATCCGGCGCCCGGCGGGGTGCATTGCGGCCTGTGCGACAGCTGCCGCCTGCGGATGCGCGGTTTCGAGGAGGCGGGGCTGCCCGATCCGACGATCTACGCCACGCGGCCATGAGCTACGCGGTCAAGGAAATCTTCCTGACGCTGCAGGGCGAAGGCGTGAATGCCGGCGCGCGGGCGGTGTTCGTCCGCTTCGCCGGCTGCAATCTCTGGTCGGGGCGCGAGCAGGACCGGGCGAGCGCGATCTGCCGGTTCTGCGACACCGACTTTGTGGGCGTCGACGGCGCCGGCGGCGGCCGGTTTGCCGATGCGGCGGCGCTGGCGGATATGGTGGCGGAGCATTGGGGGCCGGGCGGCGACCGGCGCTTCGTCGTGCTGACCGGCGGCGAACCCATGCTGCAGGTCGATGATGCACTGGTGGCGGCACTGCATGCGCGGGGCTTCCGCATTGCGATCGAGACCAACGGCACGCTGGCGGTGCATCCCGGCATCGACTGGATCTGCGTCAGCCCCAAGGCGGGCAGCACGGTGGTCCAGCAGCAAGGCGATGAACTGAAGCTGGTATGGCCGCAGGCGGGCATCGACCCGGAGGCGCTGGAGGCATGGGACTTCGCCCATTTCCTGGTGCAGCCGATGGACGATGCGGCGGCGGCAGCGAATGCGCAGGCCGCGATCGATCTTGCGCTGGCGCGGCCGCGCTGGCGGCTGACGCTTCAGAACCACAAGACGCTGGGGCTGCGCTGATCGGGCGCAGCCCCGGCGGGGTTATTCGGGCAGGCGGCCGCACTTGCGCGGCTGATATTCCTCACGCCGCCAGCAGCGCTCATTGCCGAAGGGCGGCAGCGGGCGCATGCCGGGCATGATGATCGCGGTGCGACGGCTGCGGAAATATTGCTCGCCCCAGGCGGCGAGGCTGGCGCGCAGCTCCCGCATCCGGGCGGCCGCTACGTCTCCCAACTTGCCCCGCGGCGCGAACACCGCGTCCTGGCCGATTGCGGCCGCAGTCTGGCAAAAAGAAAGCTGTCCTGAGACAGTCGAGAAACCAGAATAAACGCGCGTCCCGAAACGATCAAATTCCGTATCGGCGACTTTTTTATTCTTGTTGGTTCTTGTAAAATATTTTTGGACCGTTTCGAGTGAATTGGCCAGTTCTACCTTGTGATCGCGCAGTACTGCCTGATAGCTTTCCAGGCTGAGCAGCGTCGGCGAAAATGCGCATTGCAGTGCAGCAACGTTGAGTGCCGCGCGGAGATTCCACACCAGCGCCGCGCGCAATTCCGCCTGCGTTGCGCCGGGCAGCGCGGGGCCGGTCATCCCGGGTTCCTCGCCGGTGACCGGCGCGGCCGAAAGGTCGACAGGTTTCAGGAAGAACTGCGCCGAGGCGGGCGTGGAAAAGCAGAAAACAGCCGCGATCGCGGCGGTGAAGGCAATAGGCCGAACGAGCATTCCGCCCCTCATAATTGTCATGAAACCGCTCGTAGGGCGTTTCGATTCGTCGCCCAAGCCCCTTTTTTCCGGCGGGATTCGATTATGCGGTGAATTGCGGATTTTGTGCCGCGCCCCAGCGGGGGCGACCGGGGCCGGAAATGGAAAGGGGCCGCCCGGTCGCCCGGACGGCCCCTTCGAAACACGCTTTCGCGCGATGATTACATCGCGTTGCCAGCGACGTTGGCAGTGCCGTTGTCGGCGGCGTTGTCAGCCGGGGTCTCAACGTTGCCAACCATCGCGTCGGTCGCGCCATTGTCCGGAGCAACGACTTCGGTGGTGTTGTTGACAGCCGTGGTCTCGTTGTTGGTGCACGCCGAGGCCAGGAGGGCCGCACCGGCGATCATCGAACCAGCAACGATCTTCGAAAGGACTGCACGCATTTAGATAGCTCCCTAGATAGTGGATTTGGACGACGGTTTACGCCGTTAATACCCAAACCGGACTGGACATTAGACGGTTCGGGGCACACCCTCAAGACTCGATTTCACTCGGTGCAAGCCAGACCGTCTAAAAATGGCAAAAATGTGGCCCCCAACGCGGCGTCGAATCGATCCGCCGCAATCGGGCGCCCCAGAGCCGCAGCGCTCGTAACGGGATATTCGGCGATCCCGCAAGGGACGATTCCCGCGAAATGGGTAAGATCGGGATCCAGGTTCACGGCAAAGCCGTGCAGCGTGACCCATTGGCGGATGCGAACGCCGATTGCGCCGATCTTGGCCTCCTGACCCCGATCGAGGGTCCAGATGCCGATCCGGCCCGGTGCGCGGAACGCCTCAATGCCGCATTCCCCCAGCGCCGCGATCACCCAGCCTTCGATGGCATGGACATAGTTGCGCACATCGCGCCGCCGCTTGCGCAGGTCGAGCACGACATAGCCGATCCGCTGGCCGGGGCCGTGATAGGTGTAGCGCCCGCCGCGGCCGGCGCGGTGCACCGGAAAGCGCGGATCGAGCATCTCGACCGGATCTGCACTGGTGCCGGCGGTATAGACTGCGGGGTGTTCGAGCAGCCAGACCAGTTCGCGCGCGGCGCCCGCCGTTACCGCGGCGGCGCGTGCCTCCATGGTCTGCAGGGCCTCACCATAGTCCACCTGCTGCGGCTCGACCCGCCATTCGATATCCTGTTGCATCACATGTTGCATCACAAGGGGCCGATTGCGCCGATCCGTCGCCCAGCGCAAGCATTGGCAAGCCCGGCGGCGGGGGCTAACAGGCAGGAAGCCGACAAGGGGTGCAGGCATATGGTGAAGATGGGAACCGTCTGGGATCGGACGGTCGAGTTTCTGGGCGACAATCTCGGCACGATCCTGCCGACGGCGCTGCTCGCGTTCTTCGTGCCTGCCTCGATCACCATCAATCTGGATGTGGTGATCCGCTCCGCGTCGCGCATGCTGGCTGCACAACTGACGCTCCTCGAACTGCTCTTCGCATTCGTTTCGATCTGGGGAACGCTGACGATTACCGGTCTTGCGATCGGTACGCAGGGGCAGCGTGCCGGGGCAGTGGCGCGGCAGCGGCTGTTTGCGGCGCTGGCGCAGAGCATATTGCTGGGGGTGGGCATTGCCCTGCTGGCGCTGCCGGCAGTCGTCATCCTCGCCATAGGGGGCGTCGACTTCACTGCGGTCGGGCGGGGCGTGGCGCCGCAGATCGCACCCGCCGCCGCCCTGGCCGTCAGCCTCTACTCGATCCTGGCCCTCGTCATCGGCATCTGGCTGGTTTCGCGCTTCTCGATCGCGCAGGCGGTTCTGGTGCAGGAAGGCGGGGCGCTGCGCTCGCTGGCGCGCGCCTGGGCGCTGACGCGCGGTTATGCGCTGCGTATCGCTGGCGTGCTGATCCTGCTCGGCGTGCTGGCGGCGGTGTGTCGGCTGGCGGCATCCACGGTCTTTGGCAGCGTGTTTGCACTGCTTATCGGCAACGATTCGGAAGGCCTTTCGTTGGCGAGCGTTCTGACGTCGATCGTGACGGCAGCGGTACAGGCGAGTTTCATGGCGGTTTTCGCAGTTTTTCTGGCCAAGCTATATGTCGCGCTGGCCGCCCGGGCGCCGCTGGAAGACGAGGTGCTTGCCGCGTGACCTTGCGATTTACGGAACTGTTTGTCGAAGCCGGAGCCTTGTGGCGCGCGGAGCGCCAGCTGTTGCTGCGGATCGCCGGCGTGTTCTTCGTGCTGCCGATGCTGGGGATCATTCTGCTGATAGCCAATGCCGGCATTCCTAGCAACGTGCCAGCCGAGCAGCTGAGCGAAGCGTTCAACGCCTTCTACGCGCGGTTCACTCAGGCCAATCTGGTGCCGCTGGCGCTTTCCAATTTTGCCATGGATTACGGCATTTTCGCCGTACTGACGCTCTATCTGCAACGCGACGGACGCACGCTGGGTGCCGTGCTGGCCGATAGCCTGCGCCGCCTGTTTCCGTTTCTGGTGCTCGATCTGCTGATCGGGCTGGTCCTTTCACTCGGCCTGTCGCTGTTCGTGTTGCCGGGGCTGTTCCTGTTCGCGCGCACCTGGCTGGCCGCGCCCGCCTATGCCGCCGAGCCGCAAGCGGGCCTGGTGTCGGCGGTGCGCGAGGGCTGGCGACGCAGCCGGGGTATGGGCTGGCTGGTGATATTGTTTGCGAGCGGTGCGGTTCTGGTCGCCGGGGTTGCGGCATTGGCGATCGTCAGCGCTTTGACCGGGCTGATCGGCACTGCAATCGGCGGCGGGCAGGTGGCGGAAGCGATCAGCTTTGTCGCGCTGTCGATCGTCGCCGGGCTCGTCTGGGCGGCGCTTACGGTGCTGCGCGCTGCCGCCTATCGGGTAACGGGGCCCAGACAGGGAATGTGAGGTGCCGTGTCGGGCGGCAGCACCCCGGCGATGCGCGGATCGACGAACGTCTCGATGGTCCGTTTGTACGGCACGAAACCATGGCGCCGGTAAAAGCCGAGCGCGCCGGGATGGTCGAGCGTGCAGGTGTGCACCCATACGCGCGTCACTTCCTTGCGCCAGGCAAAGGCGAGCGCCTGCGCCATCAGCCAGTTGCCATGGCCCTTGCCCGCAAGTTCGGGCACCAGCCCGAAGAAGGAAAGCTCGCAGGTGTTGGCGACCCGAAAGTCCAGTTCCAGTAGCCCCAGCTCGATGCCCGCCCGATCGACCACCGCATAGATGGCGATGGCGGGATCATCGAGAATCCGGCGCAGCGCCGCGTCCTCCATCACCAGCCGCGAGAACCAGAGCCAGGGCGCGCCGACGCGGCGGAACAGGGCGCGATATTTGTCGTTTGCGGGTGCGGACCAGTGGACGAGGCGGAAGGGCGAGGCCGGTACCGGGCGCGGTTTCGGCCGCTCGAGCATTTCGAGCGAGGTGACGATCGTGGCGATCTGATCGTTGGCGACCGGCAGCAGGCCCATCTCAGCTCCAGGCAGTCAGCGGCGGCAGGCTCATCAGAATCGCGTCGACATTGCCGCCCGTTTTCAGGCCGAACAGCGTGCCGCGATCATAGATCAGGTTGAATTCGGCGTAGCGGCCGCGCCATTCGAGCTGACGCTGGCGATCGGCATCGTCGAACGGCTGATGCATCCGCCGCCGCACCAGCTTCGGGAAAATGTCCAGAAACGCGCGGCCGACATCCTGGGTGAAGGCAAAATCTGCTTCCCACTCGCCTTCCAGATGATCGTAGAAAATGCCGCCGACACCGCGATGCATGTTGCGGTGCGGGATGAAAAAATACTCGTCCGCCCAGGCTTTGAAGCGGGGGTAATAGGCGGGATCGTGCGCGTCGCACGCCGCCTGCAGCCGGGCGTGGAAATCGGCGGTGTCCTCGGCATAGGCGATCGGCGGATTGAGATCGGCGCCGCCGCCGAACCAGCGCTTCGTGGTGGTCAGGAAGCGCGTGTTCATATGCACGGCCGGCACATGCGGATTTGCCATGTGCGCGACCAGGCTGATTCCGGTGGCGAAGAAACGCGGGTCTTCGCCCGCGCCATGGATGGTCTTGGCGAACTCGCCTTCGAATGCGCCGCCGACGGTGGAGACGTTTACGCCGACCTTTTCGAACACGCGGCCCTTCATCACGCCCCGCACGCCGCCGCCGCCGGGTGCGCCGGTCGAGTCGTTGCGATCCCACGGCAGATACTCGAAACGGGCGTCCGAGCCGGCCTCGCGCTCGACCGCCTCGAACTCCGCGCAGATCGAATCGCGCAGGCTTTCGAACCAGTTGCGCGCGCGTTGCTGTTGCTCGTCCAATGCGATCACTGTGGAAATCCCTCCGTCTGGCGCAGCGCCTCCGCCAGACCGATGCCCGCTGCGACGGCAAGGTTCAAGGACCGCAACCCCGGGCGGATGGGGATACGCACCGCAAGATCGGCGCGGTCGTGCACGAAATCGGGCGCGCCGGCACCCTCGGACCCGAACAGCAGCGTGTCGCTGGCCATAAAGCGCGCCTGGGGCAGGGGGATGCCGCCGCGGGTAGTGAACAGCACGATGCGGCCGGGCACGCGCGCGGTGAACGATTCCCAGTCGGCATGGCGGACAATCTCCGCCTGTTCGCCATAGTCCATGGCCGCGCGGCGATGGGCGCGATCACCAAAGGGGAAGCCGAGCGGTTCGATCAGATCGACGGCGACGCTCATGCATGCAGAAAGCCGCAAGATGGTGCCGACGTTACCCGCAATTTCGGGCTGGAAAAGCGCTAGTCGCATGGTGCGCTGCAATAGAACCGGAACGCGCCGCTAGGGAAGCTTGGCATGTTCAATACAGCTCCGACATACGCAAAATCCCTGTTGGCAAAGCTGTCTCGCGCCGTCTATCAACTCGGGCCAAGCCACCGGGGGCACCGGGCGGCATGGGGCGATTGTATCGCTCGCGTCCGATTACCCGCGCATCCGACGCGGTATAGTTCTGAAGTGCAAGGGCTAACGCATGGCAACGCTTGAAGATGGTGTTCCTCCCGAACAGACGGTCGGCTCGGGTGGTGAACTTCTCGCCAATCCCCGCCGCCGCGACTATCTGACCTATGCTGCAACGGCAGTGGCGGCGGTTGGCGCCGGTGTCGTGGTGCTGCCGCTGGTCAACTCGATGAATCCTTCAGCCGACGTACTGGCACTGTCGAGCACCGAGGTTGATCTTTCCAAGATCGAAGCCGGGCAGGCGGTGAAGACGAGCTTCCGCAAGCAGCCGCTTTTCGTTCGCCACCTGACGCCGAGCGAAATCGCCCAGGCCGATGCCGTGCCGATCTCCACCCTGCGCGATCCGCAGACGCTGGAACAGCGCACCAAGGCGGGCAAGAAGCAGTGGCTGATCACGCTGGGCGTGTGCACCCATCTGGGCTGTGTGCCGCTGGGGGCGGGCGAGGGCGAGAATCGCGGGCCGTTCGGCGGCTATTTCTGCCCCTGTCATGGCTCGGCCTATGATACCGCCGGGCGCATCCGCCAGGGGCCGGCACCGAAGAATCTCGAGGTGCCCAAATATGAATTCACGTCAGACACTGTCGTCGTGGTCGGGTGAGGATAGACGAGCATGAGCTTTCCCTGGGCGCGCCATTATGAGCCGAAGAACCCGGTGATGAAGTGGGTGGACGACCGTCTGCCCCTCCCGCGGTTCGTCTATAACGCCATCGGTGCCGGCTATCCGGTGCCGCGCAACCTCAACTATTTCTGGAATTTCGGCGTGCTGGCCGGCGTTGCGCTGGTCGTGCAGATCGTAACGGGCATCGTGCTGGCGATGCATTTCCACAGCTCGGCCGCGGGCGCGTTCGAATCGGTCAACGGTACGATCATGCGCGACGTGAACGCCGGCTGGTTCCTCCGTTTCGCGCACGCCAACGGCGCCAGCATGTTCTTCATCGTGGTCTACATCCACATCTTCCGGGGCCTGCATTACGGATCGTACAAGGCGCCGCGCGAGATGATCTGGCTGCTGGGCGTCGTGATCTTCCTGCTGATGATGGCCACCGCCTTCATGGGCTATGTGCTCCCCTGGGGGCAGATGAGCTTCTGGGGCGCGCAGGTGATCACCGGCTTCTTCTCGGCGATACCGGTGGTGGGCGACTGGATCCGCATCTGGCTGCTCGGCGGCTATGCGCCCGATGACGCCGCGCTCAACCGCTTCTTCTCGCTCCACTATCTGCTGCCGTTCGTGATTGCGGGTGTCATCATCCTGCACATCTGGGCGCTGCACATTCCGGGTTCGAGCAACCCGACCGGCGTGGAAGTGAAGGGCGAGCAGGACACGGTGCCGTTCCACCCCTATTACACCGCGAAGGACGGGTTCGGCGTCGGCGTGTTCCTGATCGTCTTCTCGGTCCTGCTGTTCTTCTACCCGGACTATCTGGGCCACCCGGACAACTACATCCCGGCCAACCCGCTCTCGACGCCCGCGCATATCGTCCCCGAATGGTATTTCTGGCCGTTCTACGCGATCCTGCGCGCCTTCACCGCAGACTTCATCCTGCCGGCGAAGCTGTGGGGCGTGCTGGCGATGTTCGGTTCGATCCTGCTGCTGTTCTTCCTGCCCTGGCTCGATCGCTCGCCGGTGCGCTCGGCAAACTACCGGCCGATGTACCGCGTCGCCTTCTGGGTGCTGGTGCTGGACGTGCTGGTGCTGGGCTGGTGCGGCGGTTCGCCCGCGGAGCCGATGTACGTGATCATCAGCCAGATCGCGGCGGCCTATTATTTCGCACATTTCCTGATCATCGTGCCGATCATCTCGCGGATCGAAACGCCGAAGCCGCTGCCGAACTCGATTACCGAGGCGGTGCTGGGCGGCAAGGGCGGCTCGCGCATCAGCGAAACCGCAGCGACCGCGTAAGGGGCAGGGGGAACCATGACTTCGCTTTTCATTCGCTCGATCAAGTTCCTGATCGGTGGCGTATTCGTAGTCGTGCTGTTGCTGGCTCTTTGGGGCAGCATCTCCGGCCTGATCAAGGATCCGCCCAAGGACACCGCCGAAAAGGTGCTGCACAAGGCACCCAAGGAGCTGGACCTCCCTTCGAACGGGCCGTTCGGCAAGTTCGACCTCGCCCAGCTCCAGCGCGGCTTCAAGGTCTACAAGGAGGTCTGCTCGACCTGCCACTCGCTTAGCCTGGTCGCCTTCCGCAACCTGAAGGACATTGGCTATAGCGACGCGCAGGTGAAGAAGATCGCCAAGGACTGGGGCGCCAAGCAGCCGGTGTTCGACCCCAAGGCAGGCACCTGGGGCGAACGCGACAATGTGCCGTCGGATCATTTCCCGAAGGTCTATTATGCCGGCACCGGCAATCCGCCGGACCTGAGCCTGATCACCAAGGCGCGGCATGAAGGCCCGGCCTATGTCTATTCGCTGCTGACAGGCTATGACGAAAAGCCCGATGCAGAGAAGGCGGCGAAGTTCCCGGACGTGATGAAGACGCCCGAGGGCATGCACTTCAACCCCTATTTCGCGAACCTCAACATCGCGATGCCGCCGCCCTTGACCAGTGACGGGCAGGTGCAGTTCGACGACGGCACCGTCTCGACCAAGGACCAGATGGCGAAGGACGTTGCTGCCTTCCTCGTCTGGACCGCCGAGCCGACGCTGCAGGTACGGCACCAGGTCGGGTTCGCGACGGTGATCTTCTTGCTGTTTGCCACCGGGCTCGCCTATGGCGCGTACCTCACTGTGTGGCGCGGCGTGAAGCATTGATGGACATCGACCAGAACCAGGACATTCGCAGTCTGATTCGCACGATCCCCGACTTTCCGAAGCCGGGGATCATGTTTCGCGACATCACCACGCTGCTGCTTGATGCGGACGGGCTGAAGCGGACCATCCAGCGGATGGCGTCGCAGGTGGCGGGTGAAGTCGACCTGGTGGCGGGCATCGAGGCGCGCGGCTTCCTGTTTGGCGCCGCGCTGGCGATGGAACTGGGCACCGGCGTTCTGCTGGTGCGCAAGGACGGCAAGCTGCCGGGCGCGACCATCGCCGAGGATTATGCGCTGGAATATGGCACCGATCGCATCGCGATCCATGCCGATGCGCTGGCACCCGGCGCCCGTGTGCTGCTGGTCGACGACCTGATCGCCACCGGCGGCACCGCAAGGGCGGCGGTCCGGCTGCTGCGCAAGGCCGGGGCCGAAGTCACCCAGGCCGCGTTCGTGGTCGACCTGCCCGAGCTGGGCGGCGCCGATGCGCTGCGCGGCGAGGGGATCGCCGTTTCCGCGCTGGTCGCGTTTGACGGGCATTGATCGTTCCGTCTCTGGAACTTTTTCGCTGATCCTGCGATATGCCCTTTCAGGGGCGCGGCCATGGGGCATCGCATCGCCCTGCCGCGCGCCTCGGTTAAGGAGCGTAGCAATGCAGAAAAGCTGGAAGGTGTTGATCGGCGCGGCCCTGCTGGGCGGGGCAGCCGCGCTGGGTGGCTGTGCCGATAACGGCTATTATACCACCACCCGTGTCGCAGTGGGATATAATGCCGCCTGGGGCGACCCCTATTGGGGCTGGTATGGCGACTATTATTACCCCGGCACCGGCATCTATGTGTACGACCGCTACCGCCACCGCTACGCATGGAACGAGGTGCAGCGCGGCTATTGGGAGCATCGCCGCGGCGGCTGGCGCGGCGACCCGCACTGGCGCAACAACTGGCACGATTTCCGGGGACGCCGCTGGTAATTATCGCGTCACCTTCGGACCGGCGCCGGTCCTTCCGACCGGCGCGGTTTCGCGGGGAAGCAACCCGTCGAACAGCCGGTTGAGCAGCAGCACGATCGCGCCGCCCGCCAGAGTCGCCACCAGCCGGTCGACCAGCAGCGCGGGATCGTCGGGGTGGTGGATGTCCAGCACCAGCAGGATCAGTGGCGTGGATATCACCGAATAGAGAAGATAGCTGCGGGCGCGCGCCAGCGGCACCAGCGTGGCCAGCCCGCACGCCAGCACCCCCGAGGCGATCGGCGAGGCCGCTGCAGCCACCAGCACCAGCGCCGTCACCGCGACCCCGCCGACCGTACCGATCAACCGCTGGAGCAGCTTGACCGGCAGATGTTCGACCGGCCGCTCGGTCAGCAGCGCGACGGTGAGCAGTATCCAGTAGAAATGATGCGCCGGCCAAAGGTGGCGCAACATGCTGGCGATCTCCAGCCCGATCGCCAGCCGCAGCGGGAATTGCCAGCCGGCCAGCGTGCGCAGTCCTTTCCGGAAATGCGCCCGCAATTGCGCCGGTGTCGGCGGGCGTCGCGTCGCAGCAGGGGCCGGCTCCGCCAGCCGGGCGCGGGGACCGGCGATCAGCGCGCGCAGCACGATGTTCCACAGCGCGCCTGCGCCGAACACCAGCGCCGCATTGCCATGATGCCCGGCCTGGCCGTCGAGGAAGCTCGCGCCCAGCACCGCATAGATGAGGAAGCGGATCGCCGCGCCGCCGACCGGGCGGCTATAGCCCGACACCAGCCCGGCGACCGCCACGAGCAGGATCAGCCCGAGATCGGGGAAGGGCAGGGCCGCAATTGCAGTCGCAGCGAGCACGGCAGCCAGCGCCGGGCCGGCTTGGACGATCGGGTTGGCGGCGCGCTTGCCCGGCTCGGCCGGCGCACCGGCGAGCAGGATCGCGCCGAGGCCGATCAGCAACCCCGTCGAGACTTGCCCCAGCACCAGCCCCACCGCCACGGGCACGGTCATGCCCAGCGCCGCGATCGCGAGCAGCCGGGGCGATGCCGGGGCGCTTCGGTCCACCGACCAGACCCCGTCGAGCAGTGCGGCGGGAAGCTTGGGAAGGATCATGTGCGCACACCTGTGGCCAGTAGGATGGAGGCGGGGCGGCGCCGCGGTTCAGCCCGCATTGGTCGCCGCAGCAGCCCGAATCAATGCCTTGAACGCCGATTCTTCGACGCCATCGCCCTCGCGCAAATCGATCGCGCGGCGTGTGCCAGCGTCGAGGCTGGCGTTGAACAGCCCGGCCGGATCGGCGAGCGCAGCGCCGCGTGTGAAGGTGAGCTTCACCTTGTCGCGATACGTCTCACCGGTGCACAGCACGCCGCCGTGCGACCAGACCGGCACCCCGGCCGGATTGCTCGGCTTTCGCCACTTCACGTCCTCGACCACGTCGGGCAGCGCTTCGTGGATCCAGCGGCGGAGCCGGGCAAGCAACGCCCCGCGCCAGTCGGACAGTGCGGCGATATTGGCATCGACCTCGGCAGAAAAGGACGTGTCGGCCATGATGCGCTCCGTTTCTCGTGGCAGCACTATAGGGCGTTCGGCGCTGCGCGTCTGCGGCCGATATGAGGCGACCCTGTCCTGCGTCGACAGGGAAGGGCAAGGTACGCGCTGCACCCAGATGGTTGCGAACATATAGAGAACATCATGCCATTTGGCAAGTGGCCGGAACCGAACCCACTGGGCGGCGAGACTGTTCTCCGGTCCCGCTTCAGGCGATATCTGCATGATCGTCGAAGTTTAGGAAGTTCACGGATTTGACGGTTCTGTGTTAGATATATTGTACATGAAGCAATTTAAATATAACTCGATGTCATTGTAAATCGACTCGGGGAG
This sequence comes from Sphingomonas sp. DMC6, assembly GCF_056314225.1. Classification (NCBI taxonomy): domain Bacteria; kingdom Pseudomonadati; phylum Pseudomonadota; class Alphaproteobacteria; order Sphingomonadales; family Sphingomonadaceae; genus Sphingomonas; species Sphingomonas sp. DMC6. The sequence goes on from NZ_JBQUYT010000004.1 coordinate 426,715, forward strand.
ACTGGAATGGCGTGGCGTGAGAAACAGGCGTGGCTGTCGCTTGCACTGATGCTGGTGGCCTATGGCATCTATTTTCCGCTGGCGGCGGGCCCCGGGCGGTCGCCGCTCGGCATGCTGGTGCTGTTCGGGAGCATCGCCGGGGCGCAGGCGGTCGCGATGATCGTCGGCAGCATCGTCCTCGCCCTCCAGGCGGGCGGCGAGGCCCGCGCGGCCGCCGATGAACGCGACCGCGCCATCAGCCGGCGGGGTGCCCAGATCGCCTATTTCGTGTTGCTGACCGGCATGATTCTGGTCGGCGTGGTGATGCCGTTCAGCGAACAGGGGTGGCGCATCGTCAATGCTGCGCTGCTGGCGCTGGTTCTGGCAGAGGTCGTTCGCCATGCGGTGATCGTGACGTGCTACCGGCGGGGCTGGCATGGCTGAGGGCAGGATCGCCAACCAGCTCCGCACCCTGCGCTTCCTCGCCGGTGAGATGACGCAGGCCGAACTGGGCGCCCGCATCGGCGTTACCCGCCAGACGATCGCCGCCATCGAACAGGGCAAATATTCGCCCTCGCTGGAGGCGGCGTTCCGGATCGCGAAGGTGTTCGGAAAGCCGCTGGAGGAAGTGTTTCAGTGGGTTGAATGAGGGCGCGCGTCCCCGCTGAGGCGAGGCGTTTGGCTCTTTCGTTCCCCTCCCTGCTCGCAGGGAGGGGCCGGGGGTGGGTCCGCCACCGCAGGTGGCGGGCTCGCTTTCGACAGGGGAGGAGTCTTTTGAGCGCGCCGACGCGCGCACCCACCCCTTTATCCCCTCCCTTTCAGGGAGGGGAGATTCGTCATATGATTTCCCGGGCGATCCCCATAAGCGCCTGCTCGCCCGCAGCAAGCCCGGCCGCGAAGTCCGGTCCCGTGTCGACGAAGGGAATTCCTACCGATGCGCATTCCTCGCGAAGCGTGCGGCTAATCTGGCGGCTGATTTCCAGATACTGGCGGACATGGTCGCGCCCGGTGCGATGGAGCCAGTCGGTGGGTGGGCCGACATGCCGTGCTACTTCCGCCGCCTTACGTTCGATGGCGATGTCGGGATAGCCGAGAAAACAGGCGCGGACCGGCTCGTCGGCTTCCCGGATAAATTCGGCCACCTTTCGCGGGCGCAGATTGACGCCTTCCACAAGATAATCCCGCTGATCCCACAGCGCATGATCGAGAATGGGTGCGATCACAGGCCACATCTGGTCTGCAGTAAGCAGGTCATCGGCGTCGGGCCGAACGCCGAGGGAAGGGGCGCCAAGCGAAAGGCCCATTTTCAGGGCATCCAGCGAGAACCACGGGATGCCGTGGCGTTCGCGCATCCGTCCCGCGAGCATTGATTTCCCGCTGCGGCTGCAGCCCCCGACGATATAGAGCATCGCTATCCTTGTGACTGCGGTCGCATGGCCTGGTAACGATCCTCCCTACCAGAGGCGTTTCACCGCGAACCCGTCAAACACGACTTTGTTCGAAACCAGCATCATATCCTCCGCCTGCGCTTGCGCGATCAGCAGGCGATCGAAAGGATCCTTGTGCGGGATGTGCATCTCACCAGCCATCCGGGCGTGGCGGACACTGATCGCCAGTTCGGTGAAGCCCTGGCCCGCGACGATCGCCTCAAAATCCTGTGCCAGCAACGCCGCCCCCGGCAGCTTGCCGATCCGGAACTTGGTGGCGACCTCCATCGCAGAGGCCGCGCTGACGAAAACGGCGTTCTGCTCGTCGCTGATCGCCTCCAGTGCAGGACGGCTGAGCGCCGCATCGCCCGCCAGCCACCAGATCAATGCGTGCGTGTCGAGCAGCAACCTCAAGCGAGGTTCCACCCTTCCAGTTCTTCGGCGGGGAGCGGCTCATCGAAGCGGGCATCCATAGATACCTTGCCCCGGAGCGCACCAAACTGCCGCCGGCCGCAAGGCGTGACCGGAACCAGCCGGACCGCAGGCACATTGCCGCGCGCGATGACGACATCCCCGCCCGCCAGCGCCTCGGCGATCAGGCGCGAAAGGTTGGTCTTTGCGTCATGTACCGAAAACTGTGCCATAGGGCGCCTCCTTAGCTAATTACATAGCTAAGCGTCTGCTTCGAGACAAGAAGGCAGAGGATCCCGGGCTCACCCCGGGGGCTTCGGCCTTATCCCGCCGCCGGCCGCCGCCCCACCAGCGCGTTGGCGATGAAGGTGAGGACCGGTTCGTCCTTCTGGTTGAAGGTGGTCAGCCGGCTGCGGACGATGCCCATTTCGGGGCGGCTCTGCGAGGCGCGGGCTTCCAGCACTTCGGTTTCGCAGCGGAGCACGTCGCCGGGATAGACCGGGCGCACCCAGCGCAGTTCGTCGATGCCGGCGGCGCCCATGCTGGCGATCGGGTTGGCTTCGTTATACGCGACCAGCATCGCCATGGTCATCGCATTGGTGTGCCAGCCGCTTGCCGCCAGCCGGCCGAAATGCGTCTTCGCCGCCGCCTCGTCGGAGAGGTGGAAGGGCTGGGGATCATATTTGCGGGCGAAGTCGAGCACTTCCTCGCGCGTGACTTCGTAGCGGCCAAAGCTGGCCCGGTCGCCCACCTGGATGTCGTCGAAATAGCGCATGGCGACGAGTTTCGATTAGAAACCCGTCGCTGGCAAGCAGATTAGTGCGTGGCGAGCAGCGCCCGGAACGGTGCGTCGTTGCCGTCCAGCCCCCGCTTTTGCTGTATGCCGAGCAGGTCACGCAGCAGCGGATAGATATCGACATTGTCGAACGCCGGTACACTGCCGTGGCGGAAGGCGGGGCCGGCCGCGACGAACAGGGCGGTCATGTCTGCCGCCTGATTGTCATAGCCATGGTCGCCGCGGGTAAAGGGCTTTTCGGGCAGCTTTTCCTGCACCAGCCAGCCATCGTCGGCGAGGCAGAAGATCGCCGGGATACGCGGGTTGGTGCCATAGCGGAACCGCGCGGGGATTTCGCCCTTGCGCCAGCACTCCATGTGCGGATGGCGACCGAGCAGCGCCTTTTCGACCTCGGCCTCGTGGCCGGGCAGCGGAGTGAGGCTGGCATAGGGGCCGGCCTCCAGCAGGTGATAGCTGTCCGTCGGCAGACCCAGCGTGACGATGCGCGTGTCGCTGGTTTCTGCCATGCCATGGTCGGCGACGATGACGAGATTGGCGGGCTGGCCCAGCGCGGCGAGACCGGCGACCAGTTCGCCGATCCTTTTGTCGACATCGGCGACGACAGCGGTGGTGCGCGCGTCGTTGGGGCCATAGGTGTGGCCGGCAGTGTCGACCGTGTCGAAATAGAGCGTCACGAAGCGCGGGCGGATCGCGGCGGGGCGGCGCATCCAGTCGAGCACCACGTTGACGCGTTGCTCGCCGGTGATCGCCTGGTTGAACTGCAGCCAGTCCGAAGGGCGGGTGCCGCCGGGATAGTCGCCATGGTCGGGTTTGATCACCGGGCTGCCCCAGGCTACGTTCGAGCCGGGCCAGAACACGGTGCCGCTGCGAATGCCCTCCATTTCAGCGTCCACCCAGATCGGCGGCGCGGCGTTCCACCAGAAGGGCGCATCGGTCGCCATGGTGAAGACTTCGTTCGGGCGTGCCGCGTCTTCCATCTTGTTGGCGGTGATGCCGTGATGGTCGGGCACCAGGCCTGTCACCAGCGTCCAGTGGTTGGGGAAGGTCTTGCTGGGGAAGCTGGGGTGCATCGGCCCGCTGATCCCCTGTTCCGCCAGCCGGTTGAGATTGGGGGTGACGCCGCGCTGGAGATAATCCCAGCGGAAGCCGTCGATCGAGACGAGGATCGTCACCGGCGCGCGGGCCTCTGCAACAGCAGGGGCCGGCGCAGGAGCGGGGCTGAGGGCAGGGGCCGTGGCACAGGCCTGGAGCAGGGCAGCAAGCGCCCCGGCGGCGACTTTCGAATACCAGCGCATGGGCGGCTCCATGCGCCGGAATTGTTGCGATGGGAAGACGGGGTGTTGTTCCCCTCCCGCTTGCGGGAGGGGCTGAAACGCTTCGGCACTTCTTCCACATCAGTCCTTCCCCCGACCCCTCCCGCAAACGGGAGGGGAGCGCGTGGGGTGAGGGTGATCCGTCCGGTTACTGCCCCAGCGCCAGCCTCGCAAACACCGTCGTGCTTACCGGCGCCGTGCCATAGGCGGCGTTCAGCGCCTGCGGCTTGGCATAGGCCGCCACCGATCCGCCCAGTGCCAGTTCGGCCTTGTCGGCGATCGGGATACGATAGGCATAGCCGCCCTCGAACCGCGTCACCCGGAATTTCCGGTCGTGGAGGGGATCGGCATGGTCGGGGAACAGCTCGTCATTGGCGACATTCTCGATGCGGCCGAACAGGCTGTGGTGGCGGGAGAGATCCCAGGTGGCCTCGGCAGTAAAGGCGCTCAGCACCGGGCCGGGGATGCGATTCTTGGCGGCATAGGCGACCATCGCGGACAGGGGGCCGTTCGCATAATGGAGGCTGGCGGTGGTGCGCTGCTCGTCCTCGCCGGGATGGGTGACTTCGGGCTGGTGGAGGCGACCGGTCGAAACCTGTGCCAGCCAATGGTCGGAGGGAGCCCAGCTTGCCCGCACGCTCCAGCTATTCAGGCGGATGGGGTCGATGTCCCAGCGATGCTCGTCGGGCTCGCGGCCGTTGAACCACGAGCCTTCGATCTGGACGCGGCCCGCCTGCACACCGCCGGTAACGACGCCATAGGTTATGTGGCTGCTGTCGAACCAGTGGTGCGAAATCGGCGAGAGCGCGAAATAGCGGCCCGAGCGGCGGTGCATGAAGGCGCTCGGCCCCAGCGCGGGTTCGGCGACCGGGCCGCCATAGACGAAGCTGCGCACGCCGGGGGCAAGCGGTGTGTCGATGCGGGCGCTGAGTTCCATGAACAGGTCGTGCGGGTGCTGGCGGTCGACCAGCGGCACGCCGTTCGCGGTCTCTCCGCCGGCGAACAGATTGGGGTAGCCGCGCTCGCCCATGGCGGGTTCCAGGCTCATCATCGTGCGGAGCTGGAGCGTGGTACCGCCGGCGAAAGCGCGGGTGGCACTGAGCATCGCCATCGATTCGACAAAGGCTTCGTCGTCACCGCGCTTGCCGCCCTGATCGGTATAGACGCCCCAGGCATAACCATGCGCCATCACCATCCAGTCGCCGGTAGTGAGGTGGACGCCGCGCATCGGCCCATCGGCTTGCGGCAGCAGCGCCGTGCCCGATCCGGCGCTGGCGTGATCGGAGCCGCCCATGCGCATTGGCGGCATCGGCTGGTCGCTGTCCATGGTCATGCCGGGCATGCCGGCCATGTCGTGCATACTGTGATCCTCCTGCGCCAGCGCGGGGACCGGGGTCAGCAGAGCGAGCGTGACAAGGGCAGTACGCAACGGTTCAAACTCCCATCGGGCGCGCGAGCATCCAGATGCCCATCGCGATCATCATCAGGTTTTCGGTGAGCGAGACGAAGCCGAGCGGCACATTGCTGTCGCCGCCGACACAGGCGCACTTAAGGTCGCGCCGCTCGATATAGACCGCCTTGAAGACCGACACCGCGCCGACGCCGCCGATGACGAGTGCGAGCGGGGCGGAGAACCAGGTCAGCAGGTTCGCGGTCATCAACAGCCCTGCCGCCGCCTCGGCAAAGGGATAGAGCGTCGCATGAGGCACCCAGCGCCGGGCGAGCAGGTCATAGCCGAGGAACATCGTCGCAAAGCCCGACACGTCGCGCAGCTTGAGCATCGCGAGCAGGACCATCGAAAAGCTGATGAACCATTCCCCTGCGCGGAGCGTGAAGGGCGTGGCATAGACCGCCTGGCTGACCGCGAGTGCCAGCAGCGCCGCCATCGCGAACAGCGCGATGACCGGGCGATAGGTCTTGGCCTTGGGATCGCGGACCTTGAGGCCCAGGAAGCGGCGGAGGTCGTCGTAGCCGCCGATGCGGCGGTCGCCGATGAAGATCTGCGGCGTGGTGGCGACGGCGTGCCGCGCCTTGAATGCGTCGGTCTCCTCGCGCGTCGTCAGGTGGCGGTCGTCGACCGTATAACCGTGGCTGCGGAGCAGATGGAGCGCACGCAAGCCCCACGGGCAGACATGCTTTTCCATCACCATGCGATACAGAATTGCGCTTTTATCTGAGGCGGATGCCATGATGCTTTCCTTGGGTCCGCACCCCATATAGGGTCCGTACCATGGTACGGAGTCAAGGCATGGCATCGCTGACGATCGGAAAATTCGCTGAAGCGTGCGGGGTGGGGGTGGAGACGATCCGCTATTATCAGCGGCGCGGCCTGATCCCGACGCCGCCGCGGGCCAGCGGCCCCGATGCGGGGGTGCGCCGCTATGGCGAGACGGACCTTCGCCGGCTGCGCTTCATCCGCGCCGCGCAAGCCGCTGGGTTTACGCTGGAGCAGATCGGCGAGTTGATGGAACTGGACGCGACGGACGATCGCGCGCGTGCCCGGGCGCTGGCGCGTGAGCAGATCGCGGCGCTGGATGCGAAAATCGCGGAGCTGAAGTCTGCCCGCGACGCGCTGGCGCGGCTGGCGCGGGAATGCGGATCGGGCCGCGCGGGGCCATGCCCGATCCTGACGGCGTTTGAGGGGTGAGGGCAACGATTCCCCTCCCTGCCAGCAGGGAGGGGTGAAGAAGGTAAATGCGATCAGCTGTGCAGGAAGTGCATCACATCGCCATCCTGGACGATATAGGCCTTGCCTTCGGCGCGCAGCTTGCCGGCTTCGCGGGCCTTGGCTTCGCCGCCCAGCGTTACGAAATCGTCGAACGCGATCGTTTCGGCGCGGATGAAGCCTTTCTCGAAATCGCTGTGGATCGTGCCGGCGGCTTCCGGCGCGGTGGCGCCGCGATGCACCGTCCAGGCGCGCGCTTCCTTGGGGCCGACGGTGAAGAAGGTCAGCAGGTCGAGCAGCGTATAGCCGGCGCGGATGACTCGGGCGAGGCCGGTTTCCTCCAGCCCCAGTTCGCCCAGAAACTCGCCGCGTTCCTCGGCCGGCATGGTCGCGATCTCTGCCTCGATCGCCGCCGAGACGACGACTGCCTGCGCGCCTTCGGCCGCAGCCTTGGCGAACACCTTGGCGGAAAGTTCGTTGCCGTTCGCGGCGTCTTCCTCGTTGACGTTGCAGACATAGAGGACGGGCTTGGTGGTGAGCAGCTGCGCCTGGCGGAGGATGCGTGCCTCGTCGACATCCTTCGGCTCGGTCAGCCGGGCCGGCTTGCCGTCGCGCAGCAGTTCGAGCGCCTGGCCGAGCACCGAGGCGGCGGCCTTGGCTTCCTTGTCGCCCTGCGCCGCCTTCTTGGCGAGGTTCGGCACGCGCTTTTCCAGGCTTTCGAGGTCGGAGAGCATCAGTTCGGTCTCGACCGTTTCGGCGTCGGCAATCGGATCGACGCGGTTGTCGACATGCTGGATGTCGTCATTCTCGAAGCAGCGCAGCACATGCACGACCGCGTCGACTTCGCGGATATTGCCGAGGAACTGATTGCCCAGCCCTTCGCCCTTGCTGGCGCCGCGCACCAGCCCGGCAATGTCGACGAAACCCAGCTGCGTCTCGATGATCTTCTGCGAGCCGGCGATTTCGGCCAGCTTGTTCAGGCGCGGGTCCGGCACGGCCACGTTGCCGACATTCGGCTCGATCGTGCAGAAGGGGTAATTGGCTGCCTGCGCTGCGGCAGTCTCGGTCAGCGCATTGAAAAGCGTGGACTTGCCCACATTGGGCAGGCCGACGATGCCGCAACGGAAACCCATCGGTAGTTCAATCCTGTCGTGAAAGGCCGGCAAAGCGCCGGCGCGGTTGGCGGCTCGATAGGCGGAACCGTGCAACTTTTCCAGCCCGGGCAGGCCGGGCCTTCAAATCGCCGCAATGCCGGGCGACCCCGCTGCCGGAGCCGTGGGTGAACTGCCGGGCTGCGCGAGCGTTTGCCTGCTTGACGCGGGGCCGTTCATCTGGGGTACAGGGGCGGCACGCTTTTCGCGTGTTGCAGTGGGTTTACGAGGAGTTCCGCATGATTCGCCGGTATGTTGTCCTGAGCGCGGCCGCTGCGGCGGTTACGCTATCGAGCTGCGGCGGTGGTGGCAGCTCGTCGCCCACGCCGACCCCGACTTCGTCGCCCACCCCGACGCCGACGCCGTCGCCGACCTATACCGCTTTCCCGCTGACCGCGGCAGCGCAGTTCAGCGCGCTCGACGCGACGACCAGCTATACCGGTGATCCCACTGCCGGCGCGGTGACGCTGGGCGTGACGGGCACCGAGATTCAGGTGGGCCGCGTCAAGCTGGCGGCCGTCGCTTCGCTGACGAATGATACGGCGGTGATCGACGAATCGGCCGAGGAGTCGCGCTTCACCAACACCAATCTGCTGACCACGGCGTCGTCGTCGGTGACCGAATATGTGTACAAGAGCACGTCGAGCACCGGATCGGCCGGCAATTTCGCCCAGCTTGAATTCTTGAACAACACCATCGCATCGCAAGTGACCAGCGACAGCGTGTTCAGCACGCTGGGCACGGTGACCTATGCCAACTGGTGGCGCGGCGATTCGACGACGGGCCAGAAGCGGCTGACCTACAGCGTGTGGGGCTATCCCACCGCGACCAATGACGTACCGACCACCGGCACCGCCAGCTACACCACCCGCGTCGTCGGCCGTGCGATCAGCGTGGCGAACAACGCTACCACTATCACGCGCCTGGCCGGCAGCAGCACCACCACGGTCAACTTCGCGACCGGCCTGGTCACGGTGACGCTGAACCTGACTACCACGCCCAGCGCAGGCGGGGCGGAAACCCCCTATCTGACGCTGACGGCGCAGGGCGCGATCCAGATCGGCGCCAACCAGTTCAGCGGCAGCTTCACCAGCGGCAACCCGGTGTCGGGTACGATCTCCGGCGGCTTCTTTGGTTCGCAGGGCACAAATATCGGCATCGCCTTCGGTGCTTCCGGCACCATCAACGGCGCGGACACGCGGATCGTCGGCGAAGTCGTCGGCAAGAAGCAGTAAGAATCGCCGCTTCGGCAAAACGAAAAAGGGGCCCGGGTGACCGGGCCCCTTTTCTGTTGGTGTAGGGCGCCGCAATAAACGGCGCCCCGCACAGGGCGACACTAGTGGTTTGATGTATCGGCCTTCGCGGCAGTAGCGGAGAGGCACGGCACATTACTTGCCGTCCAGTCAATCTCGAAGGTGGCGGGTACCTTTTTTCCGCTACCCACGGAACCGTCCGTACCCTTGTGGTCGAAGAATATGTACCCCATGCTATTGTCGAACGAGGCGATCCTGCCGTTGTCGCGTTTGGCGGTGGCGACATCGATTTCGGTCTGCTGAACCCTGGAGCCGTGGATCATCCGAATAGCACCGTCCCGCAGTTCCCATGCGCGATGATAATCGACGCCAAACATCTGAGTGTCGATGTCGGCTTTCGACGACCATTGCCCGGCCTTGGTGGAAAGCGGCAATCTTACTGTCGTAACATGGCAGCTATAATAGGGCTTGTTGTAGAAGGGCACTTCGCTGTTTGGCCCCGCCGCCCGGATCTTTCGTTCCGGTGGGTTGAACCCGCCGCCGGGAAGCGCGAGTGACTTGTCCCCTGCGTCGCCAGCTTCCCAGTTCACGGTACCGGTCCCTGTGATCGTCAGTATGCTTGCGCCAGCCTTCTCATCGTAGCGCCATTTCACGTCGTCAATCGTTTGCCAGACGTCACCGACCGCTTGCTGGCGGAACGCTTCCAGCAATTGGGCGGAACTGACGGACGAGAACTGAAGGTCCTGCTGAAGGCCTTTCACACCCCGCAAGATGGAAGTGGTCGTGATCCGGGCCGGCTTGTCGAAGCCTTCGCGCGCGTCGATTTCGAAGAGCGAAACCTCTTCGGGTGCGGCGATGGGGTGCCATGCCACCTTCTCCAGGCCGTCGCCCTGATCCGACAAGGGTAGTACCCACTTCAGGGGAAAGACTGGTTCGGCGCTGGCGGATGCCACCGGCGGGAGCGTGCCATCGAACCAATATGTTTTCCCCTCGATGTTCGCGCGCACGAGCACGTGATCGAAGAGTTGCGGGTTGGGCAGGCGCTGATCGAACCCGTCGTCGACCCCGTTCGAGTTTACCAGGACCGCTTCGGCCTTGATGCCCATTTCGGAAAGCAGCGCCAGAAGCAATACCGTCTTGCCCTTGCAGTCACCATAGCGGCGCTGCCAGGTCTCGTCCGCCGAGGCGGGGATCAGGTTTCCGCCGTTCAGTCCGACATAGATGTAGCGCACGTCTTGCTGGACGAGCTTAAGCGCTGTGTTCGCACGGTCCAGCGCAAGCGGATGTGCCGCTGCGATTCTTCTGGCTTCGGCCTTTACAGGAGAATCGGACGCAAGCGTTGCGGCTTTCGCGAACGCTGGATCGAAATGACGCGACAGCGCCTGCCAATCGGCGAATTGGCTGAATTGCACCACGCGCTGCCACTGGAAACGTGCGGGCGCATCGCCGGGCGGCGCGAGAAGGGCCGGGTTGTCGAAGCGAAAGTCAACGGCACGCGGCCCTTCGGTCATTACCGCCGACATCTCGCTGGTGAGCTTCAGTCCAGGCTCCTGGCCTTCTTCCCAGCTCAGGCCCAGATGGTAACGGCCGGGCGAGGGGCTCGGGCCCAGAAGGAGCAGGCCGGCTGCGGCCCGACCGGACAGGGGATCCTTCGAGAAGGTCGTCAGGTCGACTTCCAGCTCATCTCCGACCCGGAGATCGGGCACGCGAAGTACCGCCGTCAAAGTTCCGTCAAGCCGCGCCGCTTCCAGTTGATCTTCCCGCCGGAGTACCTCAAATTTAGCCTGTTTGAGGATGTCGGTCATCTGGCCATCGCGGAAGAGCTTCACCTCGTGAATAATCGGAGCACCCGCGTCCGGATTCCATGAGATAGAAATATTACCCACCTGCAGCGCATTGGCCTGAAGAATCTTTATTCGATAGCCGAGATATTGCGCCTGGCCCTTATCGTTCAAATGAACTTCAAGGTCTTGTCGTCGCATGAAGAGAGGGCCGGTTACGGATTCCGGTACCGGCAACATCTCCGAAGGTTGCGACCAGGACGGGGCAGGCCCCACGCGAACCTGTTGAGAACCGTCGCTGCCGGCGCCGTAGACGAGCATCGACGCCAAGCTCAATAACGAGACGTGCACTAAAACCCCCTAATCTATTCGGGGCGCAATGTGGCACATGGCTGGCTGCTTGCAAGCGGGATCGCATCCAGTTTCTGTATAGGAAATACCGGTGTTTAGTCCTGCAGCCGCCGCGCCACTTCGTTCATGAAGCGCACATCGTCGCCAGCCGCCAGCCACGGCGCCTCCGCCGCGACGGCGCCGAGCATGTCGGATAGCGGGTCGATCTCGGCCTTTGCATAGTTGCCGAGGACATGGCCGGTCACCCGGTCCTTGTGCCCCGGATGGCCGATGCCCAGGCGGACGCGGCGGAAATCGGGGCCGATATGCGCGTCCGTCGAGCGCAGGCCGTTATGTCCGGCATTGCCGCCGCCGCGCTTCACCTTCACCTTCATTGGCGGCAGGTCGAGCTCGTCGTGGAAGACGGTGACGCCCTCCGGGGTGAGCTTGTAGAAATCCATGGCCGCGCGCACCGCCCGGCCGCTTTCGTTCATGAAGGTGCCGGGCTTGAGCAGGACGATCTTGTCGCTTCCGATCCGCCCTTCCTGCGTCCAGCCCTGAAACTGCTTTTTCGGCGCCGAGAAGCCATGCACCTCGGCAATGGCGTCGAGCGCCATGAAGCCGACATTGTGGCGGTGCATCGCATATTGCGGCCCCGGATTGCCGAGGCCCACCCAGAGCTGCATTCGATACTCCCCGAAAAGAAAATCGCCCCCGCACCTGGGGCGCGGAGGCGATCTTCTGAACCCGTGAAGGGGAGGGCTATCAGCCCTCCGCTGCCTCGGCCTCGCCTTCGCTCGACTTGAGCGCCGACGGCGCCACGATCGTTGCGATGGTGAAGTCGCGGTCGGTGATCGCGGGAGACGCGCCCTGCGGCAGCGTCACGGCCGAAATGTGGAGCGAATCGCCCACTTCGAGGCCGGCCAGCGAAATCTCGATCTGGTCCGGGATGTTGGCCGCATCGACCACCAGTTCCAGTTCGTGACGGACGACGTTGAGCACGCCGCCGCGCTTGATGCCGGGGGCCTTTTCCTCGTCGGTGAAGACGATCGGCACTTCGACATGCACGGTCGCATGCTCGGAGATGCGCAGGAAGTCGACGTGCAGCGGACGATCGGTGACGACGTCGAAGGCGACGTCCTTGGCCAGCGTACGCTCGCCGTTCACCATGATGACCGAGTTGAAGAAATGCCCGGTGTTGAGCAGCTTCTGGAGCTCACGCTCCTCGACATGGATGCCCTTGGGATCCTGCTTGTTGCCGTAGATAACGGCGGGGACGCGGCCTTCACGACGCAGCGCACGGGAGGCTCCCTTGCCAACCCGATCGCGCGCCTCGGCCGACAACGTAAGCGTGTCGCTCATCTGTCGATTTCCAATGCGCTAAGAGTAAAGATCGATTCCGAAGCCGGGCCTCCAGGGATGACCCCGGCAACGAAGCGGCGCGCATAGCGGAAGTGCGGGCAAAGGGCAAGGGCGGCCGGTCAGGCGGCCAGTGCGCTCTCGCTGCACACCGCGCGGATGTCTGCCGCGAGCTGATCGACCCGCGCCGGATCGGCATCCCAGGCGAACATGAAGCGGGCGCCGCCGCCGATGAAGGTGTAAAAGCGCCAGCCGCGTGCGCGCAGCCCGGCGAGCACCGGATCAGGCGCGCGCAGGAATACGCCGTTCGCTTCCACCGGGAACATCAGCGCAATCTGCGGCAGGCCTTTGATCGCCGCGGCCAGCCGCTGCGCGCACGCATTGGCATGGGCGGCGTTGCGCAGCCAGGCGCCCTTTTCCAGCATCCCCACCCAGGGCGCCGCCAGGAACCGCATCTTCGAGGCGAGCTGCCCCGCCTGCTTGCAGCGATAGTCGAAATCCTGTGCGAGCGCGTGATCGAAGAAGATCACGGCCTCACCCACGGCCATGCCATTCTTGGTACCGCCGAAGCAGAGCACGTCGACGCCCGCGCGCCAGGTGATGTCCGCCGGCGTGCAGCCGAGTGTCGCGACGGCATGGGCGAAGCGCGCGCCGTCCATGTGCAGCTTCAGCCCCAGTTCGCGGCACACCGCCGCCAGCGCCTGCACCTCCGCGACGGTATAGACCTGGCCCGTTTCGGTCGGCTGGGTGATCGTCACCACGCGCGGCTTGGGGAAATGGATGTCTGACCGGCTGGTGGCGACGGCACGCACGGCCTCCGGCGTCAGCTTGCCGTCGGCGCTCTGGGCGACGAGCAGCTTCGATCCGTTGGAGAAAAATTCGGGCGCGCCGCATTCGTCGGTCTCGACATGGGCGGCCGCCGAGCAGATCACGCTGTGATAGGACTGGCAAAGCGCCGCCAGCGCCAGCGAATTGGCCGCCGTGCCGTTGAAGGCGAAGAACACTTCGCAATCGCTTTCGAACAGGGTGCGGAAGGCATCGGCGGCGGCTTGCGTCCAGTCGTCCTCGCCGTACGCAGGGGCGTGGCCGCGATTGGCCGCTTCCATCGCCGCCCAGGCTTCCGGGCAGATTCCGGCATAATTGTCACTGGCGAATTGCTGAACGTCGGTCATTACGCGCTACGGCCTTCTTCCTGGCTGTGTCACCAAGCGAGGCGGACCGACGAATGCGTGGCATGATCCCGTGTTGCCGGTTCCGGCCACATCCCTCCATGTTGCCATAGAGGCACCACCTTGCACGGAGCAGGTTGGTGCCGGGCGTCGGCCCGACTCTTGATGCTGGTGAGGCGGGTAGCGGAAGTCGCGCGGAGGCGCAAGATTGTTACCGGGCGGTTGTCCCCCTTCCGCTTGCGGGAGGGGCTAGGGGAGGGGCCGGTGTGGCGGCTCCATCTGATACGGCTTCGCCCGCGAGCCCGTCAGCCCCTCCCCCGACCCCTCCCGCAAGCGGGAGGGGAGCGCAGCAGGGTAGGGCGCCCTACGCTCAATAAGGCGGCTGGTGCAGGCCCTTGGGGCTGAGCGTGAAAATCTCGCAGCCGGTTTCGGTAATGCCGATCGAATGCTCGAACTGCGCCGAAAGCGAGCGGTCGCGGGTTACGGCCGTCCAGCCGTCGTCGAGCAGCTTCACGTCGGGGCGGCCGATATTGATCATCGGCTCGATGGTGAAGAACATGCCCGGCCGCAGTTCCGGCCCGGTGCCGGGGCGGCCGACATGCACGACTTCGGGTGCATCGTGGAACACCTGGCCCAGGCCGTGCCCGCAGAAATCGCGGACGACGCCGTAGCGGTGCTTTTCGGCATGGCGCTGGATTGCGTGGCTGATGTCGCCCAGATGGTTGCCGGGCCTGGCCTGTTCGATGCCAAGCATCAGGCACTCATAGGTGACGTCGACAAGGCGCCGCGCCTTGATCGGCACGTCACCGACCAGATACATGCGGCTCGTGTCGCCGTGCCAGCCATCCAGCAGCGGAGTCACGTCGATATTGACGATGTCACCGTCCTTCAGCTGGCGGTCGCCCGGAATGCCGTGGCAGACGACATGGTTGATCGAGACGCAGCAGCTATGCGCATAGCCGCGATAGCCGAGCGTCGCCGGCACGCCGCCGCCTTCGATCGACATGGTGCGGACAATGTCGTCCAGCTCCTGCGTTGTCACGCCCGGCACGACATGCGGCACCAGCGCATCGAGAATCTCGGCGGCAAGACGACCGGCCTTGCGCATGCCCTCGAACCCTTCGGGGCCATGCAGCTTGATTGCCTGGCTGCGCGCCTGCGGCATATCCGCCGTCACGTTCACATATTCGGTCATGCTTGCGATATAGGAAGCGCGGGCGCAAAGGGCGAGGGGGTATCGAAAGGAGCGCATATGCCGGAAGCGGACGTAGCGTGGCTTGAAGGGGGATGCGCCTGCGGCGCCGTGCGCTATCGCGTTGCCGATGATCCCATTTCGGTAAACAACTGCTATTGCACGCTTTGTCAGCGCCAGACCGGCTCGACCAGCGTGATCAACCTGTTCATCGAGACGGAGAAGCTGGAGCAGTTGCAGGGCGAGACCAGCAGCCATTTCGTGACGACAGGCTCCGGCGGGCAGCAGGAAATCGTGCGCTGTGCCGTATGCGGTACTGCGCTTTGGAGCTTCTATCCGCGCCTGGGGCGGCTGGGCGCCGGCGTGCGCGCGACGACGCTGGACGCGCCGGGTAGAATCCGGCCGGATGCCGCGATCTTCGCGGCGGACCGGATGCCCTGGGTGACGCTGCCCGAGGGCGTCCCGCAGTTCGAAACGGTCTACAACGCCGCCGAGCTGCTGCCGCCCGAGCGGTTCGCGCGGATGCGGGCACTGGCACAGCGCAGCGCCGAAGCGCGCGAGGCAAAGGGCTGATGGCGACGCGCATCTGGACCGCCGCCCTGGTGGTGATCGGCGACGAAATCCTTTCCGGCCGTACGCAGGACAAGAATGTCGCGCAGATCGCGACCTGGCTGAACGTGCAGGGTATCCGCCTGGCCGAGGTGCGGGTGGTTGCTGACAAGCAGGACGCGATTATCGAGGCGGTGAATACGCTGCGCGCGCGCAACGACTATCTGTTCACCACCGGCGGGATCGGCCCGACGCATGACGACATCACCGTCGATGCGATCGCCGCCGCGCTGGAAGTACCGGTAGTGGTGCATCCGGAGGCGCGCGCGGTGCTGGAGGCCTATTATGCCAGCCGGGGCGGGCTTACCGAGGCGCGGCTGCGCATGGCGCGCGTGCCCGAAGGGGCCGAGTTGATCGCCAACCGCATGTCGGGTGCGCCGGGCATCCGCTGGGGCAACATCTTCATTCTGGCAGGCGTGCCGCACATCACTGCGGGCATGCTCGATGCACTGACCGGCACGCTGGAGGGCGGGTTGCCGGTGCTGTCGCATACGGTGGGCAGCTGGGTGGCGGAGAGCGAGATCGCCGACCTGCTGGGCGATACCGAACGCGCGCACGAAGGCGTGGCGATCGGCAGCTATCCGTTTTTCCGTGAGGGGCGGGTCGGCGCCAATTTCGTGGTGCGCGCAACCGATGCTGCCGTGTTGGAAGCGTGCGTCGCCGCGCTGGTGACGGGGCTGGCGGCGCGCGGGATTGCGGTGGTCGACGGCGGCATCTGACGCGCGCTTGCGCGGGCGGCGGCGCGCGTGCACCTTGCCTGTGGTGGGCAATTTCGATGTGACTGCCTGTCTCTCGGGAAAGATTCGACATGCACAACACGGAACGCCCCTTCGGTTTCTGGACGGCTGCCGCGCTGGTGGTCGGGGGAATGGTCGGCTCCGGCATCTTCGCCTTGCCGGGGCAGCTCGCGCCCTTTGGCTGGACCGGGCTGCCGGCATGGGGGGCGGCTGTTCTGGCGGCGGTCACGGTCGCGCTGGTGCTGGCGCGGCTGGCACAGGCGATGCCGGCGGCGACCGGGGCGCTGGCGATCTGCGCAGGCGTGCTGGGGCCGTTGCCGGGGGTGTTGATCGGCTGGGCCTATTGGGTCGGCTGCTGGGCTTCCAATGCGGTGATTGCGCTGACGGCGGTGCGCTATCTGGGCAGTTTCTGGCCACCGCTGGTTGCCAGCACCTGGGCGACGGCGCTGGGCGCGACGGTACTTATCTGGCTGCTGACGCTGCTCAACCTGCAGGGAGCCGGCGCGGCCGGGCGGTTCCAGCTTGTCCTGACCGCGCTGAAGCTGCTGCCGCTGTTCGCAATTGCGGGTATCGTGCTTTGGCTGGCCGCGCAGGGCGGGGCGCAGTTCCGCGCGAACCCGCACACGCCGCTGCGCTGGGACCAGCTGACGCCAGCGCTGGGCCTGACCTTCTTTCCGCTGGTGGGCTTTGAGGGCGCGAGCGTCGCTGCCGAGCGGGTGCGCGATCCCGCTCGCAATGTGCTGCGCGCCACGTTGCTGGGCGTGGTGCTGACCGCGTTGTTCTACATAATCATTTCGATGGGCATCGTGCTGGCATTGCCTGAGGACGAGCTGGCCCAGTCCTCCGCGCCGCTGGCGCTGTTCGTCGGCCATTTCTGGGGCGAGGGGGCCGGGCTGATCCTCGCAGCCTTCGCGGTGATCGCCACCGTCGGGTGCCTCAATGGCTGGGTGCTGCTGAGCGGCGAAGTGCCGCTGGGCATGGCGCGGGCAGGGGTGCTGCCGCGCTGGATGGGCCTCACCAACCGCCGTGACGTGCCGGTGGGCGTGCTGCTGCTGTCGAGCGCACTTGCCTCACTGCTGGTGCTGAGCGGCGCGAACCGGACGACGGCGGGGCTGCTCGATTTCATGCTGCGGCTCGTTACCGCCTCGACGCTGTGGCTCTATGTCGGCGCGTGTCTGGTCGCGGTGAAGCGCGCCATTGCCCGGCTGGCGGGCGTGCTGGGCTTTGCGCTGTCGCTGTGGGTGATGTGGGGCGCCGGGCTGGAGGCGGTGCTGCTCGGCATCGCGCTGATGCTCACCGCCATCCCGCTCTACTATTTCACGCTACGACGCGCGGCGCGGCCATAGCCGGCCGAACAGGCTGCGGTCCTGCAGGATCGCATGCGCGGCGTTATGCCCCGGCGCGCCGGTGACGCCGCCGCCAGGATGCGTGCCCGATCCGCACATGTAGAGGCCAGCGATCGGGCCGCGATAGTCGCCATGGCCCAGCACGGGCCGTGCCGCCCATAGCTGATCCAGCGACATGCGGCCGTGGAAGATGTCCCCGCCGATCAGCCCGAACTTGCGCTCCAGATCGAGCGGCGAGTGGATCTGCCGGGCGATCACCGATGCCTTGAAGTTGGGGGCATGGGCGGTGACGGTGTCGATGATATGGTCGGCGACCTGCTCGCGCACCGCGTCCCAGCTCTGGCCGTCCGGCAGTTCGGGGGCGAATTGCTGGCAGAACAGGCTGGCGACATGCGCGCCTGCCGGAGCCAGGCTGTCGTCGACGGTGGACGGAATCTTCATCTCGACGATCGGCGCGCGCGACCAGCCCTGCGTTCGCGCATCCTCATAGGCCTGGTCCATATAGTCGAGGCCGGGCGCGATGATGATGCCGGCGGTGTGGTGCTCGGCGCGGTCCTTGCCGGGCAGCACGGTGAAGTCGGGCAGTTCGGAGAGCGCCACGTTCATCCGGAACGTGCCCGATCCCGCCTTGAACCCCGCCATCGCGCGGCGGAAGCCGGGGTTGAGATCGGCGCTGTCGACAAGCTGGTTGTAGAGCAGCAGCGGCCCGACATTTGCCGCCACGATCGGCGCGGCCAATTCCTCGCCGCCGTCCAGCCGCACGCCTGCAACCCGGTTGCCGTCGACCAGCAGCCGCTCGACCGGCGATTCGAGGCTGATCTCCACGCCCGCATCGGTACAGGCGCGCGCCATCGCCTGGGTGATCGCGCCCATGCCGCCGACGCTGTGGCCCCATGCGCCCTTCTTGCCGTTCACTTCGCCGAAGACGTGGTGGAGCAGCACATAGGCCGATCCCGGCGTCGAGACGCCGGCATAGTTGCCGACCACTGCATCGAAGGCGAAGGCGGACTTCACCACGTCATGTCCGTACCAGCCGTCGAGGAACTCGCGCGCAGACTTGACGAACATGGCGAGTACGTCGCGCTGGCTTTCGATGTCCATCCCCGCCAGTCGCCGTCCCTGCGCCGCCGCCGCCAGCAGCGCGCGTACGCCGCCGCCGGCATTGGGCGGCGTCTTGAGCGACAGGTCGCGCAGCACCTCTGCCACCCGCTCCAGCGCGGCTTCATAGGCGGGAAAGGCATCGGCATCGGCCTGGGAGAAACGCGCGAATTCCGCCTGGGTGCGTGCGGTGCCGCCGCCCAGCTTCAGATAGGTGTCGGGGAAGGGAAAGAAGTTCGAGATCGTCCGCTCGATCACGCGGTAGCCATAATCGGCGAGCCGCATGTCGGCGATCACCTTGGGGCGGAGCAGGCTGACCGTGTAGCTGGCGGTCGAATTGCGGAAGCCGGGGTGAAATTCCTCGGTCACTGCCGCACCGCCGACGATGTGCCGCCGCTCCAGCACCCGCACCTTAATGCCGGCGCGGGCAAGATAGAAGGCGCAGACCAGGCCGTTATGCCCGCCGCCGATGATGAGCGCGTCATAGGATTTCGTCACGCGGGGCAACCTTCTTGCTGGGGTGAGTTCAGTCGAGCGGGCGCGGGCGGCGGCTCCAGCCCGGCGCTGGCGGCTGGGGCAGGCGCGCTTCCGGGATCAGCCGGCGGATCTTGCGGGCAAAGCTGCGCAGGCACACTTCGCTTTCGCCCAGCGGGCCGGCGGCATAGCTGCGCGAGCCCATGCCCTGCTGGACGCGGGTTATCAGCCAGGTGTCCTCGGCATTGACCATGCGGTTGATGCGCCAGTTGGCATAGCGGACCAGCTTCATTTCCCGCCGCTCGTCAGGCAGCGCGAACACCATCTCGCGCAGCACGCATTCGGTGGGGCTGACCGGCAGCCACTGCATGAAATCGATCTGGTCGGCATAGATGTCGAACGCCTGGTTCGGCCACAGCTTGTAATAGAGCCAGAGCCGCTGATGGCTCTCGGGCAGATGCGGTACGTGGGGCAAATGGGTGCGGTAAAAGGCTTCCCAGAAATTGCCCTGACGCTCGCTCAGTTCGCCCGACATGCGATCGACCCAGGGTTGCGCCTCGATGCGGTAGCTGCGGTCGAACAGCCGGGTCAGGCCGGGATGCGCGACCGGGATGTGCAGCCCGTCCGAATAATTGTCGCCGACATTCTTCCAGTTCACCGCGCGGTGGCGGGTGCGGACCGGCGAGATCGTTCGCATCTCGGCAAAGCGATAGGGGGCGATTTCGTCGGCATAGGGCGCCATCATCTCGGCGACGCTCGGGCCACCGTCATCGACGAGGCGAACGAAGACGAAGCCGTTCCAGATGTTGCATTCGACCGGCTCCAGCCCGTGCTGCGCCGGGTCCAGCCGCGGATAATCGCTGCGATTGGGAACGCCGCTCAGGCGCCCGTCGGTTTCATAGGTCCAGGCATGATAGGGGCAGACTAGCTTGCGCGCGCAGCCCGCATCGCCCTCGACCAGCCGCATCGCCCGGTGGCGGCAGACATTGGTGAACGCGCGGACCTGTCCGTCCTGGCCGCGAATGGCGATGACGCTTTCGCCCAGATAGTCGAGCGTGCGCCAGTCGCCCTGGGCGGCCAGGTCGCTCTCGTGGCAGACGATCTGCCACGACGGGCGGATCACCCGTTCCATCTCCAGCGCATGATATTCCGGGTCGTGGTACAGCCAGGCGGGCAGGCTGAAATCATCGTCCAGATCGCGCTGTTCGATATCGGCGTAGCGATGCGCCATGGTCCCGCCTCCCTTGCTGTACGAATGTATAACAGACGTGCTAGGGATAGGGAATGGCCCGCAACTTCACCCGCGCGCATCCGGACGCGCGTCGCCAGAGCCTGATCGACGCGGCGGCGCGGGTGCTGGCGCAGGCCGGGCCGGCAGGCGCATCGGTGCGGGCGATCTGCGGCGCGGCGGGCGTGTCGCCCGGGCTGCTCCGCCATTATTTCGACGGCATCGATGCGGTGATCGCCGAAGCCTATCGGGCGACGGGCGACCGCGTTGCGGCGGCGCTGGCCGATGCCGTGGCGGTGGCGGGTGCCGATCCGCGCGCGCGGCTGCTCGCCTATGTCACCGCCAGCTTCCGGCCGCCGATTGCCGATGGCGACCTGCTCGCCACCTGGATCGCATTCTGGGCGCTGGCCCGCACCCGACCCGACATGGCCGCGCTCCATGCCGAGCAATATGCCGGCTATCGGCAGGGGCTGGAGGCGTTGCTGGCAGAGGCGGGCGTTGTGGCGGCGTTGCGCGGAACGACGGCCATTGCGTTGACGGCGCTGGTCGATGGCCTTTGGCTGGAACTCTGCCTCGCGCCGGAGGCTTTCGGGGCGGAGACCGCCGTGGCGATTGCTGGCGAC
The DNA here is from genome assembly GCF_056314225.1 of Sphingomonas sp. DMC6. Classification (NCBI taxonomy): domain Bacteria; kingdom Pseudomonadati; phylum Pseudomonadota; class Alphaproteobacteria; order Sphingomonadales; family Sphingomonadaceae; genus Sphingomonas; species Sphingomonas sp. DMC6. The sequence continues at coordinate 447,656 of NZ_JBQUYT010000004.1, forward strand.
TGGGTGGCGCGGGTGGCGGGGGCGTAGGACTTCTCTAGTCCTCCCCCTTGACGGGGGAGGACAGCGAAGCTTGGCAGCTTGCTACCTAGCGTAGTTTGGAGAGGGTGAGCGGCGCATGGCGCCGCGCGATTTGCAGACGCAAATCGCTCCCCTCTCCCTCCCGCCGCCTGCCGGCGGCGGGCCCCTCCCTCCCCCGCGAGGGGGGAGGGAGTAAGCGCCGGCGGGGGAGGATTGCGATTATTCCTTACCGCGCCAGCTTGGTCAGCAGGGTCTTGTAGAAGGTGATCGAGGGGCCGATCTCGCTGACCGGGGTGCGCTCGTTCAGGCCATGGGCAAAGCTGTCGGAGGCCTTCATGAATACCGCGCCGACGCCGTAGCTCGGCACGCCCTTGGCGCGGAACCACATCGAATCGCTCGCGCCCGCCGACATTGCCGGCACCACCGGCAGGCCGGGGAAGCGGGCATGGACCGCCTCGGTCACGGCTGCGGTCACATCCGGGCGGAGCGGCGAGGCGGGGCTGGCGATCGAACCGCTGTCGAGCGTGACGATGTGCAGGTCCGGATCGCCGACCACCTTGGTCAGCGTCGCCTGTACCGCCTCTACCGGCGTGCCGGGGAAGATGCGGCAATTGATGTTCGCCGTGGCGCGCTGGGGCAGGGCGTTGAGCGCGTGGCCGCCGTTCAGCATCGTCGCGACGCAGGTGGTGCCGGTCTGGCCGATCAGCTCGGGCTTGGCGCGCAGCGCCGCCATGGCTTCTGCGTCGTTGGGATTGGCGGCGAAGCGGCGCATCATCGCGGCCAGCTCGGGCGGTGCGGTGCGGGCGGCAGCGGCCCAGCTGGCACGGGTGATGTCGTTGACTTCGCCGGGGAACTGATACGCCTCGATTTTCGCCAGCGCATGGGCGAGCGAATAGATGGCGTTGCTCTTCGTTGGTGCGCTCGAATGGCCGCCGGGGTTGGTGAAAGTCAGCTCGTAATCGGCATAGGTCTTTTCGGCGCCCTGCAGCCCGAAATACTCGGGCGCGCCGCTCTCGCTGATCGAGCCGCCGCCGCCATCGATGTTGAGCAGCAGTTCGGCATCGTGGAACCGGTCGGCCATGATGGCCGTGGTCTTCATCATCGTCTCCTCATCGCCTGAGAGGAGCAGCAGGATGTCGCGGCCGGGCTTGAACCCCTGGCGCTTCAGGTCGATCAGCGTCGCGACCATTGTCGACACGTCATATTTCATGTCGGTCGCGCCGCGGCCATAGATGAAGCCGTTTTCGACGACCGGCGTGAAGGGGTCGCGCTCCCAGTCCTCGCGCTTGGCTTCCACCACGTCCATATGGCCGGAGATGAGCAGCGGCTTTGCGCCGCCCTTCGCCTTGCCGGTGCCGCGATAGCGCGCCGCCAGCCAGGCAGTATCGCCGACCCGCTCGATCTCGACGTCACTATCGGCAAAGCCGCCTGCGACCAGCGCCTTTTTCAGATAGACCGCATAGTCATAGGTCTGGTTGCCCGGCCCCGCGACGGTGCGGAAGGCGATGCCCCGCTTGAGCAGTTCGAGCGCCTGCGCCTCGGCCGGGGCGGCGGTCTGTGCCATGGCCTGGGGCGCAAGGAACGCCAGCGCTGCAGCGGTGGCAAGGAACGGCAGACGCATCGACGAACCCCTTTTTTGCTTTGCAGGCGCCGAGCTTAGCCTGGCGCAGCAGAGCGTCAACGGGGGACCGTGTTTACAGCCGCGGCAGCGTTACCCCGCGCTGGCCCATATATTTGCCCGCACGATCGGCGTAGCTGGTCTCGCAGGGCTGGTCGCCCTTCAGGAACAGGAACTGGCAGGCGCCCTCATTGGCGTAGATCTTGGCCGGCAGCGGCGTGGTATTGGAGAACTCCAGCGTCACATGGCCTTCCCATTCGGGTTCCAGCGGCGTGACGTTCACGATGATGCCGCAGCGCGCATAGGTCGACTTGCCCAGGCAGATCACCAGCACGTCGCGCGGCACCCGGAAATATTCGACCGTCCGGGCAAGCGCGAAGCTGTTCGGCGGGATAATGCAGACATCGGTCTTGCGATCGACAAAGCTGTTCGCGGCGAAGTCCTTCGGGTCCACCACGGCGCTGTCGACATTGGTGAAGATCTTGAATTCGTCCGCCACCCGCGCGTCATAGCCATAGGAGGACAGGCCGTAGCTGATGCACCCTTCGCGCCGCTGGCTCTCGACGAACGGCTCGATCATGTTGTGCTGAAGCGCCTGCTCGCGAATCCAGCGGTCGGAAAGAATGGACATGGGGCTGGTAGTGCGGGGGAGGGGGCGCGGCGTCAAGTTTGGGGAGAGAACCTCCTCCGCCAAAGCTCCATCGTCATTCCCGCGCAGGCGGGAATCCATTTGCCAAGGCGCCGGGCAGCGGCCGAGGATTCAGCTGATCCCCAGATCGCCCGGCCCGAATGCCTGGGGCAGCAGTTCGGAGAGGCGGTAGCTCGTCACCGCATCCCCCTCGGCCGCGCCGCAATGGACGGGCAGGTCGCGCTTGCCGAGTTGTGCCGCCTCGTTGATCACCTGACGGCAGCGGCCGCAGGGGCTGACCGGCGCCGTGCCCGTCGGCACGCCGTCCGCGCCGATCGGGCCGCCGATCACGGCGATCTCCGCCACGTCGCGCAGCCGGCCTTGTGCCGACACGGTCGCCAGCGCCACCGTCTCCGCGCAGAGCGAAAGGCCGTAGCTGGCATTCTCGAAATTGGCGCCCGTCACCACCGTGCCGTCGGTCAGCAGCACCGCCGCGCCGACGCCGAAGTTCGAATAGGGCGCATGGGCATTGCGCGCGGCAGCCCGCGCAGCTGCGATCAGCGCGGTCCGGTCGGTCGTCATAGAACTCATCCCTTGATGTGCAGCACGCAGATCAGCGTGAACAGCCGCCGCGCGGTATCGAAATCGACGTCGATCTTGCCCTCCAGCGCGGTGCGCAGCAGCTCGGCGGCGTCGTTGTGGATGCCGCGCCGGGCCATGTCGACCGTCTCGATCTGCGCCGGCGTGGCGTTGCGGATCGCCTGATAATAGCTGTCGCAGATCGCGAAATAGTCGCGGATCGGCCGCCGGAACCGCGCCAGACCCAGAATGATCGTCTCCAGCGGCGTGTCGTCCGCCCGCCGGATGGCCAGTGCCAGCCGCCCTTCCTCCACGCTCAGTTGCAGCTTGTATGGCCCGGCATAGCCATCGGCATGGGCCCGCTGGGGCGCGAAGTGATTGTCCTCGAGCAGATCGTAGATCGCAATCCGCCGTTCCTGCTCGATATCCGCCGAGCGCCACAAAATGGTGCGCTCGTCGAGAGTCACGTCGATGATCCGTGGATCGGCCATACAGCGCTGCTTTGGAAGCATTCCCCGTTTTCCACAAGCCATGCGGTTGCCGGATGCCCCGCATTGGCCGATGAGGGAGGGATGGCACAGCCGATCCCTTTCCCCACCCCCGAGGCCCCCGAGGGCCTTGGCCTCCCGCAGAACGTAGAGGCGGAAGCCGCCCTGCTCGGCGCAATGATGATCGACAACCGAGTCGCCGAAGACGTGCTGCAAAAACTGCGGCCCGAGCATTTCTTCGAGCCGCTGCACGGCCGCATCTATGAGCAGATCGCCTTTCTGGTCGGCGACAACCGCCTCGCCAACCCGGTGACGCTGCGGCCGCTGTTCGCCAACGACGCCGCGATGAAGGAGCTGGGCGGCCCGGCCTATCTCGCCCAGTTGACCGGCAACCCGGCCAGCCTGATCGGTGCGCGCTCGTTTGCCGACCAGATCTATGACCTCGCCCAGCTCCGCGCGCTGGTGGATGTGGGCCGCGGCATGGTGGAAGGCGCGCTCGACACCAGCCAGGACATCAACCCCGCCAAGCAGATCGAACAGGCCGAAATGCGGCTCTACCAGGTTGCCGAACAGGGCGATTCGGAAGCCGGCGTGAAGTCCTTCACCCGCGCCGCCACGCTGGCGGTGAAGCAGGCCGAAAAGGCGATGAACTCGGGCGGCGGCATCTCCGGCATCACCACCGGGCTTACCGACCTCAACGCCTCGACCGGCGGTTTCAACCGGTCCGACCTGCTGATCCTCGCCGGCCGCCCGGGCATGGGCAAGACCTCGCTCGCGACGAACATCGCGTTCAACGCCGCCAAGCGCTGGATGGACGATCTCGACGCCGGCATCCCCGAGGAGAAGTCGATCGGCGCGCCCGTCGCCTTCTTCAGCCTCGAAATGTCGGCCGACCAGCTGGCGATGCGTATCCTGTCCGAACAGGCCGAGGTCGTCTCCGAAAAGCTGCGCACCGGCCAGCTCAGCAATGCCGAGTTCCAGAAGTTCGCGCGCGCCGCCGGCGATCTGGAGCGGCTGCCCCTGTTCATCGACGATACGCCGGGCCTGACCATCGCCGCACTGCGCACCCGCGCGCGCCGGATGAAGCGCCAGCACAAGATCGGCATGGTGATCGTCGACTATCTCCAGCTGCTCCAGGGCTCGGCCAAGGCCTCGGGCGACGGGCGCGTGCAGGAAATTTCGGAAATTTCGCGCGGCCTGAAGACACTGGCCAAGGAACTGCATGTGCCGGTGCTGGCGCTCTCCCAGCTGAGCCGCGCGGTGGAAAGCCGCGAGGACAAGCGCCCGCAGCTATCGGACCTGCGCGAATCCGGCTCGATCGAGCAGGACGCCGATATCGTGCTGTTCGTGTATCGCGACGAATATTATCACGACTTCAAGGCGCCTACGAAGATCCCCGACGGCACCGAAACCGCCGAGGAGCGCATGGCCTATGAAGAATGGCAGGCGCGCCAGTTGGAAGTGGCGAACAAGGCGACGGTGATCATCGCCAAGCAGCGCCATGGCGCCACGGGCTCGGTACATATGCGGTTTGATCGCCAGTTTACGAAGTTCAGCGATCTGGCGCCGGAGGGGTATTGAGGCGGAGTGGCGGTGCAGCCTGCCAAGCTCCTCCTTTTCAGGAGGGGCTTCTGTCGCTTCCGACTTCACTTCATCTATATTCAGGCAGCTCTGGCAGTGCTATTGGGCCGAAATGAAGCTTTCTGCGCCTTCCACCGGAGGCAACGCGGCCAAGAGTGACTTGAGAAGGCTTTTGGCGCGATCTGCGCCAGGGCCTTTACACCCCGCTTGAAAAACGAAGGCGCCGCCAAGCTTCCCCGCGGAAAACCCGACACCGTTCCACGGTCGGGAGTCCATGACAAAAGAACAGCCTATCGGTAAGGCGAAAGGCACATCTCTGGATAATTTCTCCGGCCTCAGGCGGGCCAGCATTTGCCGTAATTCAGCCTGCTGATATGACGATAAATTCGTTTTTGTGCGAGAGTCTGTAAAGTGTTTATCGATGCCGCCGAAGCAGCAGGCTGCGTGATCTCGGCCTTTCTCTATTACAACGGTACCATTCGGGCCGAGCGTATAGGACAGGGTGGCAGGATAATCCGTGCCGTTTTCCTTCCTAAACCACAAGGTCATGGTTTCGCCATCTAAGATCGATATATCAGAGGCCTTCCATTTCCCGACAAGGCTATCTTGGGGAGAATTTTTGCATCCTGTCATTAGTAACAGTAAAAAACAGGGAAGCAGTATGCTTTTGCTCATGCGAAAATCTCTCACACGGGCGAATCTGAAGCAAGGGAATTCCTGCCTTGGCTAATGCTGTTGATAGCGTCCCGAGCGTCTTCGTCCATCGTCTTCGCAGACGATCGAGACCGAAACTGTTTTAAATCTCAAACACTCGTCCCCACAAGCCGCCCGATCCCCGCCGTCAGCGCCATTGCCAGCGCGCCCCAGAACACCACCCGCACCACCGGCTTCCACGGTCTGGCCCCACCGGTGATCGCGCCCAGCGCGCCGAGCAGGGCGAGGAACAGGATCGATCCCGCCGCTTCGCCAACCGCTATCCAGCGCATCGGCAGCAGCGCGGCGAGCAGCAGCGGCAGCGCCGCACCCGCCGTGAAGGTTGCAGCAGACGTGAGCGCCGCGACCACCGGCCGCGCGGTCGTCATCTCGGTGATGTGCAGCTCGTCGCGGGCATGCGCCTCCAGCGCGTCATGCGCCATCATCTGTTCGGCGACCTTCCGCGCGGTCTCGGCATCCACCCCGCGCGCGACATAGATCGCCGCCAGCTCGCGCAGCTCGGCTTCGGGGGCGGTGGCGAGTTCCAGCCGTTCGCGGGCCAGGTCGGACTTTTCGGTGTCGGACTGCGAGCTGACCGAGACATATTCGCCCGCTGCCATCGACATGGCGCCGGCCATCAGCCCCGCCACGCCCGCGACCAGCAGTGCCGGCCGCTCCGCACCTGAGGCGGCGACGCCCAGGATCAGGCTGGCGGTGGAGACGATGCCGTCATTCGCCCCCAGCACGGCGGCACGCAGCCAGCCGATGCGGGATACGAGATGCTGTTCGCGGTGCGGTCTCACGGGGCGGTCTCCTGCGTTCGGGCGGGGGCGTGACGGGACGCTGCATAGCCGATCCGCACCGGGCTGTACGAGCCCGGTGGTGTCGGCGTGGCATTGGCGCAGCCGACGCGCAAAGCGGCGGGAACGGGATGGCTGGACGGGCGCCGCTTCTTTTAATAGGATGATATAACATACCTGAATCAATTCCGGGGATCGCAATGGCTTCCTATTCCACTCGCTCGGCGCGCGCGCCTGTTGACCGCCGCCTGCCGGTTACGGTGCTCTCCGGCTTTCTGGGCGCCGGCAAGACGACGCTGCTCAACCATATCCTCGCCAATCGCGAGGGGCGGCGCGTGGCGGTGATCGTCAACGACATGTCCGAAGTGAATATCGATGCCGATCTGGTGCGCGGCGGCGAGGCGGCGCTGTCGCGCAGCGAAGAGGCGCTGGTCGAAATGACCAATGGCTGCATCTGCTGCACGCTGCGCGATGATCTGTTGCAGGAAGTGCGTGCGCTCGCCGAAGCCGGTCGGTTCGACTATCTGGTGATCGAAGGCACCGGCATTGCCGAGCCGCTGCCGGTCGCCGCCACGTTCAGCTTCCGTGACGAGGCCGGGCAGAGCCTGGGCGATGTCGCGCGGCTGGATACGATGGTGACGGTGGTCGATGCGGTGAACCTGCTCGCCGACTATGCCAGCGAGGATTTTCTCGCCGATCGCGGGGAGTCGGCGGGCGAGGGGGACGATCGCAGCCTGGTCGGGCTGCTGGTCGAACAGATCGAGTTCGCCGATGTGGTGATCGTCAACAAGGCGAGCGACGTTGCGGCCGAGCATCTGGCGCGGGTGAAGCAGCTGGTCGCCTCGCTGAATGCCGATGCCACGATCCTCGTTGCCGACCGGGCGCAGGTGCCGCTCGACACCGTGCTGGCGACGGGGCGGTTCGACGAAGCGGCGGCGGCGCGGCGTCCGCTCTGGGCCAAGGAGCTGTACGGCTATGCCAGTCACCGACCGGAGACTGAGGAATATGGCATCGAGAGCTTTGTCTATCGCGCCCGGCGGCCGTTCCATCCGGTGCGCTTCCACCGCTTCCTGACCGAAGGCGGATTGCGCGACGTGATCCGCGCCAAGGGCCATTTCTGGCTGGCGACGCGGCCCGACTGGGTCGGTGAACTGGCGGTTGCCGGGCGCCAGACGATGACGGCGCGACTGGGCCGCTGGTGGGCCTCCGTTCCCAAGCACCATTGGCCCGCCGACGGGCGGTTCGAGGAATTTGTGCTCAAGCACTGGGACGGGGACTGGGGCGACCGGCGGCAGGAATTGGTCTTCATCGGCATCGACATGGACGCGGTGGCGATCCGTGCGGCGCTGGATGCCTGTCTGCTTCCCGACGAAGTGTTCGATCCTGTGGCGTGGCTGGGGCTGAGCGATCCCTTCCCGGCCTGGGGGCCGGCCGAGGAGCCGGTGGCAGCATGATCGCGACGCGGCTTGCGCCGGAAGCCCTGTCGACCGGGGCGGAGGAGCCCGATCCCGCGATCTGGGGGCGGGATGCGGCGACGCTTGCGGCGATCCGCCGGCCGGAAGTGGGGCTTGCGCTCTGGTGCCGTCCGCCGGTGGTCGATCTTGCCGGGGTGCCGCTGGCAGAGGTCGCCGATGTGGAGTGCGACGAATCGGATTCGCGGGTCGAGGCGCTGGTCGAGGCGGGCTATCCGGCCGAGACGGCGGCGGTGATCGGCGCCGATATGGCGGCGCTGGCGCATCGCTTCGCCGAGGTGACCGGCGACACGCGATTGTCGATGCGGCTGCAGGTGGTGGAAACCGATGCCTGCCGCAAGTTCCATGCGGACTATGTGACCTGGCGCCTGCTCACCACCTATTACGGGCCGGGTACGCAGTGGTGCCGGGTGGCGAGCCCCGACGCGGTCGCGACCATGGCCCCGGGCGAAGTCGGCATCCTCAAGGGGCGCCTGCTCCATCCGACGCCGCTGATCCTCCACCGGTCGCCGCCCATTGCCGCCGCCGGCGGGCAGCGGCTGCTGCTGGTGATCGATCCGGCCTGATGCGGGTTCAGAATACCGGCAGGTCCGCGTCGCCGTCGGTGGGGCTGTGGATGCCGCATTCGGTCTTGTCCCAGCCGCGCCAGCGCCCGGCGCGGGGGTCTTCGCCCGGCTTGACTACGCTGGTGCAGGGCGCGCAGCCGATCGACGGATAGCCTTTCGCCACCAGCGGATGGACCGGCAGCTCGTGCGCGGCGAAATAGTCGTCGAGATCGTCCTTGGTCCAGTCGGCCAGCGGGTTGATCTTCAGCCGGTCGCCTTCGATCTCGAAGCGGGGCAGGGCGGCGCGGGTGCTGGCCTGAAACGCCTTCCGCCCGGTGATCGTCGCGTCGAACCCCGCGAGCCCGGCGGCGAGCGGCTGGACCTTTCGGATGTCGCAGCAGCCATCGGGGTCGTAGGACCAGCGCAGCCCGGTCGCGTCACGCCGGGCGAGCAGTTCGGGGTCGGGGCGCAGGGTGCGCAGGTCGGTGAGCCCCAGCCGCTCGGCCAGCGCGTCGCGATAGGCGAGCGTCTCCGGGAAATGCTTGCCGGTATCGAGGAACAGCACCGGCACTGCCGGATCGACGCTGGCGACGAGATGGAGCAGTGCGGCGGACTCGGCGCCGAAGGAGGAGACGATGGCCACTTCACCGGCCATCTGCTCGGTCAGCAGCGCGTGCAGCATGTCCTGCGTGGTCGTGCCGCGGAACCGGTTGTTGAGCCGGATGGCATCGGCCTCGGCGAAACGCGGCGTTAGATCGATCCGGTCGATCTTGCGGACGGCATCAGCCATGGCGCAATTTCCACACCGGCACGGCGGCATCGGCAGCGGCCTGATAGCGATAGTCGTAGCGGTCGAGTGCGGCGGCGAGCGTTGCCGTATCGACCGGCGCGTTGGGGGCGAAGCTATCGAAGCCGCAGCGGCGCATCAGCGGGATCTGGTCGACCAGCACATCGCCCTGCGCGCGGAGCTCGCCCTTGTACCCGGCCTCGCGCAGGATGCGGGCGGTGGAATAGCCCCGCCCGTCGCGGAACGTCGGAAAGCTCACTTCGATCAGCGCGATGCGGTCGAGATGCGGGAGGAGGGCGCGGGCATCCTCGCCGGATTCGATGCGCACGGCGGTGGCGTTCGACTGGCCGAAAAAGCTGTCGAGCGTGACCGCCGGCTCGTCATGCGCCTCGTCGTCGCGGTAGCGGAGAATGTCGGTCATCAGTTCCCCTCCCGCTTGCGGGAGGGGCCAGGGGAGGGAGCGACGTGGAAGAAGCGCTGCGATGGTTCAGCCCCTCCCCCGACCCCTCCCGCAGGCGGGAGGGGAGCGAATGCTGCGAAGGCAGAGATAACCTCAACCATAAATGGCCTCCTTGAACGGGGCCATGCCGATGCGGCGATAGGTATCGACGAAGCGCTCGCCGGGCGTGCGTTCGCGGACATAGACATCCGTGGCGCGCTCGATTGCGTCGACTACGCCGTCCTCGCTGAAGCCGGGGCCGGTGATGTCGGCGAGGCTGACATCCTCCGCGCCCGAACCGCCGAGCAGCAACTGGTAGTTCTCGGTGCCTTTCCGGTCGACGCCGAGGATGCCGATATGCCCGGCATGGTGGTGGCCGCAGGCGTTGATGCAGCCGGAGATTTTGAGCTTCAGCTCGCCCAGATCTCGCTGGCGGGCGGGGTCGGCGAAGCGCTGGCTGATCTTCTGCGCGAGCGGGATCGAGCGGGCATTGGCGAGGCTGCAATAATCAAGGCCAGGGCAGGCGATGATGTCGCTGATCAGGTCGAGATTGGCCTCGGCGAGGCCGGCCTCGCGCAGCGCCTGCCAGACGGTATACAGGTCGGCCTTGCGGACATGCGGCAGCACGATGTTCTGGGCATGCGTGACGCGCAACTCGTCGAAGCTGTAGCGCTCTGCGAGGTCGGCCATCCGGTCGATCTGGTCGGCCGAGGCGTCACCCGGGATGCCGCCGATCGGCTTGAGGCTGATTGTGACGATCGCATAGCCCGGCGCCTGGTGCGTATGGACATTCTGGTCGAGCCAGACGGCGAAATCGGGATCGCTGCGGTCGACGGTGTCGGTAAGGCCGGTCTCGAACGGCGGCGGCGCGAAATGCGCGGCGATGCGGTCGAACTCAGCCTGCGGCGGATCGATACCCAGCGCCTTCACCGCGTGGAATTCTTCTTCCACCTGACGCGCATATTCTTCCGCGCCGATCGCATGGATCAGGATCTTGATCCGCGCCTTGTAGATATTGTCGCGCCGGCCATGGCGATTGTAGACGCGCAGGCACGCCTCCAGATAGCTGACGAAATCGGCGAAGGGCACGAAATCCTTGATCAGCGGCGCGATCATCGGGGTACGGCCCATGCCGCCGCCGGCATAGATACGCGCGCCGAGTTCGCCTGCGTGGTTGCGGACGATCTGGATGCCGATGTCGTGCAGCCGCATCGCTGCGCGATCGGTGTCGCTGGCGATCACCGCGATCTTGAACTTGCGCGGCAGGTAGCTGAATTCGGGGTGGAACGTGCTCCACTGGCGCAGCAGCTCCGCCCAGGGGCGCGGATCGGTAATCTCGTCGGCGGCGGCGCCGGCGAACTGGTCCGAGCTGATGTTGCGGATGCAGTTGCCGCTGGTCTGGATGGCGTGCATTTCCACTGTCGCCAGCTCGGCGAGGATGTCCGGCGCGTCCTCCAGCTTGATCCAGTTATACTGAAGGTTCTGGCGGGTGGTGAAATGGCCATAGCCGCGATCGTACTTGCGGGCGATATGCGCCAGCATGTGCATCTGCCGGCTGTCGAGTGTGCCATAGGGCACCGCTACGCGCAGCATATAGGCGTGCAGTTGCAGATAGAGCCCGTTCATCAGCCGCAGCGGCTTGAACTGGTCCTCGGGCAGGTGGCCGGCGAGGCGGCGCTGGACCTGATCACGAAATTCCTCGACCCGCGCGGCGACGATCGAGGCGTCATATTCGTCATACTTATACATGGTTCAGATCACCCAGCTTCCGGCCTGCGGGTCGGCGGGCTTGAGGGTCAGGTCCGGGCGCACCGTGGGACCGAGTGCGCGGATGCGGTCCTTGATATGGGCGGGGCGGGGGCCTTCGGGCGTGGCTGCAGCGTCGATGACATAGGGGCCGTTCACCCGCCGCGCCGCTTCTTCGACTGCGGCAAGCACGTCGCCCTTGTCGCCGACGTCGGCCGCCTCGGCGATCTGGCGGGACCAGCCTTCGCCGGTCCACCAGATCACATCGCCGGTAGGAAGGTCGTTCCCGGTCAACAACTTCATGCCTGAAATTCCTGCAACGTCTCAGCCGCGCGTGCCCAGTGCGCCAGCTTGTCCTCGGCGTCGGCGAGCTGGACCACTTCGCCCACCACGATGATCGCCGGGCTCTTCACTGCCTCGCGCTCGACCATCGGGCCGAGGTTGGCGAGCAGCGTGCGGATTGCGCGGTGTCCCGCCAACGTTGCACGCTCCAGCACGGCCACCGGCATGTCCGGGGCGATGCCGTCGGCCATCAGCTTGTCGGCGATGGCGGGCGCGGTGGCCACGCCCATGTAAATCACCAGCGTGCGGCCCTTGCCGGCCAGCCCGGCCCAGTTCTGCTCGGACAGCCCCTTGCATTGGCCGGCGACGAAGCTCACTGCGCTCGACCAGTCGCGATGGGTAAGCGGCAGCATCGCCTCGGCTGCGGCGCCCAGCGCTGCCGAAACGCCGGGGATCACTTCCACCGGCAGTCCGGCGGCACGTACCGCCTCCACTTCCTCGCCGCCGCGCCCGAAGATGAACGGGTCGCCGCCCTTCAGTCGCACGACCACCGCGCCGGTCTTCACATGCGCGACGATCAGGGCGTTGATCGATTCCTGCGGCAGCGTGTGCTTCGACCGCTGCTTGGCGACGGAGATGCGGTGGGCCTGCGGCGCCAGATCGAGCACGCGCGGATCGACCAGCCCGTCATGCACCAGCACGTCGCACGCCTTCAGCGCCTCTACGGCTCGGACAGTCAGCAGGCCGGGATCGCCAGGGCCTGCGCCGACAAGGATCACGCGGCCGCGCGAAAGGGGATCAAGAAGCGACACCATGGACTGCACATGGGCCGTACCGGCGCGCGAGGCAAAAGAGTAAGCTTTGGCCCCGGACTAGCGAAACTTTCGCGTTTCGCCTGCCGCTATGCGTCGCGCAGCCCGACGCCCATTGCCGCACGGGCCTGTTCGGACTCCGAAGACACGACCGGATAGGCGCAATAGTCCGCAGCATAATAGGCGCTCGGGCGATGATTGCCCGACCAGCCGATGCCGCCGAACGGGGCCGACGAACTGGCGCCGTTGGTCGGCTTGTTCCAGTTGACGATGCCCGCGCGGATATTCGCCCAGAACTTGTCGTAGAGGTGCGGATCCTGGCTGATCAGGCTGGCTGACAGGCCGTAACGCGTGTCGTTCGCCTCGGCGATCGCGTCGTCGAAGCTCGCCTTGCGGAACACCTGCAGCACGGGACCGAACAGTTCCACGTCCACCTTTTCGCGCGCCTCGGTCATGTCGATCACGCCCGGCGTCAGGAACGGGCGCGTTTCGATCAGCCGTGCCATGTGCCGGATCGGCCGGCCGCCCATGGTGAGCAGCGCGACAAAGCTTTCGGTCAGCATGTCGGCCGTGTCATTGTCGATCACCGGACCCATGAAGGGCTGCGGATCGGCATGCGGCTCGGCGATGATCAGGCGGCCGATCAGCCGGTTGAGTTCGCTCATCAGCGGATCGTACAGCTTTTCGTCGACGATCAGCCGGCGCGCCGCCGTGCAGCGCTGGCCGGCGGTGGTGAAGGCCGATTGCACCACCAGCACCGCCGCAGAATAGAGATCGGGCGTATCCCACACGACAATGGGATTGTTGCCGCCCATCTCCAGCGCCAGGATCTTTTCCGGTCGCGTGGCGAACTGGCGGTTGAGCGCGATACCGGTATTCGCCGATCCGGTGAACAGCAGCCCGTCGATATCGGCATGGCCCGCCAGTGCGCGCCCCTCGTTGGGGCCGCCGACCAGAAGGCGCACGCAGCCCTCGGGAATGCCGGCAGCGTGATAGCAATCGACCAGGAAGGCACCCGAGGCGGGAGTCTTTTCGGAAGGCTTGAAGACCACCGCGTTCCCCGCCAGCAGTGCGGGGACGATGTGGCCGTTCGGCAGATGCGCCGGGAAATTATAGGGCCCGAGCACCGCCAGCACGCCATGCGGCTTGTGCCGCAGCGCCAACCGCGTGTTCATCGGCGCTTCGATGCGGCGCTGGCCGGTGCGTTCGGAATAGGCGGTCACCGAAACGTCGACCTTGGCGATCACCGTTTCGACTTCAGTCCGCGCTTCCCACAGCGGCTTGCCGGTTTCCCGAGCGAGCAGATCGGTGAACTTGTCCGCCCGTTGCCGCACGACATTGGCAAAGCGGCGCAGCGCCTCGATGCGATAGGCGAGCGGGCGCGCAGCCCAGTCGGCCCAGCTCTTGCGGGCGATCGCCACTTCGGTATCCGCATCGCCGACGGCCTGACGCCACAGCACTGCGCCGGTGGCCGGCTCGGTAGAGATAATTTCCTGTCCCGACATCAGGATCTGTTTTCTTTACCACTTGGGGAGGGAAAAGGGTGACGCATGCGCTCTTGCACCAAAATACGGGACTAGGCCAGAGCTTCGCCCATCTCGCGAACCATGCGGATCTTTTCGTATAGCGGTTGCCAGTCGTCCCGTTCCGCGATGACCGACCAGAGCGACTCGACTTCGTCGATGAGCATCGTGCAGGGTTCTCCTTGCCAATACCGGTGCTCGCGGCTTTTGCGCGAGCGATAGGGCGCCATCTGCGCCCGCACTTCGGCGAAGGGCGCACCGTAGGAATCGGGCAGTGCGCCGCCGAACGCATCGAAATAAAACCGGTCGATCGGCGTGCCGGTTTCGTGGAGCACCCGTTGCACGTGCACCGCCAGCGCCCGGTCCTCCGCCTCACCGCGCGGTACCAGCCCCAGCCGCCACAGGATCGCGCTGGCTTCCTCGCGCTGATAAATGTCCGGGAAGCTGTTCAGCGCCTCGACCAGCGGCGCCTCTTCCTCGATCAGTCGCAGCGAGATGGCGAGCTGCATCACGTCCCAATAGATTGCCTCGGCCTGGCGGCCATAGGCATAGAGGCCGCCCTGGTCGAAGTAGGCGGCGACAAAATGCGGCGCCCAGATCGGCGTGAAGCGCCACGGGCCATAGTCGAAGCTCTCACCCGTGACGTTGATATTGTCGCTGTTGAGCACGCCGTGGACAAAACCCGCTGCCATGAACCGGGCCGCCATGCGCGCCGTGCGGCGGACGACATGGGAGACCAGCCGCGCGGGGGCGTCCGACCCTGCTTCCTCGCCATAATAATGGCGCAGCACGTAGGCTGTTAGTTGTCGCAGCCCGTCTTCGTCGCTCGCATGGGCCAGCCGCTGGAAAGTGCCGATACGGATATGGCCGTGGCTGAGCCGTACCAGCACCGAGGAGCGGGTGGGGGAGGGCTCATCGCCGCGATGGAGCGATTCGCCGGTTTCGATCAGCGAGAAGGTGCGGGAGGTTTCGACGCCCAGCGCCTCCAGCATTTCGGTCGCCAGTATCTCGCGCACACCACCTTTCAGCGTCAGCCGGCCATCGCCGAAGCGGCTATAGGGTGTCTGGCCGGACCCCTTGGTACCCAGATCCATCAGCCGGCCGCGGTCGTCGGTCATCTGCGCGAACAGGAACCCGCGGCCATCGCCGATTTCGGGATTGTACACGCGGAACTGGTGGCCGTGATAGCGCAGCGCCAGCGGCTGGGGCAGGCTGCCCGAAAGCGGCTCGAAGCGGCCGAAACGGGCAATCCACGCCGCGTCGTCGAGCTGGTCGAGCCCCACGCTTGCGGCTGCGCGGTCGTTACGGAAACGCAGGATCGCCTGCGGGAAGTGCGCAGGGGTCACCGGATCGTAGAAGCCATCCCCCAGTTCGAGGATCGCCTGTTGCGGAGCGAAGGCCATAAGGCGATATGGGGCGCGATGGGTGAGCGGCGCAACTATTCCGATGGCTATTGGTGGTCGAAAGACGGCCTGCGGCTGCATTATCGCGATTATCCAGGCCGGAGCGACCGGCCGCCGCTGATCTGTTTTCCAGGGTTGACGCGCAATGCGCGCGACTATGCCGGGCTCGCCGAGCGGCTGGCAGGCGAATGGCGCGTGCTGTGCATCGAGTTCCGAGGACGGGGCGACAGCGCCTACGCCAAGGACACGATGACCTATGTGCCGCTCGTCTATCTGCAGGATGTCGAGGCGCTGCTTGCCGAACTGAAGATCGACAAGTTCGTCGCCGTGGGAACCTCGCTGGGCGGTATCGTGACGCTGCTGCTGGCGGCGACCGATGGCGGCAAGCTGGCGGGCACGCTTCTTAACGATGTCGGCCCGGTGATCGAACCGGTGGGGCTGGCGCGCATTCGCACCTATGTCGGCAAGCCGGTCTGGTATCCTACCTGGATGCACGCGGCGCGCGGCGTCGCGGAGGCGAATGGCGATGTCTATCCCGACTATGGCATCGAAGACTGGCTGGCGATGGCGAAGCGGCTGCACCGGGTGAACAGCCAGGGCCGCATCGTTCTGGACTATGACATGAAGATCGCCGATCCGCTCCGCGTGCCGGGCAATGAGGCGGGGCCGGACATGTGGCCAACCATGGACGCGCTCGCCGGGCGGCCGCTGCTGATTGTGCGCGGCGAGCGGTCGGACATATTGAGCGCCGAGACCGCAGAAAAGATGCGCGCCCGGGTGCCGGGCGCGGAGCTGGTCACGGTGCCGGGTGTAGGCCATGCGCCGACGCTTGAGGAGCCGGTCGCCGTTGCGGCACTGGCCACGATGCTGGGCAAGATCGCCTAGCGACCATTTTGCCAGCGGGAACGTCAGTCGGCTTCGCGTTCCTCGATCAGCGCGCTCAGCCACTGGGCGATCGCGCTATGGGCGGGCGGGGTGATCGTCAGATGCGCGCGCCGGCGGTCCACCGGATCGGTCGTCCGGACGACCAGCCCTTCCTCTTCCAGATGCGAAACCCAGCGGAGCGCCGTCGATGTAGGTACCGCTGCGGCAATGCAGGCGCTCGATACCGACACCGGCTTGCCTTCAACATGGGCGGCGAAAAGGTCGAGCAGCATGTCCCAGGCGGGATCGGCGAACATCGGCGTGCTGAACAGCGTGTCGCGCAACCGCCGCAGACGCAGATAGCCGCGCGCGGCGCGGGCAAGCTCGGCATCCTCATGGCGCCGGCGGGAGCGACTGAGCGGGCTCACGCCCGGGAAGCTGCCGGGACGCCCGGGCGACAGGGGGTGAAATTCACGCATTTGTGTCACTGTGCGGTGTCCACTCGGTTTTGGAGGGAGCGGGGCGAGGCAGCGGCCGGTTTTGCTCGCGGCGATCCAGCGTGGCACCCAGTGCCATGGTGACCACGATCAGGACGCCCCAGAAGCTTTCGAGCCCGCGATAGATGGCGGGCGTGTGATGCGGCACGACGAGTGCGGTGACGTGCGCCAGCACGCCGTTCATCTGGAATCCGGAGATCCAGATCGGCCACCAGCGGCGGCTGCGAAACATGATCGTGCCAAAACCCAGCAGCAAGGCACCATCCAGATAGAGTTTGAAGCCCGGCGAGGTGGCGAGCAGCATGTCGATCGACCCGA
Organism: Sphingomonas sp. DMC6; assembly: GCF_056314225.1. NCBI lineage: Bacteria > Pseudomonadati > Pseudomonadota > Alphaproteobacteria > Sphingomonadales > Sphingomonadaceae > Sphingomonas > Sphingomonas sp. DMC6. The sequence goes on from NZ_JBQUYT010000004.1 coordinate 464,749, forward strand.
CGGCACGACCGATCGCGATCGCCAGAACCGTCAGGAGTGCTGCCCATCGGCCTTCCCAACCTCCGTTGATTGCGGCGATGGCGCAGCAGAGCCCCGCCAGCGCGATGAAGAACACTACGACGAGCATGGCCAGACCGGTTCCTGCTGTAGACGATGCGGCCTGGCCATGTTCTCTCGCTCAGAGCGCCGCGACGGGCTGTGCGGCGGCAGGCAGTTCCGCCCCGGTAAAGGTAGGCTTCAACGGGTTGTCGCAGCCGATATCGACCGTCTCCAAGTTGCTGTCGCGCTTCAGCACGTTCACCCGCTTGACCAGATCGACCATGTCGTTGCGTCCCTTGACGACATTGGTGAGACCGGCGGCTGCGCTGTCATAGAGGCGCTGGCTCTCGATGGCGTTGAGCTGCGAGGCGCGGGCGGTTTCGACGAGCGCGCCGAGCAGACGGGCGCCGTTCACCAGCGCATCGTCCACCGATCCGAGCGTCGAACGAATATCCTCGGCAATGACCATCGCCGAGCCTTTGTCGAACGTGTGCATGTTGAGTCTCCCCCTGCTCGCCGGCAGCGACGAGCGCGTGTTGCCGATGCGTGGTCCGGCTTCAGAACACCGTGAGAAGACCTATGAACGTAGTAAGTATCGCCAGCAGTATAATAACGCCGGTTGCCCCGATACGAAATGCGTAAACAGATTTCTCGGTAACGCTAAGGTTATTAAGTGTTCCGCCGACAGGAATTGGAAGCAGAAAGTCTCGCGCCCTCTTCCATCCGGTCCACGTCTTGGTTGTGGCGGGTTCTGGCTCGACAGCAAGGCCCTGTGATTGCGATTGTAAATTTTGCGATGTGTCCAGTTGCAGAAAAATGCGCGCCGCTTCGCGCCGGTTGGAGGCGCCCAGCACGGCCATGGCGTCGGTCAGATAGGTATCCACCGACCGGGGGGAGAGGCCAATTTCCTGCGCGATCTCTTTCGACGACATGCCGCGTGCCACGAGGATCAGACACGCCTTTTGCCGTTCAGATAGAGAAGGGGGGGTCGACAAAGAAGTTCTCCAGGCGAATGGTCCGATTCGGGGCTGCCCGGTGCGGGCTGCGCAAGGCGGTCATTCGCCGGGCGGCATTCTGCGCTGGTACCCTTGTGGGCCAGGACCGGCGGGTTCGGAGCGCGACGACAGCTCGACCAGCAGGTCGAGTCCGTGCTGCAGGTGGCAGGCGGGAGCGAGTAACCGGAGTGCATCGCAGATGGCGAGCGCATCCCGTACCCGCGAAATCGCGGATTCCACGGTAACCGGAACGGCGTCATGGTTCGTCATAGGGTCGGTCGCAATAGCGGGCGGGGGGCCCCGATACGACCGCTATTAGACGCAGCCTGTGGGTCTTGGCTATTCCCCCAGCACCATTTCGGGCGGAGATTCCCCCGGTGCCGAACGCGAAAACGCCCCGGCCGCGAAGGGCCGGGGCGTAGCTTCCCTTATCGGGCGGTTATTCGGCGGCGTTGTTCACTTCGCCCTTGCCCATCGCCGAGACCAGGGCGCTGCCCGAGCCGGTGAAGTTGGCGGCCGGCAGGGTGGCGGTGCCCTTCTTGGTGCGGACCAGCACCTGCTGGACGGCACCCGATGCGTTCGAGCGGACCGACTGGACCGTGCCGATCACCTTGCCGCGTGCATCGGTAACAGGCATCCCTGCCGAAACCGGGAAGGCCATGTTGCCCTGCGCTGCGGCTGAACCGGCGCTCGCCAGGCTCAGGGCACGGCCGGCGGTCGCGTTGGCTGCCCCGTTCGCTGCGCCGTTTGCCGTGGCGGAAAGCGCGGCAGGGCTGGGCAGTGCGTTGCGGGCCTGGCTCACTGTACCGCTGGCAGTGCCCTGAACGCGGCCGGCAGCATTGCCTGCAACTGCCTGAGTGCGCTCGACTGCCGTGCCTGCCGCGTCACGGGTACGGCTGACAGCTGCGCCGGCCACGTCCCGGGTGCGGCTGACGGTAGCGCCCGCCACGTCGCGGGTCCGGCTGACGGCCGCGCCGGCCGCATCGCGAGTCCGGCCCGCAGCGGTGGCTGCGGCATCGCGAGTCGTGCCAACCGCGCTGCGCGTCGCGCCGCGGACGGCGTCCGTGCCGATCAGCTGGGCATCCATGTTCGTGCTGCGGCTGGTCGAACCGGAGAGGGTGCCACTGGTGGCGCGGTCGCCGATGCGGGCAGTGTTGGTCACCGTGCCGTCGATCGAGCTGTCGTTGGAGGCGTGCACGCGGCCCTTTCGGACATCGACGCTGCGTTCGCTGCGGGTTGACCCTTCCAGTGCGCCGCCGAATTCGTCGCCGGCGCGGGGCAGGTGGCGCGTCGGAGCGTCGAGCATACCGCCCATCGAGCCCATGCCCGAGCCGCCCAGATTGCCCATGCCGTTGCCGAGCGTGCCGCCCATCATGCCACCCAGGCCGCCACCGGCATGGCCGCCAAGCAACTGTGCCGAAGCGGGGGTCGCCGCGAGAGCGAGAGCGAGGAAAGCGCTGGTACCGAGGAACTTGATCATCTTCATTCTCCCAATGAAACTGCTGACACTGGGAGAACGGAACCCGGATCGCGTTTAATCCCGGGCCCCGAAAATTTTTTTCAGGGCGCCGGAGTCCGGCAGGTTTCGCATAGCACACCGCGACCGAAACGCGGGCCTGCCTTGCGTGCGGTGGCGTCGGTTTGCGTCAGCGCCCGTGCCCGCAGGGCTGCGTCGGGCGCGCTATAGAAGCGCGCGATGACGGCAGCCGCCAGCGGTGCCGCGAAAGAGGTGCCGCGCACCCGCATCGGCGTGCCGCTGGCCGCCATGGCCAGCATGTCTGCCCCCGGTGCCGCATAGTCCAGATGTGTCGCACGCCCCGCTTCGATCAGCGGGCGGCCGCGGCCGTCGATGCCGGTAACGGCGATAACGCCGGGATAAGAGGCGGGATAGGCGGGCGGCGCGGCCGGGCCGTCATTGCCGACCGCTGCGACGATCACCAGCCCGCGTGCCTGGGCGGCGGCGACGACCCTGCCCAGCAAAGGGTTGCCCGGCCCGACCAGGCTGATCGTCACGACGCCCACGCGATTCTGCACCATCCAGCCGATCGCCTTGGCGATGGCGGTTGCGCTGCCGCCGGCAGGATCGCTGCCATAGACATCGGCGGAGGCGATCCGCGCGCCCGGCAGTCCCCCGCGTATCGCGCCGGCCCCGGTAATAAGCGAGGCTACGGCGGTGCCGTGGTCGTTGTTGCGCGGCGCACCGGTCGCAAATCCTGCGCGCAGCGTGGCGCCGGCGACGCCGCCGTCGATCACGCCTACCAGCGGACCAGTGCCGGCGGCCGGCGGTGCAGGACGCGCAGGCACCTTGCCGCTGGGGGCATGGAGCTGGTCTGCGCTCACTTCTCTTGCGCCAAGCTTGCGCAATTCGCGAATCGCGGTCGAGAGCGAGCGCCCGTCGGGCGTTCCGAAACGCACGAAGCCGACGCCCAGAAGATCGCCGCGCTCGAGGATATGATAGCCTTTTGCAGTGGCAGCGCTGATCAGCGCGTCGCTGGGATCGTCTACCACCACTTCGCCCGCGCGCGCAGGGAAGCCCTGCGGGTCGAGCGCGATCTCGCGCGGATGGTCGCGCACCAGTTGTCGCACCGTGGCCTGACGTGCCTCCTCAAGGCGCTGCGCGGCCTGGCTGGTTATGGTCTCCACATCCTGTCGAACCCGCCCCAGCAGCGTGCCGGGCGTGGGCAATCCGGGCAGCTCCTGTATTTTGGGAAGTTCGGGCGGGCCGGGAATGCCGGCTGGCCCGGGGAGCCCGGACGCGCCCGGAAAGCCGGGGCCGAACTGGGCATGGGCGGGGGCAGCCCAGGCGAGCGTGACGAGCAGCGGCAGGCAGGAACGGAATCGCATCGGAACACTCTTGCATGAAAATCGGATCATGGGGATGAAACGTGCGGTGTCATCCGTTTCATCCGGACGAGAAGGAGAATGCCGGCTTGGCTGGGTTTGAGGCTGATCTGCTCGCATTGATGCCGCGCCTGCGGCGATTTGCCAGGGCGCTTGCCCGCGATGCGGCGGATGCCGACGATCTGTGCCAGATGGCGCTCGAAAAGGCGTTGCTCGCGCGTGCCTCATGGCAGCCGGGCACGCGTCTAGATAGCTGGATGTACCGTATCATGCGCAATGCCTGGATAGATGTAGCCCGCAGCCGTACCCGCGCGGCACAGACCTTCGTTGCCGAAGAGGCGGGGGCCGAGGTCGGCGACGATGGCGGCACCGAAGCGCGGGCCATGCGCCGCGACATCGATGCGGCGATGGATGCACTGCCCGACGAGCAGCGCGAGGCTGTGGCGCTGGTGCTGGTCGAAGGGCTGGCCTATCGCGAGGCGGCAGAAATTCTGGATATTCCAATGGGTACGCTCACCTCTCGGTTGGTGCGCGGGCGGCAGGCGCTGATGGCGCGACTGGGAGAAGCGGCATGAGCATCGATCCGGAAACGCTGATGGCCTATGCCGATGGCGAACTCGGCGCGATCGACGCGAAGCGGGTCGAGCGCGCGATTGCGGAGGATCCGGCGCTGGCCGCGCAACTGGAGGAGCATCGCGCGCTGCGATCGATGCTGGGGGCGCATTTCGGCCCGATCGCGGCCGAACCCGTGCCCGATCGGCTTGCGTCGATGCTGACGAGCAACGTGTTGGCACTCCCCGTGCGGCCTCGGCCCGCTGCGCCGAAATGGCTGGGATGGAGCGGTGCCATTGCAGCGTCGCTGGTGGTCGGGCTGGTGATCGGCCAGGGCTGGGACCGCGGCGGCGTGGTCCGCAGCGTCCATGGTCAGCTCTATGCCGCCGGCCCGCTCGCCCATGCGCTGAATGACACGCTGGCTTCGGCGCAGGGCGAGACGCGCGTGCCGGTAAGCTTCCGCGATCGCAGCGGCGCCTATTGCCGTGTCTTCACCTCGCCGAGCACCGACGGCATCGCCTGCCGCGACGGGCAGGGATGGTCGCTCCGTCAGACGCGCGCGGGCGAGGCCGGTGCCGCCACAGCCTATGCCCAGGCGGGCTCGCACGACGCCGCGCTGATGGCGGCCGCGCAGGAGATGATGGCGGGCGACCCGCTCGACGCCGCAGCCGAAAAGCGCGCGCGCGATGGGGGCTGGCGATAGGGCGATGGGTTAGCGGTCGTAGTCGATGATTGCCTGGGCACGGGCACGTTGCAGATGCTCGTGCGCGCCGGCGGATTCTTCCGGCAACACCACCGGTACGGTCAGGCACAGGCTTTGGGTCGGCAGCACGTCGCGCCATTGGCTGATCAGTCGCTTATAGGCTGCGCCAACCGGGCGGATTTTGCGGTCGAGATCGTATAGGCCCAGCGGGTTGACGGTGCCGTTCTGCTCGCGCAGCGCACTGTCCCAATCGACCTGATCGGTCAGCGAATACCAGGTGAAGCCCACCACCGGCACCCCGTCGTTGCGGACGCGCAACACGTTCGCCCATTGCTTCCACAACCAGTCGACCGCCTCATGCCCGGTTGCGCCCTGACTGAGATTGGTCTCGGTGTGCATCACCGGTAGCCGATAGCGATCATGATATTGGCGGGTGATCTCGCTATAGCCGAATATCTCGCCCGAGGCGCGCGTCGATCCGTCGGCGGCGACGCGGTGCTCGTTGGTGATGTAATAGTCGTTCCCCATGATGCAGTGCTGCTTCAGGTGGTTGTCGAGGAAGAAGTGATATTCCTCCCGCGTCATGCCGTTCTCGGCGAGATATTCGTACATTTCGGAATCGACGCGGCGGCCATAGTTGAGATCGAGCGACAGGAAGCGCTGGGCGTTCATCAGCTCGGCCGGGCCGATCGCCGCCGGGGATTCTGCGTGAAAATATTCGGAGGATTCGCTCTGGATGAAGATCGCGTCGGGCCGCACCTGCAGAATGGCGCGCATCGCCAGCACATTGGCCTTCACGATGTGCTTGAGCGCCGTGACGAAGGCGGTGTCGCTGCGTAGCTGCTCGTTCCACCAGCCATAGCGCGCCGAGAAGGTGGCGCAGATATACATCTCGTTGATCGGCGTATAGAGCTGCACCCAGGAAAAACGCCGGGCGAAACTGCCCGCGTAACCGGCAAACAGGTCCGGGAAGTCGGGGTTCTGGAAGTTGCCGATCCAGTCCGGCACGCCGAAATGGCACAGGTCGACGATCGGCATCAGGTTGCGGCGCTTGAGCTCCGCGAAGGTCTGGTCGGCAAAGTCCCAGTCATGCTTGCCAGGCCCCAGCCAGGTCTTGTGGATCGGCGGCCCATAGCGGAGATAGCCGATGCCCATTTCCGCCACGAGCGCGAAGTCTTCCTGCCAGCGCGCGTAATGGCCGCAGCGTTCCATTTCGTCGACGCGGGTACGGCCGTTGTCGATGGTGGGGACGCTGTTCTCGACGCCGGTGGCGAACATGAAGGTAGCGATGCGAAATCTCCTGAGTCCGGTCCCGGCATCAACGCAGGAGCGGGGAACGGGGAGCCGCGCGGCAATAAAAAGGGCGCCGGCACGCGGTGCCGACGCCCTCTTTTCGCAAAGACGCGACTTACCAGTGGATGCGGATCGTGGCGTTGCCCGAATGCGCATCGGCATTCCCGAGGCCGGTGTAGCGATAGCGCAAGTCGAGCGATACATTGCGCGACAGGTCCGCTGTCAGACCCGCTTCGCTGCGCAGCTGGGTGCGGCCGGTCGAAACCGAACGGGTGCCGAAGCGGGCATCCGCCAGATTTGCCTGTAGCACGGTACGTTCTGCGCCGAGCTGCTGCACGGCCATCGCCGAGACATAAGGATGCAAGACTGCCTTGTTACCGGCAGCGACGGTGCCGTCGACGCGAAGACCGGCGCGTCCGGTCCAGGCGCGGCGATGGGTGCCGTCGAAGCGCAGCGCGCTGAGCGTGCCGCCGGTTTCGCGGAACCCGTCGCGCTCCACCCGGTCGAACGCGATGCCTGCAACTGGCGTCACGCCCAGCTTGCCCAGGTCGAACCGGCGCCCCGCCTCGACATCGCCGCCATAGGAAAAGCCCATGCCGCCGCCCTTCAGCGCCTCGGCCGTGTCGCCGAGCTGGACGGTGCGGCGGACCTTGTAGGCATCGACATTGAAGTCGATCACGCCGGTCAGATAGCTGCCGGCCCGGTTCCACGCCGCATAGAGCGCGCCCCCATAGGCGTTCGTCTTGGCGGTGCCGAGTGCCGTGACGCTGGTGTCGACATGCTTGTAGCTTGCCGCCACGCCGAGCACGAGGTTGCGGGTCGCGCGCCGATCGACGCCCAGCGTGTAGCCATAGCTGGTCGAGCGATAGCCATTGCCGGTCGCATCGGCGCTGACATCGATCCGCTGGGCGTTGAACGCGCCCCACAGGCCGTTGTGCGGCTGCCCGGCTGCGGCGTCGTTGCCGCGGGTGCGTACCCTGCCGACCATCGTGTCGCGGACCGTCTGGTTGGCTTGTAGCTGCGCTTCCATAGCGTCGGCGTGGATGCCGCCGGCGAGCTGTTGGAAGGTCGTACCGATGCGATCCGCCGACAGCGGCGCCAGGCTGGCGAACAGCGCGCCGGTGCGGCTGGCGCTGCGGGCGCCGGAGTCCGGGCGCACCGCATCCATTGTTGCGGCCGCCCGAACGGCATTCGCACCGCTCTTTCCGCTCAGATAGGCAGCATAGCTGTCCGGCGTCACGGTCAGCAGGATCGCATTCGGGCGATACACCACGGCGAAGCGGGTATTGGGCGACAGCCCCTGGCCCGGCTGCGTCAGTGCATCGAAGCTGCCCGCCACGCCCCCTTCCGCCGTGACGATCTGGAACATCTGGCCGATGGCGGGGGTGAAGCTGTTCGTGGCATTGCCGGTAATGCCGCGCAACTGGGGCTTGAGCGTCCCGGCTGCGGTGTAGACGCTGTTCGCACCGGTCAGCACCAGCGTGTCGTAATGACCCGCGCCGATACCCGGCGTGGTACCGTCGACGTCGATCGCCAGCGTGCTGCCCGGCGCCTGGGTGACGCTGCCGGCGACGACCAGCTGACCGGGCGAGTTGCCCGGCGCAAGCGTGCCGGCGACCTGCATATTGCCCTGCACGGCGCCGTTGCCCCGCGCGGTGCCGCCGGCATCGACGAACACGTTGCCGGCAAACACGGCGTCAAAGCTCATCGCGCCCTGCTGCACGCAGGCGCCGATCGTGTTCGACGCTGCCGCAGCCAGCACCAGCGTGCCGCTGCCCTGTTTGATGAGGCAGGTGCTGCCGCTGCTGCCGCCGGTCATCCGCACGGTGTTCGCACCGGTGTCCAGCACGCCGCCGCCGGCGCCGAACAGCACGGCCTGGCTGATCGTCAGATCGCTGCCGGCGTTGAACTGCGTTGCGTTGCGCAGCAGGATCGCGCCACCGCTGGTGCCGATCGAAGTCTGGTTGGTGGCGACCACGCGACCGCCCGATACGTCGAGCGTAAGGCCCTGCACGGTGCCCGACAGCGTGAGTACGCCCGCGCCAGACTTGGCGAGGATGCCGGTGCCGCTCAGATTGCCGGTAAAGGTTCCGTCGGTCGGCTGGGCGAATTCCAGCACGGCGTTGTTGACGATATTGCCGGTGAGGCTGCTCGTGTTGCCGACCAGCCTTCCCTCCAGCACGGTGGTGCCGCCGGTATAGCTGTTCGGACCGGTAAGGGTGAGGGTACCCCCACCGCTCTTCACCAGTGCGCCCGAGCCGGACATGGCGCCAGCATAGGTGCCGTTGCTCGACTGTGCGAAGGCTACAGTGCCGCTGTTGGCGATGGCGCCCTGCAACGATGTCGTGTCGCCTGCGAGCGTTCCGCCGAGGACCGAGGTGCCACCGGTATAGCTGTTCGGGCCGGTGAGGGTGAGGGTGCCCACACCGCTCTTCACCAGTGCGCCCGAGCCGGACATGGCGCCAGCATAGGTGCCGTTGCTCGCCTGCGCGAAGGCTACGGTGCCGCTGTTGGCGATGGGACCCTGCAGCGATGTGGTGTCGCCAGCGAGCGTGCCGCCGAGGACCGAGGTGCCGCCGGTGTAGCTGTTCGGACCGGACAGGGTGAGGGCACCCGTGCCGCTCTTCACCAGTGTGCCGCTGCCGGACATTGCGCCGGCATAGGTGCCGTTGCTCGCCTGTGCGAAGGCGACAGTGCCGTTGTTGGCAATGGCGCCCTGCAGCGAGGTTGTGTCGCCCGCGAGCGTGCCGGCGAGCACGGAGGTGCCGCCGGTGTAGCTGTTCGGACCGGACAGGGTGAGCGTACCTGCACCGCTCTTCACCAGTGCGCCCGAGCCGGAGATGGTGCCGGCATAGGTGCCGTCGCTGCCCTGCGCGAAGGCGACGGTGCCGCTGTTGGCGATGGCGCCCTGCAGCGAGGTCGTATCGCCCGCGAGCGTGCCCGCAAGGACCGAGGTGCCGCCGGTATAGCTGTTCGCTCCCGACAAGGTCAGCGTGCCGGTGCCGGTCTTGGTCAGACCGCCGGTGCCGCTGAGAACGCCCGTCAGCGCCGTCTGGTTCGAACCGGTGTCGATCGTGCCGCCGCCGGTGTCGAGGCTGAGATCGGTAGCCAGCGACTGACTCGAAGCGAACGCGATGGTACCGCCGGCGAGCACGGGGTTGAACGAGCCGGATGCCACGTCGGTCGGGGCCACGGTGGTCGAGATATTGGTGCGTCCGCCGGCGGCGCCGGAAATCGCGCGGCTGATGTCGGTGCCGAAGATGTACGAATAGTCGAGCACGATGCTCTGGCCGGTCAGCAGACCGCCGATGTTGAAGCCCAGGCCGATCGTGTTGTCGCCATTGCCGACATTGGTGCCTGCCAGATAGGAGGCCGTGTCGGTGGTCCAGCCGGTCACTGCAGCGTTATGCGTGGTGCTCGAGCTGGTATAGAGGCCGATGACATATTTGGATGCCAGCGCCTCGGCATAGACCAGATCGGTTGCCGGCACGCTGCCATTGCCGCGAAAATTGTTGGTCGCGCTGCTGTCCCCGGGGGCGGCGCGCGCGTCAGGATCGAGGGCGCGCGAAAAGGCGACATTGGTCATGTCGCTCAACGCCGTGATTTTCGTGCGGATGCCGATCTGCTGGCTGGTGGTGTTGAAATAGTAATCGTTGGTCAGCGTGAACTGGCTGCCATAGGTGCCCGTCCACACCGCGCGATGGTCATAGGTGGAACCGTCGAATGCCACGCCGCTATAATCGGTCAACGTACCGGTGAAGCCGACCCGACCGGCATTGTTGTTCACCACGGCAGACATGCCGGTAGCGGTGACTACAAAGCCTTCGAAGGGCGAGCCGGGGGTCAGATAGTCATAGGCGGTGTTGAACGTGTGCGACCCGGTGCCGTCGTACAGAATGCCCGGTTCGGTGTTGCCGCCATAGCCCAGGGTGCCGACATTGCCGTTCACGCCGATCTTGATGAAATCGCCTGTGAGGATGACCGACTGCGCCCGCGCAGCGCCCGGCGCCATGAACGCGCCTGCAAGCGCGAGGCCGGCCAGCGTCGTGGGCAAGGAAAGCGTCGAGGACAGCGACAGGGAACGGCGCATCCGCCGGATTTCTGGCAAGCGGCGGCTGATCCCGCCCGCAGTCGCGTCGAGGCGTTCGTTCCTAGCAATCATAGCGTTCCTGTTGTTGGCGAGATGCGCCAATGCCCGAGTGACGCCGACAGAGGCGTGGACTACGGATACATCCGTGCACGGGCTCACGCGGCGACGGCAGGGAATTCCCACCGCACCGACATTATAGACGGCGAAGTCGCAGGCAGTTGCCGTGACAGCGGAAATAAAACAGCTACGCCGGGTAGTTGCTGGTTAATGCTTGCAATTGCCGTAAGGGCGAAGGCTTGCCCTGGTGCAGGTCGAAGGTGGCTTGTTCGACTTGCCTTTCGCTTCCGTCGTACGATGGCAATCCCTATTTTGGTCGGATCAGCCCTTCCTGCGTCACGCTCGCCACCAGTCGTCCGTCGCGGGCATAGATGCTGCCGCGGTTGAAGCCGCGGGCGTGCCCGGCCCAGGGGCTGTCGGTCGCATAGAGCAGCCATTCGTCAAAGCGGAACGGCTCGTGCAGCCATAGCGCGTGGTCGAGGCTGGCGGTCTGCACCTGCCCGGTCATCCAACTGACGCCGTGCGGCAGCATGCAGGTGCCGAACAGCGTCATGTCGCTGGCATAGGCGAGCATCGCGCGGTGCAGCGCGGGCTCGTCGGGCAGGGGAGCGACGACGCGGAACCAGCTATATTGGCGCGGTTCGCGTGGTTCCGGGCGAAACCAGTTGCGCGGATTGACCGGCCGGATTTCGATCGGCCGCGCGCGCAGGAAGAAGGGGCGCAGCTTTTCCAGTACCTGATCACGGATTTCGTCGCGCAGATCGGCTTCGGACCGAAGCTCCTCCGGCGGCGGCACGTCGGGCATCGCGTCCTGATGGTGCAGCCCTTCGGCGGGCAGCTGGAAGGACGCCGCCATGTTGAGGATCGGCTTGCCCTTCTGCATCGCGATCACGCGGCGATTGGCAAAGCTGCGCCCTTCGAAATCGCGCACCACGCGGTAGAGGATGGGATAATCCTCATCGCCGGGCCGCATGAAATATGCGTGCAGCGAATGGGCGATCTTGTCGTCCTCGATCGAACGCTGCGCCGCCTGAAGCGCCTGCGCGATCACCTGCCCGCCGAACACCCGGCCAACGCCGCCCGGCTGGCGGGGGCCGCGATACAGGTCGGTGTCGAGCGTTTCGACGTCGAGCAGTGCTGTCAGGCCGGCGACCAGCGCCTCGGGGGATTTCGGTTCGCCCATCAATATCCTGCTGCTTCCGCCAGCGCGTTGGCGTGGTAGTTCGAATCGCCGAAAATCTCGGCCAGCACGCGGGCGCGCTTCATGTAGAAGCCGATGTCATATTCGTCGGTCATGCCGATGCCGCCATGCATCTGGATACCCTCCTGCACGGCAAGCGTGGTGGCAAGCCCGGTCATCGCCTTGGCGACCGCGACGGCTTCGTCGGCAGGTTGGCCGGCGTCGAGCAGTTGCTGCGCCTTCAGCGTGGCGGCGCGGGCGACTTCCAGCTCGCTATAGAGGTGCGCGGCGCGGTGCTGGAGAGCCTGGAAGCTGCCGATCGCCACGCCGAACTGCTTGCGTTCCTTGAGATAGCCGAGCGTCATGTCGGTCGCGCCGCTGCCCACGCCGAGCAGTTCGGCCGAGGCCCCGGCGCCGGCAGCCCGCAACAGCCGGCCGAGCGGATCGGCGCCCGCGTCAATCTCACCCACCACGGCATCGGCGGTGACTTCGACGCCGTCGAAGGTGGCATGTGCGGCGAGGCTGGAGTCGGTGAGCCGCTCAGGGCGGAGGTCCAGCCCGGCGGCCTTGGGGTCGATGGCGAACAGCGTAATCCCCTCCGCGTCTGTATCGCTGCCGGCGGTGCGTGCGGATACCAGGATCAGATCGGCGGCATGGGCGTGATGGGCAAAGCGCTTGGTCCCGGTCAGGCGGAAGCCGTTGCCGGCCCGCTCGGCCTTGAGCGCCACGGCGCGGCCGAACTTTGCCTTCTCGTCATGCGCGATCGCGATTACCGCCTCGCCCGCGACGATGCCGGGAAACCAGCGGTCGGCATGGGCGCTGCCCTTCAGCGCCTCGACCGCCGCGACGGCGGTGGAGAGGAAGGGGGAGGGGGTGAGGTTGCGGCCGATTTCCTCCAGCACCACACCCGCCTCGACATGGCCGAGGCCGAGGCCGCCTTGCGCCTCCGGCACCAATATGCCGGTCAGGCCCATCTCGGCGAACTGCTTCCACAGGTCGCGGCTGAAGCCGGTCGGGTCGTTCGCGTCGCGTAGCGCGCGCAGGTGGCGGACGGGGGCGTGGTCGGCGACGAACGCCCGCGCGGTGTCTCGGAGCATGGCCTGTTCGTCGGTCAGATAGAGGGGCATCGCTTGTCCCTTCAAAGCTCCCTCTCCCTTTGGGAGAGGGGTGGGGTGAGGGTGGCTGGGGGAGGGGCTGTCGATCACCCTCACCCTTCCGCCGCTTGCGGCGGCTCCCTCCCTCTCCCAAGGGGAGAGGGAGTTTAGGGTTCAGCCCGGCAATTCCAGAATCCGCTTGGCGATGATGTTGAGCTGGATCTCGCTCGTCCCTCCCTCGATCGAGTTGGCCTTGGTGCGCAGCCAGGCGCGGGGCTTGGCGCCCCTCGCCGAGGCGTCGCTCTCCCACTCCAGCGCATCCGATCCGCCGGCAGCCATCACCAGTTCGTGGCGCGCCTTGTTCAGCTCGGTGCCGTAGTATTTCATCATGCTCGGCTGGGCGGGATGGGCGCGGCCGGCCTTCAGCTCGTCGATGAACCGCTCGGACATCGCCGAAAAGGCCCGCGCCCGTACCTCGAACAGCGCGATCTGCGCGCGCAGCAGCGGGTCGGCCAGCCGGCCTTCGGCATCAAGCCCGATCGTCGCGATCGCGCCTTCGACCAGCGGATTGCCGCCGGTGCCGCCCAGCCCCATGCCGGAGATCATCTCGCGCTCATGGCCGAGCAGGTATTTGGCGACGTCCCAGCCCTTGTTCTCGTCGTGAATGCGCTGCGACTTGGGCACCTTCACATTGTCGAAGAAGGTTTCGCAGAACGGCGAATAGCCGGAGATCAGCAGGATCGGCTTGGTCGAGACGCCCGGCGAGGCCATGTCGAACAACAGGAAGCTGATGCCGCCCTGCTTCGCCTCCTTGCTGGTACGGACAAGGCAGAAAATCCAGTCGGCCTTGTCGGCATAGCTGGTCCAAACCTTCTGCCCGTTGACGATATAATGGTCGCCGGCATCCTCCGCCCAGGTCTGGAGGCCGGCAAGGTCGGACCCCGCATTGGGCTCCGAATAGCCCTGGCACCAGCGAATCTCGCCGCGCGCGATCCTGGGCAGATGCTCGAGCTTCTGTTCCTCGGTGCCATATTTGAGCAGCGCCGGCCCGAGCATCGAGATGCCGAAGCTGCTGAGCGGGTTGCGCGCCTTGATCCGCGCCATTTCCTCGCGCAGCACCTTGGTTTCGGCGGGGGAAAGGCCGCCGCCGCCATAGGCCTGGGGCCAGTCAGGCACGGTCCAGCCGCGCGCGGCCATGCGGTCCATCCACAGCTTCTGGTCGGGATGGCTCCATTCGGGATTGCGACCACCCCAGGCCATGTCCTTTTCGGACCGCACCGGTTCGCGCATCGCAGGCGGGCAGTTCGCCTCCAGCCACGCGCGGGTTTCGGCGCGGAACGTGTCGAGAGCGTCGTTCATCATCCTCTCCATCCAAACCCCTCTCCCTTTGGGAGAGGGAGGGGCCCGCCGCCGTCAGGCGGTGGGAGGGTGAGGATGGCTTTTTCAGCCGATTATCCCGTCACCCTCACCCTTCCGGCGCTGCGCGCCTCCCTCCCTCTCCCAGGGGGAGAGGGAGAGCGGGTGCATCACCGGTTGAACTTCTCGCCCTTCTCCGCCTTCTCGCGGAGCAGCGGGGCGACCTCGAAGCCGTATTTCTCCAGGCCTTCTACGATCTTCTTCAGGCCCTCGGTGTCGGCCCAGAACATCGGCCCGCCCCGGTACGGGGGCCAGCCATAGCCATAGACCCACACCACATCGATGTCGCTCGCCCGCTGGGCCATGCCCTCGGCGAGGATCAGCGCGCCTTCGTTGACCATGGTGTAAAGCGTGCGGACGACGATCTCCTCCTCGGTGATCTCGTGGCTCGGCACACCCAGCTTGCCGCGCCATTCCTCGATCAGCTCGGCGACGCGCGGGCTGTTCGAAGGCTGCCGCTTCTCGTCATAGTCATAGAAACCGGCGCCCTTCTTCTGGCCCCAGCGGCCTTCGGCGGCGAGCGCGTCGCGGATATTCTCGATGCGGTTGGGATCGCGGTGCCAGCCGATGTCGACGCCGGCGAGATCGGCCATCTGGAACGGTCCCATCGGCATACCGAAGGCGACATGGACCTTGTCGATCTGCTCAGGCGTGGCGCCTTCGAGCAGCATCTTGGTGGCTTCCACCTGGCGCGGCATCAGCATTCGGTTGCCGATGAAGCCGTAGCAGACGCCGGCAATGACGGCGACTTTCTTGATCTTCTTGCTGAGCGCCATGGCGGTCGCCAGCACATCGTCGGCGGTCTTGGCGCCGCGGACGATCTCGAGCAGCTTCATCACATTGGCCGGCGAGAAGAAGTGCAGGCCCACCACGTCCTGCGGGCGGCTGGTGGCGGCGGCGATCTCGTCGATGTTGAGATAGCTGGTGTTCGAGGCAAGGATCGCGCCCGGCTTGGCAATCTTGTCGAGCCGGCCGAACACGTCCTTTTTCACGTCCATGCTCTCATAGACGGCCTCGATGATCAGGTCGCACTCGGCCAGATCGTCGAAGTTGAGCGTGGGCTTGAGGAGCCCCATCGCCTTTTCGACCTGTTCGGCGGTCATGCGGCCCTTGGCGGCGGTCGCCTCGTAATTCTTGCGCATCACGCCGGTGCCGCGATCGAGCGCTTCCTGTGCCATTTCGACGATAGTCACCGGCACGCCCGCCGAGAGGAAGTTCATGCTGATACCGCCGCCCATCGTGCCGGCGCCGATCACGCCGACGCGCTTGATATCGCGCAGCTGGATGTCCTCGGCGATGCCGTCGATCTTCGCCGCCTTGCGCTCGGCGAAGAAGATGTGGCGCAGCGCTGCCGACTGGGTGCCCATGATCAGCCTCATGAAGCCCATACGTTCGGCCTGAACACCCTCGGCATAGGGCTTGCCGGCGGTCTGCTCGATCAGGTCAATGATGGTGTTCGGCGCGTCGAGGCCACGAAAACGCTTAGCATTAGCAGCACGAAATGCCTGGAAAACCGCGGGATCGATGGTCACCGGACGCTCGCTGGAGCGCGACACCGGCTTGCCGATCACGTCGTTCGCAAAGGCAACGGCATCGGCCAGCAGGCTGTCTTCGCCCGCAAGGCGATCAACCAGTCCGGCGTCCTTGGCCTGGGCGGCCGAGATCGGATCGCCCTTGGTCGCCATTTCCAGCGCCACTTCGACGCCGGCGACGCGCGGCATGCGCTGGGTGCCGCCCGCGCCGGGAAGGATGCCCAGCTTCACTTCGGGCAAGCCGAACTTCGCCGATGGGACGGCGATGCGATAGTGGGAGGCGAGCGCCACTTCGCAGCCGCCGCCGAGCGCCGTGCCATGGACCGCCGAAATCACCGGCTTGTCGAGCGCCTCGATCTGGTCGACCAGCACCGGCAGCGACGGCTCGGCCATCGCCTTGCCGAACTCGGTGATGTCGGCACCCGCAAAGAAGGTCTTGCCGGCGCAGATGATGACGACCGCCTTGATGCTGTCGTCGCCCTTGGCTTCCTCGATGCCGGCCTGCAGCCCCTGCCGCACCGCCGCGCCGAGCGCGTTCACCGGCGGATTGTCAGAGGTGAGGATCAGGACATCGCCCTGACGGCTGGTGGTAATCACGGACATGGTAACGAACTCCTCGGTTCGGATGGCCGGCTGACGGCCGGGATGGGGTGAAGGGAAGGGGCAAGGCAATGAGGGCGAACCGCGCTACTCGCCTTCATCCCCGCGAAGGCGGGGATCCATTGGCGCTGGTGCTGCGGTTCCTTCCCCCGGCGCACCGGCAAATGGATTCCCGCCTTCGCGGGAATGACGACGGGAAAAGAGGCGAGGTCTCCCATCACCGCGTCAGCGCCGAATAGATCAGCGTCTTCAGCTCGCGCCGGATCGGGTAGAGCATCGACGGGGAAAACTGGGTCATGAACACCATGGAGATCCGTTCGACCGGATCGATGAAAAAGGCAGTCGAGAACATGCCGCCCCAGTAAAATTCGCCGACGGAGCCGGGGATCATCGTTTTCGCGACATCCAGGTTGACGGCGAAGCCCAGGCCAAAGCCGGTGCCGGCGTTGGTCGCCTCGCTGAACAGCGCGCGCGACATGGCGGTCAGGTCGCGGCCGCCGGGCAGGTGGTTCATCGTCATCAATTCGATCGTCTTGCGCGAGACGATCCGCACGCCGCCCAGTTCACCCCGGTTGAGCAACATCGTGTTGAACCGGTGATAATCGAGCGCAGTTGAAACCAGCCCGCCGCCGCCCGACAGCAGCCGCGGAAAGCGCGCCCAGGCCGAGTCAGCACCGCGATCGTACATGACGCGACCTTCGCCCTGCTTCATCGTCCAGCAGTCGGACAGGCGATCGATCTTCTCCGCCGGCACCTGAAAGAAGCTGTCGTGCATGCCGAGCGGCGCGAAAATGCGCTCGGCAAAGAAGCGGTCGAGCGTCAGTCCGCTCAGCCGCTCCACCACCGCGCCCAGCACGTCGGTGGAGACCGAGTAATTCCATTCCTCTCCCGGCGAAAATTCGAGCGGCAGCTTGCCCAGCGCTTCGACAAAGCCGTCGAGCGTGAGGTTGGCATGCCAGCTTTCGATCCGCCCCTCGCGATAGGCGGCGTCGACATTGGTACGATTCTGGAAGCTGTAGGTCAGGCCCGAGGTGTGGCGCAGCAGGTCGATCATCCGCATCGGCTGCGCGGTGGGCCTGGTGACGAACGGAACCCCGCCGCCGCCGCCGGCATAGACGCCGACGTGCCTGAACTCGGGCAGCACATGGTGGACCGGCGTGTCGAGCGCGACCAGCCCTTCCTCCACCAGCATCATGAACGCCAGGCTGGTGACCGGCTTGGTCATCGACGCGATGCGGAACAGCGTGGCTTCGTCCACCGGCACGCCACCCTCGCGGGCAGCGCCCTGGTGCGAGAAATGGACGATATGGCCGTCGCGGGCGAGCAGCAGCTGTGCGTGCGGCAGCTTGCCCGAATCGAGGTACCGCGCCTTCACAAAGGCATCGATCCGCGCGAGTCGGGCGGGGTCGAAGCCGTGCGTCCGGGGGTCTACGATCTGCATCGCTGCGGGCATACCTCTCGTTCGAATCCTGTTCAATGCACCTTCTTGTGGGCGTCTTCATCCTATTGCCTTGAGCGCGCCGGGAATCAACACTAACGTCGCAACCGGTTGGTGCTTTGCGCCAAACCCAATGTTCGGAACTGGATGGAGAGTGCTGCCGTGACCCTCGACCCGATCGTGCCGCTGCCCGTTGACTGGCCGAAATGTTCGATGGCGCAGGCAGAGGCGATGCTGACTGCACCCGGTGCGCGATTCGAGATCGATACGGTAGAGATCCGCGGCGTCCCGACCCGCGTGTGGAAGAACGCGCCACCCTCCACCGCGATCCTCCAGCGGCTGGTGCGTGCCTATGGCGAGCGCGTCTTCACTATCTATCAGGACGAGCGGGTCAGTTACGAGGCAAATTACCGCGCCGTGTGCCATCTGGCCGCGTGGATGCAGGGGCAGGGGGTGCAGAAGGGCGACCGGATTGCGCTTGCCATGCGCAACCTGCCCGAATGGCCGACGATCTTCTTCGCCGCGACCAGCATCGGCGCGATCCTCGTTCCGCTCAACGCGTGGTGGACCGGTGCCGAGCTCGAATATGGCCTGAAGGACTCGGGCGCCAAATTGCTGTTCGTCGATGGCGAGCGGCACGAGCGGCTGAACCAATGCTATGATCTGCTGCCGGCGCTGGAACAGGTGGTGGTCAGCCGCCAGCGCGGTGCGGTGGAGGGCGGGGCGGTCACGCTCGATTCGATCGTCGGCCCCTGCAACGACTGGGCGGGGCTTGCCGACATTCCCTTTCCCGAAGTCGCGATCGCGCCCGAGGACGATGCGACCTTGTTCTACACCAGCGGCACCACCGGCAATCCCAAGGGCGCGGTGGGCACGCACCGCAACATCATGACCAACATTCTGACCAGCGGCTATGCCAGCGCGCGGATGATGCTGCGGCGGGGCGAGGTTCCCCCCGCGATGCCGCCGCACAAGGTGGGCCTGCTGGTGATACCGCTGTTTCACGTCACCGCGTGCAGCGCCGGGTTGATGCCGATGATCGCCGCTGGCGGCACCACCGTGTTCATGCGTCGCTGGGAGCCGGTGGAAGCAATGGAGATCATCCAGCGCGAGCGGGTCAATATGACCGGCGGCGTGCCGACGATCGCCTGGCAGCTGCTCGAACACCCCGAGCGCGGCAATTATGACCTGTCGAGCCTGGAGAGCATTTCCTATGGCGGCGCGCCCTCGGCGCCCGAACTGGTGAAGCGCATCCATGCCGAATTCGGCGCGCTGCCCGGCAATGGCTGGGGCATGACCGAGACGATGGCGACCGTAACCGTGCATGCGGCGGAGGATTATCTCGCCCGCCCGACCAGCGCCGGGCCGGCGGTGCCGGTCGCCGAGCTCAAGATCATGAGTGTGGAGGGCCAACACGAATTGCCCGTCGGCGAAGTCGGCGAACTGTGGACCAAGGGGCCGATGGTCGTGAAGGGCTATTGGAACAGGCCCGAGGCGACCGCCGAAACTTTCCGCGACGGCTGGGTGCGCACCGGCGATCTGGCGCGGCTGGACGAGGAAGGCTTCCTCTATATTGTCGACCGGGCGAAGGACATCATCATCCGCGGCGGCGAGAATATCTATTCGTCCGAAGTCGAGGACGTGCTCTACGCGCATCCCGCCGTCACCGACGCCGCACTGATCGGCATTCCGCACAAGACGTTGGGGGAAGAGCCGGTGGCCGTCGTCCATCTCGCTCCCGGCATGACCGCCACCGAAGCCGAGTTGCAGGACTGGGTGCGCGCGCGAATCGCCGCATTCAAGGTGCCGGTCGCGGTTCGCTTTTCCGCAGAGACTCTGCCGCGCAATGCCAATGGCAAGATTCTGAAAAAGGATCTGAAGGCGCTGTTCACGGGAGAAGCCGTCGCGTGAACGAAAGGGCGGGCAGCCCGCACCAGCGATTGCCCCGATTCGCCGGGCCTCCTAGAGTGGCGCCGGAAGGAATGTTGCGTGAATCAGCGGACGGAATCGGTGGACGGCCTGGCAGACGATGTGCCCGACTTCGGGGCACTGCCCAATCCGCTGGAGGCGGATGAGGGTGACGAGTCGCTGGATCCGAGCCTGAAGCGTGACCGGCTGATGGCGGCTATGGTGCTCATCGCCGGCATGGGCCTTGTGCTCGCGCTGCCCTTTGCCCTGCAGGCGGGCGCGCGTTTCTTTCTGCCGCTCACCGCCGCGCTGGTCATCGCCATCGCGCTGGTGCCGTTGCTCGAATGGCTGGAGCGTCACCGCATGCCGGCGCCGCTCGCCTCGTTCCTGTGCGTGCTGCTGTTCCTCAGCGCGGCGAATATCGCGCTTGCCTCGATCGTCGTGCCTGCCTGGCAATGGGTCCGACGGCTGCCGGAGAGCATTCCGCAGATCCAGCATAATCTGGAGCCGGTGATTCGCTTCTATTCGAACCTCGAGCGGTTCGTGAACAAGACGCTCAACAATTTCGCCGCGTCGCCCGTGCGCCAGCCGATCGCGGCGCCGACCTCGCCGCCGACGTCGCTGCTCGATCTGTTCACCACCTCGGCGCCCTCGGCGCTGATCGAGATGTTCTTCGCCATCCTCGTCATCTACTTCTTTCTCGCCGGCTGGACGCGGCTGCGGCGCCGGGCGATCACCAGCCGGTCGAGCTTCGGCGGGGCGATGGCGACGGCGCGGGTGATCCAGGACGTGGTCGACGATACCTCGGCCTATCTGGGCACGATCACGCTGATCAACATTCTGCTCGGCCTGATCGTTGCGGGCGCGCTGTGGATGATGAAGATGCCGACGCCGCTGATGTGGGGCGGCATCGTCGCGCTGCTCAACTACATCCCCTATATCGGCCCGGTGATCGCGGCGCTGCTGCTCGCGGTGGGCGGCCTGATGAGCTTCGGCGAGATCGGCTGGGCAATGGCGCCGCCGGTGGTGATGATCGCCGCGCATCTGATCGAGGCGAATGTGGTGACGCCGCTGATCGTCGGCCACCGGTTGACGATCAACCCGATCATGATCCTTATTTCGCTGAGCTTCTGGGGCTGGGTGTGGGGCACCACCGGCGCGCTGCTGGCGGTGCCGCTGCTGATCATTATCCAGACCGTGCTCAACGCGGCCGGCAAGCCCGATATTGCCGGATTCCTGTTCGAACACGGCACGCTGGTGCGTGATCCGGCGGCGACGCGGGGCCATCGTCGTGCCGGACTCGATCAATCCGGTTGACACCCCCAGAACCTCTCGCTAGTGGCCGCCTCCTCGCTTGGAACGAGCGGGTGTAGCTCAGTTGGTTAGAGCGCCGGCCTGTCACGCCGGAGGTCGCGGGTTCGAGCCCCGTCACTCGCGCCATGCGCCGCAAGCGGTGCAGGGTCTCGGTCCAGAGGGATCATCGACATGACGCGATGAGCGCGGGCGCACCAACCGGTGCAGGCCGTATCACGCGGGTGTAGCTCAGTTGGTTAGAGCGCCGGCCTGTCACGCCGGAGGTCGCGGGTTCGAGCCCCGTCACTCGCGCCACGGCGCATATTCGCCGTCAGCGCCAACGCCCCGTCTCCATCCAGCGCAACAGCGGCCCCAGCGGCAGAATCCACACCACGCCGGTCAGTACATAGATCAGGGTCTGGACGAGAATCGGCAGCGCGCCGATCCTGCCCGAGAAACTGGTAACCAGCACCACCCACACCAGGATCAGTCCGACGATTGCCAGCACGCCGGCCGGCTTGCGCCACGAGGGATTCACGGTTCCGCGTGCCATCGCATTCCTTCTTCGGTCACCACCGCGTGCAGCGGCAGATCCCAGATATCGGCCGGGATCGCCGGGACTTCCTGTACCGACCATGCGACGCCGACTCGCCATGCCTGGTCGAACCGGGCGAAGGCGCGGTCATAATGGCCGGCGCCCTGGCCCAGCCGGTTGAGTCGGGGGTCGAAGCCGACCAGCGGCGTCAGGATCACGTCGGGCGCCAATTCCGGGCTCGATTCGTCGGGCTGGCGCAGGCCGAACGGCCCTTGCACCAGCGATACGCCCATTTCCCAGGCAAGGAAGCGGATGGGGCTGGCGCGATCGACAACATGGGGCAGGGCCAGCCGGCATCCCCGCTCGGCAGCAGCGGCGGCGAGCTGGGTGGGGTCGGCTTCGCTGCCCACCGCGCAATAGGTTGCGACGATCTGGCCGGGCACCAGCCGTTCGATGAAGGGTTCGGGTGCGACGATTGCCGTTATGGACTCGGCTGCGAACCGGTCGCGATCGGCCCGCAGCCGGGCGCGCAGGGCGGCTTTGTCCTGAATCATGGTAGTGGCGGGACCACCATGGGCCGTTGGCCTGAATATCCACCGACGCACAGAACGTCAGGTGGGAACCATGTGTGACAGACCAGGATCTGCACAGGGACAGCTCCCATGGATGATGATTATAGCCTCAGGGATAATTGCTAAGGCTCGCACCGGGCAGTACCCGCCAACCCCTATCTAGGCGCTTGGCACGGGTTCCTCAAGTGCCGTGGCGACAGCTTCCAGCCGGTCCGCGATCCGCTCCAGCAGCATCGGCGAAATACCGTGCTTCGGATTGGTCTCGGCTTCGTCGAGCAGGTCGGCCAGGATCAGCGCGAGATAGACCAGGGTCCGCTCCGTATTGATGCCGCCCGACGCGCGCTGCGCCGTTGCGGCATGCTGGGCGATCAGCGTTTCCAGCTTCCGCAGATGCGGCTCCTCGCCCTCGCGCGCGGACACGCTGTAGCTGCGGCCGGCGATGCTGAGCGTGATTTCCGCCATCAGTCCTGTTCCTCGCCGGAGTCTGCGTGCGAAATAACGTCATCGAGCGCGGTTATCGCCTGCTGGACGCGCTCGCGCAGCAACTGGTGGCGGCGGGCTAGCCGCGCGGTCGAATAGGCACGGGCACTTGCTGCTGCTTCGATCCGCGCGAGCGCGGCTTCGATCCGCTCTGCTGCATCCTTGGACATGGAATGCCGATACCACCCTCGCATCCATCGGCAAGCCCCGGTGCGACAGGGCGATCGTCGCGGCTGGGGCGACGAGCGGTTGACGTATCCGCAACTCGCTTCCAAAGGCGTCCGCACATAAACAGGGAACACGACGTGACAGCATCCTTCACCGATTGTGCCAATGCGATCCGCGCGCTTTCCATGGACGCGGTCGAGGCCGCCAATTCGGGGCACCCCGGCATGCCGATGGGCATGGCGGATGTCGCCACGGTGCTGTTCCAGCGCTATCTCAAGTTCGATCCGGCCGATCCCTACTGGCCCGATCGCGACCGGTTCGTGCTCTCGGCCGGCCATGGCTCGATGCTGCTCTATTCGCTGCTGCATCTGACGGGCTATGCCCGACCGACGCTGGAGGACATCAAGAATTTCCGCCAGATCGGCAGCCCGTGCGCCGGTCACCCGGAGAATTTCGAGCTCGCCGGCGTCGAATGCACCACCGGCCCGCTGGGGCAGGGGCTGGCGATGGCGGTCGGCATGGCGATTGCCGAGCGGCACCTGAACGCGACCTTCGGCGACGATCTGGTCGATCACCGCACCTGGGTGATCGCCGGCGACGGCTGCCTGATGGAAGGCATCAACCACGAAGCGATCGGCATTGCCGGCCATCTGAAGCTCGACCGGCTGGTCGTGCTGTGGGACGACAACAACATCACCATCGACGGCCCGGTTTCGCTCTCTTCGGTCGAGGACATTCCCGCTCGCTACCGCGCGACCGGCTGGGAAGTGCTCGAGTGCGACGGCCATGACGAGGAGGACATTGTCCGCGCGCTCGACGCTGCGGTCGCCAGCGACAAGCCGGTGCTGGTCAAGTGCCGCACCGTGATCGGAAAGGGCGCGCCGAACAAGGAAGGCACGTCGAAGGTCCATGGCTCGCCGCTGGGCAAGGACGAAGTCGCGGCCGCGCGCGTCGCGCTCGGCTGGAACCACGAGCCGTTCGAAATCCCCGGGGACATCCGCGACGCCTGGCTCGAAGCAGGTAGCCGCGGCGCCGCACCGCACGCTGCATGGAAGCAGCGCCTCGCCGCGCATCCGGATCGCCTCGGCTGGGAACGCCGTGGCGATGTGCAGCCGAACCTGCTCCAGCCGCACATTCAGCAGCTGATCGCCAACCCGCAAAAGGTCGCGACCCGCAAGGCGTCCGAGCTGGCGCTGGAAGCGGTCAACGCGATCCTCGACGAGACGATCGGCGGATCGGCGGACCTTACCGGCTCGAACAACACGCTGACCAAGGGACTGCAGCGGCTCGACGCCGCCAATTACGGCGGCCGCTATATCAACTACGGCATCCGCGAATTCGGCATGGCCGCCGCGATGAACGGCATGGCGCTGCACGGCGGCGTGATCCCCTATGGCGGCACCTTCCTGGTGTTCGCGGACTATGCCCGCGCCGCCATCCGCCTCTCGGCGCTCCAGCATGCCCGCGTCGTCTATGTCATGACGCATGATTCGATCGGTCTCGGTGAAGACGGCCCGACCCACCAGCCGATCGAGCATCTGATGAGCCTGCGGATGATCCCGAACCTCGACGTGTGGCGGCCGTGCGATGTTGTCGAGACCGCCGAGGCATGGGAAGCCGCGCTCGCAAAGTCGGATGGCCCGTCGTTGCTCGCGCTCAGCCGCCAGAACCTGCCGCAGCTCCGCACCGAAGCGACCGAGAACCGCTCGGCTCGCGGCGCCTATGCGCTGCTGGAGGCGGAAGCGCCGCGCAAGGTGGCGCTGCTGGCGACCGGCTCGGAAGTCGAGATCGCCGTCGCGGTGCGCGAGGCGCTGGAAGCCCAGGGCATCGGCGCGGACGTCGTCTCCTTCCCTTGCTTCGAACGGTTCGACGCGCAGGACGCGGCCTACAAGCACGACATCCTGCCCGCCGACGCGCTCAAGGTCTCGATCGAGGCCGGCACCACCTTCGGGTGGGAGCGTTACACCGGCACCGACGGGCTGCGCTTCGGCGTGGATAGCTTTGGCGCTTCGGGCCCCTATCTACGCCTATACGAACATTTCGGTCTCACTGCGGACGCCATCGTCCCGCAGATCATTGCCAAGCTGAACGGAGAACAGGCATGACGAAGGTTGCGATCAACGGTTTCGGACGTATCGGCCGGCTGGTGGCACGCGCGATCCTCGAGCGCCCGGAAAGCGGACTCGAACTCGTGACCATCAACGATCTGGCCGATGCCAAGTCGAACGCCTGGCTGTTCTCGCGTGACAGCGTCCATGGCAAATATCCGGGCACCGTCGAAGCCGATGGCAACGACATCGTCGTCGACGGCAAGCGCATCAAGGTGACCGCCGAGCGCGATCCGGCCAACCTGCCGCACGCCGAAAACGGTGTCGAGATCGTGCTCGAATGCACCGGCTTCTTCACCGATCGCGCATCGGCCCAGAAGCATATCGACGCCGGCGCCAAGAAGGTGCTGATCTCGGCACCGGGCAAGAATGTCGACCTCACCGTCGTCTATGGCGTCAACCACGACAAGCTGACCGCCGAGCACAAGATCGTCTCGAATGCGTCGTGCACGACCAACTGCCTGGCGCCGGTCGCCAAGGTGCTCAACGATGCGATCGGCATCGAACGTGGCCTGATGACGACCGTCCACGCCTATACCAACGACCAGAAGATCCTCGACCAGATCCACAGCGACCTGCGCCGCGCGCGTGCCGCTGCCATGTCGATCATCCCGACCACGACGGGCGCTGCCCGCGCGGTGGGCGAGGTGCTGCCGGAGTTGAAGGGCAAGCTCGACGGTTCGGCCGTCCGCGTGCCGGTGCCGGACGGCAGCCTTGTCGACCTGACCTTCCAGCCGAAGCGCGACACCTCGGTCGAGGAAGTCAACGCGGTGCTGAAGGCGGCCTCGGAAAGCGGCCCGCTCAAGGGCGTGCTCTACTACACCGCCGATCCGATCGTGTCGGCCGACATCGTCCACACGCCGGCGTCGTCGACCGTCGACAGCCTGGAAACCGCGGTGATCGACGGCAAGCTGGTCCGCGTGGTGAGCTGGTATGATAACGAATGGGGCTTCTCGAACCGCATGGTCGACACCGCGACCGTGATGGCGGGGCTCTAAGACGACGATCCTCCGCTGAAACGGAGGGCACTTCTGAATCCCCCTCCCGCTTGCGGGAGGGGCTAGGGGAGGGGAGGACGGTTGCACGGGCTGCAGCCCCTTCCATCTTCAAGGCGGCCCTAGTGTCGCAGAGCGGCTCCTCTTCTGTCATCCCGGCTTCCGCCGGGATGACGATGGTGGGCGGGGGCGGCACGGCGGCCAAAGGCACAAGCGCAGGATGCGAGCGCTCCGCCAATAGGATGCCGCTCGCGCAGCTATTCAAACGCGAGGGACAGGGCATGGCGCGCAATTTCAAGACGCTCGACGACATGGGCGATATCACCGGCAAGCGGGTGCTGGTCCGCGAAGACCTGAACGTGCCGATGGCGGACGGCGCCGTTACGGACGACACCCGGCTCCGTGCCGCCGTGCAGACCGTCGCCGAACTCGCTGATCGCGGCGCGAAAGTGCTGGTCCTTGCGCATTTCGGCCGCCCGAAGGGCGTGCCCAGCGCCGAATTTTCGCTCGCGCAGGTGGTCAAGCCGTTCGAGCAGGTGCTCGGCCGCCCGGTCCGCTATATCGATTGGGAAGCCGACGCCGCCTCGGTCGCGACGCTGAACGACGGCGACATCGCGCTGCTGGAAAACACCCGCTTCTTCGGCGGCGAAGAGAAGAACGATCCGGCCGTGGTTGATCGTTTCGCATCGCTCGGCGACCTGTATGTCAACGACGCCTTCTCGGCTGCGCACCGCGCGCACGCCTCGACCGAGGGCCTCGCCCACAAGCTGCCGGCCTTTGCCGGCCGCCAGATGGAAGCCGAGCTTGACGCGCTCGACAAGGCGCTTGGCAATCCCAAACATCCGGTTGCCGCGGTGGTCGGCGGCGCCAAGGTTTCGACCAAGCTCGACGTGCTCAAACACCTCGTCGCCAAGGTCGATCACCTGATCATTGGCGGCGGCATGGCCAACACCTTCCTCGCCGCGCGCGGGGTGGATGTGGGCAAGAGCCTGTGCGAGCACGACCTGACCGGCACCGCCGAGGAAATCCTCGACGCCGCCGACGCGGCCGGCTGCACCGTCCATCTGCCCTATGATGTGGTGGTTGCGAAGGAATTTCGTGCCAATCCGCCGGTTCGGACGGTCAATGTCCACGAGGTCGCGGCGGACGAGATGATCCTCGACATCGGCCCGGCGGCGACCGAGGCGCTCGCCGACGTGCTCAAGACCTGCAAGACGCTGGTGTGGAACGGCCCGCTCGGTGCGTTCGAGATTCCGCCGTTCGACACCGCGACCGTCTCGCTGGCGCGGACGGCGGCCGCGCTCACCAAGGAAGGCCAGCTCGTCTCGGTCGCAGGTGGCGGCGATACGGTTGCGGCGCTCAACCAGGCCGGCGTGGGCGGCGACTTCAGCTTTGTCTCGACGGCGGGGGGCGCCTTCCTCGAATGGATGGAAGGCAAGGAACTGCCGGGCGTCGCCGCACTGGCGCGCTGAAGCGTTGCAATCCTCCCCCGCCAGGGGGAGGTGGCGCCGAAGGCGACGGAGGGGGAGGTCGGCGTCGAACTAAGGACGCACTTCCCCCGCCTTCGGGCGGCGCCCGTCACCGCTCCTTGCGAGGCTCCTCACGCCGGCCGGGGCTCGTTGAGCAGCGGCACCAGTTCCTGGTTCAGCAGGTCGAGCGTGAACGCCCCTGCCTTGGCGTAGCGCAGCCGTCCGGCGCGATCGACGATGTAGTTGGACGGTACCGCGCCATCGATCGGGCCATAGGGGCCCTTGATCCGCTTGGTCGGCTGAATGCTAAGCGTCTCGAATACCGGCTTCAGCTTGTAAATCGGCACCGAATCCTCGGTGGTGAGCGCATAGACCCGCAGACCATGGCTGCGCTGTAGCTGGAAGTAGCGATCCAGCAGCGGCAGTTCCTTGCGGCACGGCCCGCACCAGGTCGCCCAGATGTTGAGCACCACGACGTCGCCGCGCGTCTCCGAAAGTTTGATCCTGCTCCCGTCGAGCAGCACCAGTTCGGCGTCCGGTGCCGCTTCCCCAACCTTGGGCTGGTGCGACGGCGCGGCGATGGCGGGCCAGGGGGAGAGCGCGAGGCCCATGCCCGCGTTTAACAATTGCCGCCGGTCCCACGTCATCGCCCTTCTCCCCGATTCTGTCGGAGCGAAAGCTAGCTGCCGTAACGGACGGGTCAATCGGGTACGTGGATGGCTCCAAATGGAGACCAACTGTCGTACAGGTATTCGACGTGTCCCGCCACTGCGGCACAAGTTTGTTCGCCAGTCGTTTTGGGGAGCGTTGTCAGCCTTTTCGTGCGTGTATCGGCGCGATAGGGAGCGCGCCAACAGCATCCGTTGAGGGAATATCATGGGCATCACGCCGGCCGTTAAAGCGATCCTCGCAAATTATGAATCCGACAATCCCGGTGTGAAGGCCAATCTGGCGCGTATTCTGATGCAGGGTCGCCTCGGCGGGACCGGCAAGCTGATCATCCTGCCGGTCGACCAGGGGTTCGAGCACGGCCCCGCGCGCAGCTTCGCGGTAAACCCCGACGCCTATGATCCCCATTACCACTTCCAGCTGGCCGTTGATGCAGGTCTGTCGGCCTACGCCGCGCCGCTGGGGATGATCGAGGCAGGGGCGGACGCCTTTGCCGGCCAGATCCCCACGATCCTCAAGGTCAACAGCTCGAACAGCTGGGCGACTGGCATCAATCAGGCCGTCACCGGCGGTGTCGACGATGCGCTGCGGCTCGGCTGCTCGGCGATCGGCTTCACCATCTATCCGGGCGCCGACGACGTGTTCGAAATGATGGAAGAGATCAAGGAAATGCGCGCCGAGGCTGCCTCGGTCGGCATTGCGACGGTGATCTGGTCGTATCCGCGCGGCGGCAAACTGACCAAGGACGGCGAACTCGCGCTCGACGTCGGCGCCTATGCCGCGCACATGGCGGCGCTACTCGGCGCGCACATCATCAAGGTGAAGCTGCCGACCGCGCATATCGAGCAGAAGGATGCGCAGAAGGTTTATGAAGGCACTGACTGGTCGGCGCAGTCGGAGCGGGTGCGCCATGTCGTGAAGAGCTGTTTTGCCGGCCGTCGTATCGTCGTCTTCTCGGGCGGCGCAGCCAAGGGTGCTGATGCCGTCTATCAGGACGCGCGGGACATTCGCGATGGTGGCGGCAACGGCTCGATCATCGGCCGCAACACGTTCCAGCGCCCGCGCGCAGAAGCGCTGGCGATGCTCGACAAGCTGGTTTCGATTTATAAGGGCGAGGAGGCCTGAAACCTGCCCCGGCGGCGCCGGCGGGGTCCTTCCCGCACGGCGCCGCCGCATAACTTCAGCCGAGCAGCACCTTGAGCGCCAGGGCATCGGCAACGGCATGCGCCTCGGCATCATTGTTGAAGAAGGCCCAGCCGGTTCGCCCCTGCGCAGCCTCTGCCATAAGCCAGTCGGCGGCGGCGCGCAGCACCGCCTGCGGGTAGCGGCCCCAATATTTCCCAGCGCTACCGTGGAAGCGCCGATAGGCGAGGGGCCCCGTGGCGCGGATCGGGCTCACCGATCCTGCCATGTCGTGCACGCAAAAGCCGATACTGCCCTGTTCGAGCAACGCGAACACCGCATCGCAATACCAGCTCGGATGGCGGAACTCTATCACATGCGCCATGTCGCGCGGGAGTGCGGCGACGAACGCAGCCAGTCGATCGACATTGACCGCGAAGTGCGGCGGCAATTGATAGAGCACCGGCCCCAGCCGGTCCTGTAGATGCCGGATCGGCAGCAGAATGCGCGCCAGCGGTTCCTCCGGATCCTTCAGCTTGCGTGCCTGTGTCAGGTATCGCTGTGCTTTTACCGCATAGCGGAAACCGGGCGGCGCCTGTTCGAGCCATGCAGCGAAGGTTTCGGCGGCGGGCAGGCGATAGAAGCTGTTGTTGATCTCCACCGCATCGAACTGTGCGGCATAATAGCCATACCATTGCTTGACCGGCAGCCGCTCGGGGTAGAATGCGCCGCGCCAGTGGCGGTACATCCAGCCCGAACAACCGACATAGATTTGACCAGCGGAGTTACTCATGCACGACCCGATCGACGACCTCGACATCGACAACGCGCTGGAAGGCTTTGCGGATCAGTTCGTGCGCGACGATCGTCGTCCGCCGTGCCAGCTCTATCTGATCTCGCCGCTGGATGTGGGCGGCAGCTTTCCCGATCGCCTGCGCCGTGCGCTGGATGCAGGTTCGGTTGCCGCGTTCCAGTTCCGGGTAAAGGATGTGGACCAGCATGAAGCCGCACGACTGGCCGAACCGCTCCAGAAAATCTGCGCGGATGCTGATGTGGCTTTCATCGTCAATGACAGTGTCAGCCTGGCGAAGCGGCTTGGTGCCGACGGCGTGCATCTCGGCCAGGGCGATGGCGATGCCCGTGAGGCGCGTTCGATCCTCGGGCCGAACATCCAGATCGGCGTGACCTGCCACGACAGCCGGCATCTTGCGATGGAAGCGGGGGAGGCGGGTGCCGACTATGTTGCGTTTGGTGCCTTCTATCCCACCAGCACCAAGGAAACGAAGCACCGGCCGGAACCGGCGATTCTGTCCTGGTGGTCGGCGTTGTTCGAACTGCCGTGCGTAGCGATCGGCGGAATCACGCCCGCCAACGCTGCACCGCTCGTCCAGGCCGGCGCGGATTTTCTGGCGGTCAGCGGCGCGGTCTGGGGCGGCGACGAAGCGTCTGCCGTCCGGGCGTTCGCCGATTTGCTGGGTCAGAAGCACGGGTGAGTCTCCGGAATCGGGGGAATGCGTGGCGATTCGTCATCGATTCGTCACGCAGGCGCTGAAAGTTCCGGATAAAATATATAACAATATCAATGTATTGAGTGCAATTTTCGGGGCTTGCGACACAAAAATGCAAAAAGCCGTTGACGGACACCGGTCCCCCGCATAGAAGCCGCTCCACCGACGCGGTGCACTTCACTGGACGGCGCGACGGTCACCGAAAATCAGGCGCGGCGGCCGCCCCGAGAAAAAGGGGAGAGGCGCAGCGTCGGTTTTTGTCGCTCTTTG
>NZ_JBQUYT010000005.1:0-324837 GCF_056314225.1 Sphingomonas sp. DMC6
CGTCATCGTGAACACTCCTCTGCAGATGCCGGGCAACAGCATAGCTGCCGCCCGGTGCGGGGGCGTCCACATCATCAAGCTCTGTGAGGAGACAGAGATGAGCGACCTGTTTTGGCTGACGGACGAGCAGATGGAGCGGCTTCGGCCGTTCTTTCCCAGAAGCCATGGCAAGCCGCGCGTCGATGCCCGGCGTGTGCTGAGCGGTATTGTGTTCGTCAATCGCAACGGGCTGCGCTGGCGGGACGCACCCAGGGACTACGGCCCGCACAAGAGCTTGTATAATCGCTGGAAGCGCTGGGGTGAGGCCGGGGTCTTTACCCGGATGATGGAAGGTCTGGCTGCGGCGGATGCCGAGCCGAAGACCGTCATGATCGACGCGACCTATCTGAAGGCGCACCGCACGGCATCCAGCCTGCGGGTTAAAAAGGGGATCTTGGCCGCCTGATCGGGCGAACGAAAGGCGGCATGAACACCAAGCTCCATGCCGTCGCCGATGCGAACGGACGCCCGCTGCGCTTCTTCATGACCGCTGGCCAGGTCAGCGACTATACCGGCGCGGCAGCGCTGCTCGATGATCTGCCGAAAGCGCAGTGGCTGCTCGGCGACCGTGGCTACGATGCCGACTGGTTCAGGGATGCCCTCAACGCCAAGGGCATCCAGCCCTGTATTCCCGGCCGAAAATTCCGCGACGAACCAATCAGATACGACAAACGACGCTACCGACGACGCAGCCGCATCGAGATCATGTTCGGCCGCCTGAAAGACTGCCGCCGCGTCGCCACCCGCTACGACCGCTGCCCTACGGCTTTCTTCTCCGCCATCGCACTCCCCGCAACCGTCTTCTTCTGGCTGTAATCAACGAGCCCTGACCCTAGCAGCGCCAAGGGTCGGTTTCGTGACGAGGTTCGGGAGAACTCGCCTCGGCTAGACGGTCAGCACCATGGCCCCGATCCCCGGGTCGGTACGGCTCGGTCGTCCGGTTTCGACATGGCCGGCAAAGCTTGCCTGCCACCGCGTATCCGCATCGTAGTGCAGGCGGAAACTGTACCACTGGTCGCTAGCGGAAGGGTCGAGTACCAGCCGCGCCTCCCCGTCCGGCGCCAGCGTCACCAGCGTCCGGCCCTCGACGAACAGGAACGGATAGGCCGCGTCGCCCTCCAGCCGCACTTCCAGCGGCTTCGTATGGTCGTTGCGGAGTTGCACCGTCAGCAGCCCCCCCTCCCCAGCCGTAACTGTCACCGCCAGCCGGCCGGTCTGTTCGCGGTGGCCGCGAAACCGGCGATAGAAGCCGCTCGGGCCATGCACGACCAGATCATAGTCGTGGACGTCTTGCATCGCGAACTGATCGGCAACATGCCGCTCGCCCGGCACCAGCGTGTAATGGCGCGGTGCCGAAGGGGCGTAGCTGGCATAGTCATGGATGGTGAACACCGCACCCACGCTGCCCTGGTTGCCGAGCACCACCTGAAAGCGCCCGCCCGCAATCACGGCATCGGCACTCAGCCGATAAGGCAAGGCCCGCGCCGGGCGCCGCGCCGCATCCTGCACCGCCGGCACCTGCACGTCGGGAATGCGCAGGCTGGGCTGGCGCGCGGCATGGGCGATGCGCTCCAGATAGTCGGCCGTGTCGGGCAGGCCCAGCGAATGGGTTTCGGCATTGGGGGTCCGGAAATCGAAGCACGCGGTCAGGTCGCCCGCAACGGCCCGCCGCCAAGGCGAGATATTCGGTTCGCGCACGCCGAACCGCTTCTCCAGGAACATCAGCGTCGAGGTGTGATCGAACAACTGCGAACAGACATAGCCGCCGCGCGTCCACGGCGAAACGATGATCGCCGGCACCCGGATGCCCATGCCGATCGGCTGGATGCCGCGTACCATCGGGTGCGGATGGTCGCGATAGTCCTTAAACTCGCCGGCAACGCTCACCCCGCTATGGCCGCGGCTGGGATCGGCCGGCGGCATCGGCGGCAGCATATGGTCGTAAAAGCCGCCAGCCTCGTCATAGTTGATGAGGAACACCGTCTTCGAGAAAACCTCGGGATGGTCAACCAGCGCGGCGATCAGCGCCGCCGTCAGATGCTCGCCCTCGGCCGGCACGCCTTCGGGATGTTCGGACAGCGCCTGCGCGGTGACGATCCACGAAATCTGCGGCAATTGCCCGGTCGCGATGTCGCGGCGGAACGCCTCGACCAGTTGCTTGCCGTCGGAGCGGCTGCGATCGGGCTCCGGCCGGTCTTCCGACACCCACGCGCGTGCCCGGCGGTAGAGGCTCGAATCCCTGGAGCACGGCCGGTACGGCGCGAAAACCGAGAGGATGTTGTCGCAATAATTGTCGTATTCCTGATAGACTCTCCAGCTTATCCCGGCCTGTTCCAGCCGCTCGGGATAGGTAGTCCAGCGATAGGGCGTGATCGGCTGGTCCGCCGCCATGTCCGCCCAAGGCGTTTCATCATGGCCATAGTTGGACATCACCGGATCGCCGCCGACCATGCCGCCGCCATTGCAGCCGGTCATCATGTGCATGCGGTTGGGATAGGTCTGGGTCAGCGTCGAGCAGTGATAGGCATCGAGCACCGTGAAGCTCGATGCCAGTGCATAGTAAAAGGGCAGGTCGGCGGCGGTGTAATAGGCCATTCGCCGTTCCATCTGCCGCGATTCGCCCCAGTGATCGTAACGACCGCCATTCACCAGCAGCGTGGCGGCGGTGTGGTGCTGGTCGGCGCCGTCGACGACGTAGGCATTGGCGGTACGCGAATCCGCATGGAAGGGCTGGACGAACCCGTCCGGATGCTGGTCGCTCGGCTGGCGCCACACGCTGTGCCCGTTGAACAGCCGCAGCGGCCGCGGATCGCCAAAGCCGCGCACGCCGGGCAGCGTGCCGAAATAATGGTCGAACGCGCGATTTTCCTGCGTCAGGATCACGACATGTTCGACGTCGCGGATGGTTCCGGTGCGGTGGTTCGCCGGGGTGGCGAGCGCGCGGTTGAGCGTGGCTAGCGTGGCGGCGCTGAGCCCGCCGGCGGCGGTCTTCAGAAAGGCGCGGCGATCGAACGACATGGCATTCGTCTCCTCAGGCAAAGGTCGGCGCCGCCGCGCGGGGCGAACGTGCAGCACGGCGGAAGGTATCGAAATGGAAATGGAGCAGCGCCAGTAGCGTCGTGACGCCCACCGTCAGCGCGACCAGATAACAGGCGACGACGAAGAAGCTCAGCCAGCTGAGCGTCACCCCCAGGCTCTTGACCAGCAGCAGTCCGACGCTGCCGCCATAGCCGGAGGCGTCGGTGAGATACATGAAGAAGGCGGCGTTTCCGGGAATGCCCATCGCCGCGGTAAGCCGGTCAGCCAGCACTGCGTTGAACGGGATATAGCCCATATATACCCCCGCCCCCACGCCGATCATCCACGGCATCGCGCCGATCCAGTGGAGTTGCCAGGCGAAGGTGGCGGCAGCAATCAGCACCGCACCGACCAGGATCATGGAGAGATAGCCGATCACCGCCACCTGGTTGCTGCGGATCCAGGCGGTCACGCCAAACAGCAGCAGGATGAACGCGGCGACCGGCAGTTCGGAGAGGGTGAACAGGGCCGGATTCCCGTCAGACCCAAGCCCGTGCCACAGCTCGACCGCGAAATTGTCGCGGAAATCGCGCAGCGCGGTCAGTGCGACATAGGCGACGATCAGCAAGACGAGCCCGACGCCGGCACGCGCCCAGAAGGCACGCCGTTCCGCGGCGGGCATCGGCCCGCGCGGCATCCGCTCGGCCCGGTCGCGTGCATCGGGGGGCGGCGTCTGCGCCAGCAGCCACACCGACAGCATCAGCAGCGGCAGGAACAGCGCGCCGGTCGCCGCCGGCATCCAGAATTCGGGCACATGTGCATTGTCGATCAGCGCGCGCCCCGCTGATTTCACGACCCCCGACGATACGATGAAGCTGAGGCACAGCCCGGTGCCCAGCCATTCCGAACTGCGCCGCCCCTCAAGATAGCCGAACACCAGCCCCCAGATCATGCCCAGCGGCAACGCGCTGAGGAAGATCGCCACCACCTTGAGCGTCGCGGGCAGCACCGCGAACAGGATCAGTGCCGCTTCGGAAAAGGCGATACAGGCCAGGATCATCCGCGCGCGATCGCCGGCGCGCGCCTCGCTGATCAGCTTGATGCCGATCGCTTTCGACAGGGCATAGCCGATCACCTGGGCGATCACGATCGTAACCTTGAAGTCGAGCGCCGGAAACCAGCCAGGGACCGCCGCATAGCTGGCCACCGCGAAGGGCTTGCGAAACGCATACATGCAGAAATAGGTGGTGAAGCTGGTAGTCAGCGCATAAGCGGCGATCCAGGCGGGGCCGGCCCGGCTGAGCATCCGCGATAGTGGCGATGGCATGGCGGTTTCCCCGGTAGTCGGCAGGACAGGATGCGGGGAGCGCGCGCCCCCAAACCGGCGACGCCCTCGCGCGCTCCACAAATCAAGTTATAAAACCCCAACCATAATAATCAGAAAATATGATATTATGGTGACGGCGAACGTCAGGCGGCCTCCGTCAAAGCCGCTGCGAGATGACGATCGAGAAAGGCATCGATATCGTCCGGTCGGGCGTGCTTGTCCTTCGCCAGTTCGTCGATGCGGCGCAGCGCCATTGCCGCCTCGGCGTGCGGCTCGGCCACGAACGCGGCCTGTTCCTCTGCGGACATGAGCCCGCCCTGCAGCACCAGCGACAGCAGCGAGTCCCGCGACAGTGTGGAGAGATAGCCTGGCTCAGCACTGCACAGATAGCGTTTTGCTGCGACATGCAACCGAATTGGACCGCTGACCGGCGCCGGAAAGCGTGCCGCCACCCAGTCGGCGCCGAGCTCCTCGTGCCGGTCATCGACCCCGGCCTGGGCCGGCGACTCGCCCAGATCGTGCACCATATGACCCACATCGTGGAGCATGCAGGCGATTACCATCGCCGACGACAGCCCCTGCGCCTCGGCATGTGCGGCCGACTGCAGCGCGTGCGCCAGCTGGGTCAGCGCGTACAGCCCATAGGCGCGCTCACCATTACCAAGATACAGGTCGCGGATTTCCACCCGCAACGCCTCCGGTGACACCGTATTCATAATTTTTAGAAATCCGATCTTATTACAGATGCGAATTTATTATATTCCAACGGTGTTCCCGGCAAGCCCCAGAAAGGCGCCCAGCGCAGGAATTTCTGCACTTTCGCGCAGCGAAACGACATAGACGCCGGCCATCCGACGGAAGCCACGGATCGGCAGCGCCTTTAGCCGGACATCGCTGCCGGTCTCGCCGTCCAGAACGCAGCCGAATCCCATGCCGCACGCGGTCGCTTCCTTCACGGCCTCGCGGCTTTCGGCGATGAAGGCGGGTGCCGCCGTCGCGCCGCCCCATGCCAGCGCCAGTTCGGTAAGCGCGCGCGTGACCGAGCCTTCCTCGCGCAGGATCAGCGCGAGCCCGCCGAGATCCTTGACGTCGATCGCCTCACGCTGGGCGAAGGGGTGTTCGACCGGCACCATCAGGTTCAGCCCCTGTTCGCGCAGCAAATGGCACGCAAGACCCGGATCGGGTTCGAGCAGCGAGGCAATTGCCACGTCGATGCGGCATTCCACCACGTCGCGCATCAGCGACTGGGTATTGCCGAGCCGCGAGCCGATTTCGATGTCCGGATAGGTGCGGCGATATTCGGCGATCAGTGGCATCGCGACCGGCGGCGTCGAAAAGCCGATCACCAGCCGGCCGCGCTTGATGCCGCCGAACAGGCGGGCGGTGGCCTCGAAATCGTCCATCCGGCTGATCACCAGCCGGGCCCGTGTATAGAGCTCGCGACCGACATCGGTAAGGCTCTGGTCCTGCGACCGGCGGTTGAGTAACCGGGCACCGCATGCCTGTTCCAGCGCGTTGATCTGGTTGGAGATATTGGGTTGCGACACGCCCATGGCCACCGCCGCGCGCGAAAAGGAACCATGGTCGACCACCCCGACAAAGGCGCGCAGCGCGCCGATCGAGAGACCACTCCCTTCGCGGCGGCGAGGAACGCGGTCGGAGGAAGAATCGGTGCCTGCCATGGGGGGGTCCATAATCAAAACTGATGATGAACCTCTCTTAGGCGGTTTTGGGGGCGCGGCAACATCCGCGCCCCGGTGTTGTCAGAACCCGATCGACAACGACAACGCCGCCTGGCGGCCGGCATTGACGATCTGCGGGACGGTTTCGGCATCCTTGCCGACGGTGCGATAGAAGCTGACATTGTCGAGCAAGTTGCTGACCGTCGCCACCAGCCGGATCGACTTGGTCGGCATATAGGCGATCGACGCATCGAGCGAGCTGGTCGCCTGCGTCCATTCGCTCATCAAAGCACCGCCGGTGGTGCCGAACTTATACTTGCTCAGCAGCCGACCGTTAAAATGATAGGAAAGCCGCGTTTCGAACCGCGCGGGGTTGAAGAAGATCGCGGCATTGTAGAGCGTCTGGGGCACACCCTGCATCGGTTGCACGGCATCGGTGGTCGGGTCTAGCAGCCGCGCGGCCGAACGCTGCAGCGTCACATTGCCGGCGACGCCCAGCCCCGACAGCGCCCCCGGCAGATCGCGGAAGCGGAACTCGCCATCGAGTTCCAGGCCATAGACATGCGCATGGCCGCCATTGGTGGGCTTGCTCACCGTCGTATCGTTGGTGAGGACGGCCGGCGTGCTGCGATAATCGGTACCCCGGTCGTACATGTAATCGTTCATGTCCTTGTAAAAGGCCGCGACCGACACGCGGTACACCGTCCCCGAGCGCTCCCACGACAGGTCGTAATTGGTCGAGGTCATCGGCCGAAGATTGGGGTTGCCTTCGGTGACGGAATAGGTGCCGTCAGAGTTGCGCTTGACGGTGCGGCCACCGCCGAGCTGGAAGAAGGCCGGGCGCGAGTAGCTGCGCCAGATCGCCGCGCGGAAGACGTTGTTGTCGCCGTTGCGAAGCACGAAGTGCAGCGACGGCAGGAAGATATGATAGTCGCTGCGATTGGTCTGGAAGCCGGAGACCTGCCCCGCGCTGCTCGCCTTCGACCAGAAGCGATTGTGAATGACGGTGTTTTCATAACGGATGCCCGGCTGGATCTCCAGCGCCCCCCATTGCATCCGCGCCAGCGCATAGGCGGCCGCAACATTCTCATTGCCCGCCAGCACGTTCTTGTAGCGGGAATCGGGCGATAGCGTCACCGCCGCTGCTGCGGCAGCCGCCAGCCGCGTCAGTTCCGCCGCATCGCCCGTCGGCAGCGTATAAGGGTAATAGGTCTTGTCGGCGATCACCTGGCCGGTGAACAGCGAACTGGTGGCAAGCGTCGAGTTGAGCGGCACGAAGTCGATATTGGAATAATCGACATTGTCACTGCTCCGCTCGGTACGGTTGAACTTGGCGCCGGCAGCGATTTCCTCGAACAGCCCATCCAATTCGTAGACCGCATCGAACTTCGAGCCATAAACCTTCGCCGAGGAGGTAGCGGCGGTATATTCGCCGCTGCCCACCTGATAGGCGAACAGGCTGTTGTCGTTGAGGCGCCCGAGCTGCGCCGCGCTGAGCAGCGGGATCGGATAATGGTTGCGGTACGTCACCTGGAACGGGCCGTTGAGGTCGTTCGCCGGGCTGGCGAGATAGGTGATTTCGGCATGGTCGGGCGCGGCGCTGAGACCGTAGCTGTAGAAGCTGGTCGAGCTGAGCTTCAGCCGGCCGATCTGCGTCTCGCCGCCGAGTTGCACCGAAGATAACTGCGAGTTCGACGGCGCGGTTTCGAACCAGTAATGATATTCGCCGTCGCTCTCGACATTCTGGTAGAGACCGTCCGGGCGCAACACCGCGGCGGGATAATTGCCCGCCTGAATGCCCTTCTGATAGACTTGCTGCTGAATATCGGATCGGGCGTGGGTCGCCTTCAGCCAGATGCTGGTCGCGTCGCTGTGCCAGTCGAGCGACATGGCGCCACCATAACGCTTTTCCTCGCCGCGGCTGAACTGGGCATTGGTGCTCTTGAGGATCAGATTGTCCTCGCGACTGAAGCCGTCCGGATTGGTCCCCTGCTTGCCGACCGACACGGCATAGCCCCATTGTCCGCCCTGGAAATCGAGCTGGGTCGCAGCGAAGCGCCGCTTGCCATAATAAGCGGTGGCATAGATGCCGAACGCGTGGTCGGCGCCGAACTGGCGAGCAAATTCCGCCTGGCCGAGATACGACCCCGCCGGTGCGTTATAGTCGTGCGCGAGCTGCGAGAAACTGCCCTGCAGATAGATGCGGTTGAGGCTTTTGCCGAAGTCATGGCCGGTCGGGGTCTGGAAATCGAGCGTGCCGCCGACCGCGTCACCGTCCATGTCGGCGGTCGACGTCTTGGACACTGCGATCTGCTTCAGGCCGATCGGCGGCAGCAGACCCAGCGAGATGTTGCGGCTATAGGGCATGCCCTGCGCGGCATTGATGCCATTAAGCAAGTTGACGTTGTACGATCCCGAAAGCCCCCGGATCGACACGAAGTTGCTGGTGCCGCGGGCCGCGCCGTCGATGCCGCCGTGATTGCCTTCCGACGGGGAAAGGCCCTCGGTGGCGCTCACCGAAATGCCGGGCGTACGGGCAAGCACCTCGACGACATTGGTGTTGGGGGCCGCCTGCATATCGGCGGCAGAGATGGTGGTCGTATGGCTGGCATCGTTCGGCTTGCTACGGCCGAGCTTGGAGCCGACCACAACGATGGTCTTGTCCTGATCGTCATTATCGCTCGGCG
Source organism: Sphingomonas sp. DMC6 (assembly GCF_056314225.1). Lineage (NCBI taxonomy): Bacteria > Pseudomonadati > Pseudomonadota > Alphaproteobacteria > Sphingomonadales > Sphingomonadaceae > Sphingomonas > Sphingomonas sp. DMC6. The sequence continues at coordinate 8,754 of NZ_JBQUYT010000005.1, forward strand.
CGGTGGCCGACGCGACGGCCGGGAGGCACACGCCGGCGAGCAACGTGAGAAGGACGAGCGAAGGGGCGGCGCATCGCTGCGCTTTCGCCGGAAGAGGAGGCGACATGGGGCGGTTCCCTGTTCTGGAGTGAAAGTGGCGAACGTCAGCTACGCCACGGACCGCGGGCTCCGGGCGAAAATTCGAATATCTTATGTCGACTCGCTTTTGATAATTATCAATTATGATAGTTTATTGACACCGATACGGCACGACCACGCCGCACACGCAGCTCCACCGCCAGAGTTTGCCGCCGGCGGGCGTGACGTGCAGGAAGAGGCAGTTGGCGTCGGTAAGCTTGTACGGCTTGGGGCGGGGTTTCGCCGCCCGGATCCTGGCATCGGTGAGCACCGACCGGTCTCAAAAAAATACCATGTTTTTTCGACCGCGCGTACCATGTGAAATACCAAGCCGAGCATATCGGACAGGCACGCACGGGTACGGACGGCCAAGGCCGAACCGGCCTGCTAAGTGTTGGATTTCAGGAGAAAAAAGTCGATCCCGTCGGACCTTTGCGGACGTGTCCGGAAAGGCCCGTGGCGGAGAGGGAGGGATTCGAACCCTCGGTACGGTTACCCGCACAACGGTTTTCGAGACCGCCCCGATCGACCACTCCGGCACCTCTCCGCATGGGGGGCGACACGCAGCGGGGAAGCCCCCGAACCACATGCCGGTCGATGTGAGGCGCGGCCATTAGCCCAAGGTTTGGCGGACTGCAAGCGGCCTTGTACAGTTTGTGCGCCGCATTAAATTGGCAAGCATGTCAGAAGCCAAAGGCGCCACCCTTCCCTTCCCTGCCGGCGTGCCGCTGCCTCCCGTTGCACAGGCGCGTTTCGCGATCGGCGATGTCGTTCGCCACCGTATGTTCGATTTCCGCGGCGTGATCTTCGATGTCGACCCCGTCTTCGCCAATAGCGACGAATGGTACGACTCGATTCCCGAAGACGCGCGCCCGCGCAAGGACCAGCCCTTTTACCATCTGCTCGCGGAAAATGCCGAATCGAGCTACATCGCCTATGTCAGCCAGCAGAATCTGGTGGCCGATGACAGCGAGGAGCCGGTCGACCATCCGGGAATCAGCGGGTTGTTCGAAGGATTCGCCGGCGGCCGCTATCAATTAAAGCCGACCCATCGGCACTGACCGGCCCGGGCAAGGTTTCCCGCCGAATTTACCTGCCGGAAACCCGCTTGCGGCAGTTGACATCCGCCCCCGTATCGCATAGCTGCGCCCTTCCTCCTGCCGGGGTACACCCTGGCGGGCACATGCATTTGAACCAGAGAAGAGACCGATGTTCGCTATCGTGCGCACGGGCGGCAAGCAGTATCGCGTTGCCGCAGGAGACAAGATCGTCGTCGAGAAGCTCGACGGCGAAGCCGGTTCGACGGTGACGCTGGGCGACGTCCTGCTGGCCGGCGAAGGCGGTGAGCTGAAGCCGACCGACGGCCTGACCGTTTCTGCCGAGATCCTCGCGCAGGCGAAGGGCGAGAAGGTCATCGTCTTCAAGAAGCGTCGTCGTCACAACTATCGCCGCAAGAACGGCCATCGCCAGCAGCACACGATCCTGAAGATCACTGCGATCGGCGCGGCCAAGTAAGCGACTGACGAGACACGAGGAGTATAGACAATGGCACATAAGAAGGCAGGCGGCTCGTCCCGCAACGGTCGCGACTCTGCTGGCCGTCGTCTTGGCGTGAAGAAGTTCGGCGGCGAAACCGTTATCGCCGGCAACATTCTCGTGCGTCAGCGCGGCACCAAATTCTACCCGGGCGTGAACGTGGGCATGGGCAAGGACCATACCCTTTTCGCGCTCACCGACGGCCGCGTGTCGTTCAAGGAAGGCAAGCTTGGTCGCAAGTTCTGCTCCGTAGACATGATTGCCGAGGCGGCCGAGTAACATCGGGTGACCGTACGGGTTGCCCACCAGGGCGACCCGGGTTCGGCGAACGAACCAACGCAAAAGGGAGACGGGTCGCCCCGGTCTCCCTTTTTTATTGCTCCCTGACACCGCGGTGAAACAGGCCTGCCATACGGGCATGGCCAGAAAAGCCGCAGGACCGAGGAGAGTGGTCATGTTCGTGCGGACCCAAAGATTGACATTACGTCCCGGCTGGCCGGAGGACGCACCTGCCCTTGCCCAGGCGATCGGGCACGAAGCCGTGGTGCGCAACCTGTCGCGCGCGCCCTGGCCCTATCCGGTCGAGGCGGCCGAGACCTTTCTGGCGAGCTGGGCGAACCCGCTCGACACCCGGTTCCTGGTGTTCGAGCATCAGGGGCCAAGGATCGCGCTGATCGGCTGCGTCGGCATCGATGCGGCGCGCGATGAGCCGCATGAGCTGGGCTACTGGTTCACGCCCGATGCCTGGGGCAAGGGCTATGCCACCGAAGCCGCTCGCGGGGCGCTGCACGCCGCATGCGCGCGCGGCATCCGCCGGGTGACGGCGGGGCATTTCGTCGACAACCCCGCATCGGGCCGCGTGCTGCGCAAGCTGGGATTCCGCCCGACCGGCCAGGTCGAACCGATCTGGTCGAAGGGGCGCGGCTGCGAAGTGGCAAGCGCGCGGTTCGAGCTGGATCTCGACGCGGTGGACTGCCGACCGCATCCGGAACCGCGCCTGGCGGCCTGACCCGCTGCTCCCGATACGCGGCTGGAAGTCATCGATTCCCCCTCCCCGCGCGGGGAGGGGGAATCGCGTTTGATCCTCCATCCCCCTCACCCTTCCCACCGCCTTCGGCGGCGGGCCCCTTCCCTCTCCCACAGGGGGAGAGGGAGCCGCGAAGCGGCGGAAGGGTGAGGGGCTCGGGCTCGAATGCGATTACCCTGCTTTCAAGCAGGGGGCAGTTGAGCCAATGCAGTGCCCTGCTCAAAAGGGAAGGCAGCACCCGCTTCCCCCCGCGACGAAGCTCGACTAAGCCGTCACGGAATAGCAACAAGGCCGAACCGTTGACGACAAAAGTGGCGCGCAAGCGTCTGTCTCCCGAAGAATCGCGCGATGCGGCGCTCGAAGCCGCGCGTGCCCTGCTGATCGAAGCCGGCCCGCAGGCCGTGACGCTGAAGGCCGTCGCGGCGCGGATTGGTCGCACGCACGCCAATCTGCTCCACCATTTCGGCTCGGCGGCGGGGCTGCAAAAGGCGCTGGCCGCCAGCATCGCCGAAGGCGTCACTGCGCGCATCGGCGAGGCGGTGCTGCGCGCCCGCAGCGGCGACCATGATCCACGCGAAGTGGTCGACATGGCCTTCGACGCCTTCGACAGCGGCGGCGCCGGTGCGCTGGCAAGCTGGATGATCCTGACCGGCAATCAGGATGCGCTGGACCCGATCCTGGAGGCGATCCACCGGCTGGTCGACCGGATCAGCGAAGGCGAGGACGAGCAGCAATCGCTGCGCGAGGAAACGCTGCAACTGACGCTGATGGCACTGGGCGATGCACTGCTCGGCGCCCCCATGGCCCGCGCGCTCGGCCTGCCGCGCGACAAGGCACGCGCGCTGGGCGTACAGATGCTGAAGGCACGGATCGAGATCGGCGCATAACTTTCACCGAGTGGCCACAACGCGCCGCTTTCGATGTCAGCTTCGCGCCACCTTGCGCAGGCAGTATTGTTCACTACATGTTCCTGACACCCTCTCGCGGGGGAGTGCTCTTTGAACATGTAGATCCAGCACACGAAACGCGGCCGACGGTCTGATACCGCGCTGCGTCGATAAGAACCCATCGCTGCTCCGCAAGCCGTCACCCCGGCGAAAGCCGGGGTCCATTGGGGCTCCGCCATCGGCTCTTGCTGAAAACGAGAGGCGAATGGATCCCTGCGTCCGCCGGGATGACGACGGGAAGCGGGATGAGTCCGCATCAATGCGCCCCCACCCTAAACTTCCTAAACTTCGCACGCCGCGTCGGGGGCCAAATGCACCGGCACGCGAAACGCGCCGCACCCTAAACTTCCTAAACTTCGCACACTGCGTCGGAGGCCGCATATGCCGGCGCCCCCCTACTCCGCCGCCTGCGCCACCCGCCGCCCCTCTTCGTCGACGGCCTCACGCACCGCGCGCTCCAGCGCGGCGATGGTGAACGGTTTGCGCAGTACCGGGCGGTCGCGGAGCAGTTCGGCGCTTGCCTCGCCCGCAAAGCCGGTGACGAACAATACGCCCACGCCGCGAATGCTTTCTTCGACTGCGGCGATCATTTCCGGGCCGGTCTGGCCGGGCATCAGCACGTCGGTCATGATCAGGTCGAGCGACGGCATGGCGGCAATCGCTGCAGGAGCAGCGAGCGGATCGCCGCAACCCGTGGCGCGGTGGCCAAGTTCGTGCAGCGCGGCGAGCGTGGCGGTTAGCACGCGCGGATCGTCCTCGACGACGAGGATGTCGTACTGGCCCGCCGTCACAGGCTCGGGCGCTGCGGCATGGACGACCGCCGTGGGCGCCGGTCGCGCCGCATCAGCATCGGCGTGGCGTGGCAAGTACAGCGTCACCGTCGTGCCCCTGTCCGGCACGGTGTCGATGGCGATCTCGCCGCCCGACTGGCGCACGAAGCCGAAGATCTGGCTGAGCCCCAGCCCCGTCCCCTTGCCGACGGGCTTGGTGGTGAAAAAGGGCTCGAACACGCGCTCCAGCACCTCGGGCGTCATGCCGCAGCCCTCATCGCATACGGCAATGGTGACATATTCACCCGGCGCGCAGCTACCCACTTCGCACGAGGCGAGCGACGCCGCGCCGGTGGTGATGACCAGCGCGCCGCGGCCGTTCATCGCATCGCGCGCGTTCACGGCGAGGTTGAGCACCGCGTTTTCAAGTTGATGGCGGTCCGCCCAGACGCGCCAGCCGGCGCCCTGATCCAGCGCCGTCACGACGATGCCGTCGCCCAGCGTGCGGTCGAGCAGGTCGCGCATCCCGCCGATCAGCGCGCCAGCCTCCACCGCCTCGGGCTCCAGCGCCTCCGACCGGGAAAAGGCGAGCAACTGGCGCGTCAGCGCCGCCGCACGGTTGGCGCCTTCCAGTGCGTTGTCGAGGTGACGCGCAGCCTCGGCTTCATCGCCGCCGATCTGGCGGCGGGCAAGTTCAATACCGCCCAGCACCACCGCCAGCATGTTGTTGAAATCATGTGCGATGCCGCCGGTAAGCTGGCCAACGGCGTCCATCTTCTGCGCCTGGCGGAGCTTGGCCTCGGCTTCTTCGCGCTCGCGTGCTTCCTGGCGAAGCTGCGCCGTCGCCGCTTCCACCGCTGCGCGCAACTCGGCCGCGCGCTCACGCTCCGCCAGCGCATCGGCGGCGGCCGCCGCGCGCTCGCCCTGCGCCTCGATCGCCAGCCAGCCCAGCACTACCGCCGCCAGCGCAATCACCAGACCGAAGCCGCTCAGCACATGCGAAGCGAAGCTGGAGTTTTCGACCAGCCGCGCCGCCGCCTGGGTGCGGGTATTCAGGATGCCGCGTTCCTGCTCGGCGATCGCATCGAGCAACCGCTCGACCTGGCTGCGTGCCGCGCTCTGCCGCACCTGATAATAGCTGCCCCACGCATCGCGGTGACGCTTGTAGGTCGAATAGAGCGCCGTTTCGTTCAGTTCGGCACCGCGCTTTTCAAAGGCGCGTTGCAGGCGCTCGATCTGGCGCTGCTGGTCGGGGTTGTCGGCGGTGAGTTGCCGCAGCCGCTGCAACTGCTCGCCGGCCTTGCCCCATTGCTCGGAAAATTCCTGGCCCAGATTGCGGTCGGCGCTGACGACATAGCGGCCCAGCGCCGCTTCCGCCGCCGAAACCGCGCCGGAAAGCTGGTTGGCGCGCAGAATGACTTCAAAGCTGTGCTGCTGCAACACCAGCGCCCGGTCGCGTGCGCTGTCGGTGCGCTGCTGGATCAGGATCAGCGCACCCAGCACCACGACGCCCAGCAACGCCAGGGCGCCGAGAACCAGAAAGCGCCAGTTCTTCAAGTGAACTGACCGCTCCAGGGCTGGGTTTGCCTCGTTCATCGGGTCGCGAGTCTATGCGACCGCGCCGCGCTTTTAAAGCGCTCTCAGCCGAGCACGCCCACGGCCTGTCCCGCTGCGCGGAACATCGCAAGAACCCGGTCGATTTGTTCAGCGGTGTGCTCGGCACAAAGCGAACAACGCAGCAGAAAGGTTCCGGCGGGGGTTGCCGGCGGACGGGCCATGTTGACGTACAGGCCGCCGTCGAGCAGCGCCTGCCACATCGCCACCGCCTGCTCCTGATCCTCCAGGATCACCGCGACGATCGCGCTTTCCGGCGTGGCGGTGCCGAGCTTGAAGCCCATTGCGGTCAGGCCGCCATGCAGCTTGCGGGCATTTTCCCACAGATGCGCGCGCTTGTTATGCGCGTGCATCAGCTTGCGGATCGAGGTTGCGGCGGTCGCCACCACGCTGGGGGGCAGCGAGGCAGTGAAGATATACGGGCGGCAGGCAAGCCGGATCGCCTCGAACTTCGGGTGGTTCGAAATGCAGAAGCCGCCGACCGTGCCGACCGACTTGGAGAAGGTGCCGACGACGAAATCGACCTGATCCTCCAGGCCCTGATCCTCGTACACGCCGCGGCCGTTGGGGCCGAAAAAGCCCATCGAATGCGCTTCGTCGACCAGCACCATCGCGCCGTGCTTCTTGGCAACGGCAACCATTTCCTTCAGCGGGGCGATGTCACCGAGCATCGAATAGACGCCCTCCAGCACCACCAGCTTGCCCGCATCGGCCGGCAAGCGGCCCAGCCGCTTGTCGAGATCGGCCACATCATTGTGGCGGAAGCGGACGATCTCGGCATAGCCCTGCTTGCAGCCGTCATAGATCGAGGCATGGCTGTCGGCGTCGAGGATGATGTACTCGCCCTTGCCGGCAAGCGTGGAGATCATGCCCAGATTGGCCATATAGCCAGTCGAGAACACGATCGCGCCGGACACGCCGTAGAAATCGCGCAGCGCCTGTTCGACTTCCATATGGTCGCGGAAGGTGCCGTTGAGCATCCGGCTGCCATTGGTGCCCGAACCGAACTGGTCGAGCGCGTCCTTGCCGGCCTGGATCACGTCCGGGTCGAACGTCATGCCCATATAGTTGTAGGTGCCGAGCAGGATCGTGTCCTTGCCCTTGATCACTGCCTCGGTCGGCGACTTGACCTGATCCATCACGATCGCGAACGGATCGGTGACGCCGCTGTCGAGCAGCTTCTGCCGCTCGGCGATCAGGCCGTCGAACTTGCTCATCAGGTCGGTCATCGCGCTCAGCCCTTCAGCTTCTGCACGGCATCGACGAGCTGGCCAACATTTTCGATCTCGGCCTGCATGTTCATCGTGATGAGGATGTCGAATTCGTCCTCGATCGCGGCGACGAAATCCATCACCGTCAGGCTGTCCCACTCCAGGTCGCCGGCGAAGGTGGTGGTATCGGTCAGCGCGACGCCCTTTTTGTTGAACGGGGCAATCTGGGCGGTGACGGCTTCGAAGATTTCTGCACGATCAGTCATGCGAGCGGTCCTTAGAGTGATCGCGCCCGAGTGCCAAGCGAATGCGGCGGAAACAGGCCCAAGACGGGGCGATGCGGGGCCCGCCCGGTCAGCCGGTGCTGGCAAGATCTGCTTCAGCCAGCACCTGATGCACCCACAGGTCCATCTGATCGGCGATCTTCTGGAGCAGTGCGGGGCGATAATGCGTCACATCGGCCATCTCGTCGGGATCGTCGAGCAGGTGCGCGACTTCCAGTATCCAGACATGCCGGGGGTTCTCGCGTGCGATCCGCCGCCACAGCGCGTTGAACAGCCGGGCACGTTCGGGCGTATGATTGAGTCCGTGGCGATATTTCGCGTCCGGCGCGTTCTCGGGCGGCAACACCACCAGCATCTTCAGGTCATGCTCGATCAGGTGGATGCACAGCCGCAGCACACATTTCTCGTACACGCCGCGTTCGAGCAGATGCCACCGATCGGGCCACTGCACATCGAGATAGTCGACCGTCGCGCCATAGACGAGAAACGGGGGGAAATGCTGCCCGGCATGGCTGCCGTCTTCCATCATCCCCAGCCGGAACACTCGGGGCCGGTTGTCGAACTCAGTCACGGTGCGGAAGCGGCTGTAATGGGCGATGCCGCCCGACTGGCAATCGAACATGATGCGGATCGCCGGATCGGCGACCGGTTCTACGGCGAGATCGGCGCGGACTGCGGCACGGATAGCGGGATCGTGGAAGTCGCAATCGGTGATCCAGTCGGGGGGACCGGCATCGAACCGCCCTGCCCACGCGCTGCCGTCCAGTTCCGGATGCAGCACGCGGACCTTGTCCAGCGCCCAGGCCTCCAGCCCCATATGCATCGCCCGGCACGAAAAGGTGAAATGGACGAAGCGCTTCTCCAGCCGGTCGACCATCACGAAGCCGACCAGACCATATCGGCCGTATTTGTCCCAGGCGAAGATCGACCAGCATTCGTGCCGCTTCACGTCGATGATCGCCCGCTCCAGCGCTTCTGTCTCAACGCGCGAGCTGGTATAGTTGAGCTGGTTGGCGCGATTGATCAGCTCGGCGATGCGCGGCGCGAATTCCAGATTGTCCATCAGGAAAGGCGCACAGGCTCGTAGTTCCGACGCGCGCAGGAAATCCTGGTGCGAAGCGGCCGGCGCCGCGCTGCGATCGGCGCGCTTGCGCTCCAGAACGCGATATTCCTCGACGCGGCTGCGCCGGCCGGTCTGCAGCGCAAGCAGCCCGGCGAGCTGCTCGTCGGCATCCGGGGCAGTGGCGTCGAGCGTGTGGATGTCGGGCAGCGCATGGCGCACGCCGTGGAGGTTCTGCGGATTATCGTCGACGAACAGCACATTCGCGGCTCGCAACTGCATGTCGTCGATGATCGCCCGCACCGCATCGGGCTTGGGCGTGAAGGCAATGTGCGGGAACACGAAGGCATCCCACATACCGAACGCCTCGAGCTGCGCCCGGGCGGCGGCGAAGTCGTTCTTCGAACAGATCGACGACACGACGCCACGCGCGTTGAACGCGCGGATCAGCTCGGCACGGCCAGCATCCAGCACCACCGCCTCGCCATCGGCCAGCGTGCCAAGCCACAGCGTGTCGTCTAGATCCCAGATGATCAGCTTGATCGGGGCGTTCCACATGCCCCTATTGTAGGACGGCGGCGGCTACAGCAGCCCGTTCACACGATACCAGGCGGCGGTGTGCGCCAGCCCCTCGCCGGTCTCAACCTCCGGCACCCACAAATTGGTCGGCGGCCGTCGCGCCGGATCGGAAACCCAGTCGGGGTGACAGAAATAGGATACGCGATCGGGAGTCAGCTTGGCGCCCTTGCCACGCACCAGCTTGTCGCCCCAGGCGACCAGCATCAGCACCGCCTTGGGCAGACCGATCGCGGCGACACGCTTGCCCACTGCCTTGCCGATCGCCCGGCCGAAATCGCCATGGCTCCAGCCGCCCGGGGCGCCATCATCAGGGTCGAGATAGCCGGGCAGCGCATCGGTCGCGGCAAGTGCCAGCAACAGCCGACCGAGATCGCCGACCTCGATAACCGAGAAGCGCCCGCCGGCGGGGCCGATCGCCAGCCCGCGCTGCGCCAGCCGGAACAGCTCGAGCAATTCCTTGTCGCCGGGGCCGTAAATGGCCGGCGGGCATACGATCGTCCAGTCGAGCCCGGATGCTTCGACCAGCTTGTCCGCCTCTGCTTTCGACCAGCCATAGGCCGACAGCGCCGGCTCGCGCGCGGCAAGCGAAGAGACGTGGACGAAACGGCGGATGCCAGCCTGTTTCGCCGCCGCCAGCATGTTCGCCGTGCCGGTGATATTGCCATGTGCGAAGCCTTCGCGGTCGGGCGCATTCACCACTCCCGCCACATGAATCACCGCATCGGCGCCGGCGCACAGTGCCGCCAGCGCATCCGCCGCATCGAGATCGCCGCGCACCCAGCTAACGCCTTCGCGCGCCGGCTGGTCGCGCCGGGCGAGCGCGCGCACCTGATGGCCGGCCTCCACCGCCAGCGTTATCAGCCGCGACCCGACAAAGCCGGTGCCGCCGGTGATCGCCAGCACGCTCACAGCAGCGCCATATGGCTGCGGTGGACCAGCGCCGCGCGCGGCGCATAGCCCAGAATTTCCACCAGCTCCTCGCTGCGCCGGCCGACGATGCGCGAAGCGTCGACATGGCCATATTCGGCCAGCCCGCGAGCGACATGTTTGCCGTCCGGCGCGACGATTACCACCAGGTCGCCACGGGCGAAGCGCCCTTCGACGCGGGTTGCCCCGGCCGATAGCAGGCTGCGCCCTTCGCGCAGTGCCTGCGCCGCACCGGCATCGATATGGATCGTACCCTTGGCAGTCAGCCCGCCGCGCAACCACGCCTTGCGCGCCGCCCCGCTCCTCTGCGCCAGGAACAAGGTGCCGTGCCGCGTCTGCGCCAGTCGCGCCAGCGGGTTCGCCACCCGGCCATCGGCGATGGCGAGATGCGCCCCGGCACTGGTCGCGATACGCGCTGCTTCCACCTTCGAGACCATGCCGCCCGATCCCATGCCGGAACGCGATTCGCGATCGGCCATATTCTCGATGCGGTCGTCGATATTGTGGACCAGCGGGATCAGCGCCGCATCGGGATTGGTGTTGGGATTGGCGGTGTACAGACCGTCGACATCCGACAGCAGCACCACGCCATCGGCATTGGCCGCGCTGGCGACGCGGGCAGCGAGCCGGTCGTTATCGCCGAAGCGGATTTCCTCGGTGGCGACCGAGTCATTCTCGTTGATCACCGGCACCACGCCCAGCCGCAGCAACCGGTCCAGCGTGGCAGACACGTTCAGATAGCGGCGGCGATCCTCGAGATCGTCGAGCGTCACCAGCATCTGCGCGGCCGTCAGCCCCTCGCCATGGAGCAGTTCCGCCCAGATGCTCGACAGCGCGATCTGCCCGGTCGCTGCGGCGGCCTGCGCGTCCTCCAGGCTGGCGCGGCCGCCCTTGGGCAATTTGAGGCGCCGCGCTCCCAGCGCAATCGCGCCGGAGGATACGATCACGAGTTGCTGCCCCGCCCGGGCGCGCTCGCCCAGGTCAGCGACCAGCCCCGCCAGCCAGTCGCGACGCACGCTGCCTTCGGGATCGACGAGCAGCGACGACCCGACCTTGACCACCAGCCGCGCGCATTGCGCGGGCAGAAAGCCGATCGCATCGGCAGCAGGGGCGGGCGCAGACATGGACGCGCTCTTAGCGGCCGCTGTCGGGGTATGCCAAGCGCTCAGACGAGCGATTCCCGCTGCAGGTCGCTGCGATGGCCCGAACCCGACTGGGCGAGCCGCGCCACCACCGCATCGCGCGTCTCGCTGTCGCCGGCGCGGATCTCGCCCAGCTCTGCGGCCGTCAGCAGCACCACCGGCACGACGCGCACCGGCGAAAGCGGCATGTCGCTGATACGGGTATCGAAATCAGGCTCGGGTGCGCCGATCATCACGCCCAGCACATCGTCGGCAGTGATGAAATGTTCGGGCAGGCGCGCGGTGATCGCAGCCGAACTGGAGACATTCGTCAGCTCAAGCGGAATCGGGCCATGACGATCGAGCGTGCGCAGGATGCCGCCCTCCTCCACCACGATCGCGGCGACGCGGCGCAGCACCTCCAGCATCCAGCCGTCGCCGGCTACCGGCGAAGGCGTGCCCTCGCCCGCGCCTTCCACGAACAGTTCGATCTCAAAGCCGTTGACGCCCGCCGATTCGTCAAGCGGGTCGGAAAGCCCGTCGGTGGCGAGCAGGATGGCGCTGTCGCGATGGACCAGACGATAGGCCTCGTGCCCGCCCGGCCACATCGATGCCGCCGGCGCCGAGGAGAGGATGCGGTCGCCGGCCTGCCCCAGCCCCGCCCAGAAGCGCGCGCGCACCAGCGCGGAACGCTCGATGACGCCGGGTTCCGCCACCGGCAGGATCGGCGCCGGCTCGGGCGAAGCCTTGCCCCCGAACAGTCCCCGAACCCAGCCGAACGCACCCATGGCACTCTCCCATCACGAATCAGGAGCGCTGCCTTGCCCTAGAAATGCGTCAGAGCGGCGACCATTCCACGGGTTCTTCATCCTCATCGGTACTATCTGCCCGCGCCCGCTGTTCGGCAGGGCCAATGGCTTCCAGCAACTGATCGAGCACCCAGTCGACGCCCGTGCCCGCCGCACCTGAAATGGGGATTACCGGCGCCCCGCTCGCTTCTTCCAGTTCCGCGGACAGCGCGGCGATCAGCTCGTCGTCGAGCATGTCGATCTTGTTGAGCGCGACGACCACCGGCTTGTCGATCAGCCCGGCGCCATAGGCCTCCAGCTCGTCGCGGACGATGCGGTAGCTGGTGGCAACATCCTCGTCATTCGCGTCGACCAGATGGAGCAGCACCCGGCAGCGTTCGATATGCCCCAGGAACCGGTCGCCGATGCCCGCCCCTTCGGCGGCGCCTTCGATCAGGCCGGGAATGTCGGCGATCACGAATTCGCTGCCCTTATGCCGCACCACGCCCAGCTGCGGCCGGGTGGTGGTGAAGGCATATTCACCCACCTTGGCCTGCGCATTGGTGACGGCATTGATGAAGGTGGACTTGCCGGCATTGGGCAGCCCCACCAGTCCGGCATCGGCCAGCAGCTTCAACCGCAGCCAGACCCATGCCTCGTCACCCGGCCAGCCGGTGCCGTGCTGGCGCGGCGTGCGGTTGGTGGAGGTCTTGTAGCTGGCATTGCCGCGCCCGCCGTCGCCGCCGCGCAGGAACACCACGCGCTCGCCTTCCTTGGTCAGGTCGAGCAGCAGCGTGCGCTCCTCGTCATCGGCCAGCACCTGCGTGCCGACCGGCACCTGGATCACCAGATCCTTGCCGCCCGCGCCCGTCCGGTTCGATCCCGCCCCGCCTGTGCCGCGGGGTGCCCGGAAATGCTGGGTGTAGCGGAAATCGATCAGCGTGTTCAGGCCCGGCACGGCTTCGAAAATGATGTCGCCGCCCTTGCCGCCGTCGCCGCCGTCGGGGCCACCATATTCGATGTACTTTTCGCGCCGGAAGCTAACCGCACCCGGGCCGCCCGTGCCGGAACGGACGAAAATCTTGGCTTGATCGAGGAAATGCATCGCGGGCCCATAAACGGTTGGAGCGATTCCGTCACCCCCAGTTGCCCTGCCACTGCGGCATGTTGCGCAGTACATGCCACTTTCCGGGTGGCATCGGCGTTCAGCACGGCTATAGGCGGTCGATCGTTCGCGCCGTAACGAAGAATGGCAAGGCGCGATGACAGGATTGAGGGCCTTCGGCGGACGCATGAATTCGATCGATCGCTATATGGCGCGGCTGATCGCGGTTCCGCTGATCTCGACGCTTATCATCTCGGCGATGCTGCTCGTGCTCGACCGCATGCTGCGTCTGTTCGAGTTCGTCGCGACCGAGGGCGGGCCGGTCAGCGTGGTGTGGCGCATGCTCGCCAACCTGCTGCCCGAATATCTGGGCCTCGGCATTCCGATCGGGCTGATGCTGGGCGTGCTGCTCGCCTTCCGCAAGCTGGCCACGACATCGGAACTGGACGTGCTGCGCGCCGTGGGCATCGGCTATACCCGCCTGCTGCGCGTGCCCTACATGTACGCCATCGTGCTGGCAGTCATCAATTTCGGCATCGTCGGCTTCCTCCAGCCCACCTCGCGCTACAATTACGAGCAGTTGCGGTTCGAGCTGCGCTCGGGTGCGTTGGGCGCTTCGATCAAGGTGGGCGAGTTCACCAATTTCGGCTCGAAGATGACGATGCGCATCGAATCGAGCCAGAATGAAGGGCGCGACCTGCGCGGCATTTTCGTGCAGATGATGACCAAGGACGGCACGCCGCTGGCGGTGACGGCGGAGCGCGGCCAGTTCCTGCGCGCCGACGATCCGGACACGATCATCTTCCACCTGACCAACGGCACGCTGGTCCATTACGACAAGAGCTCGCCGGTGCCGCGCGTGCTCACCTTCAGCACCCACAACCTGCCGATCCCGCTCCCCAAATATGAGCAGTTCCGCAAGCGCGGGGACAAGAATGTCGAGCGCACCCTGCCCGAGCTGGTGGTGACCGGCCACGATCCGCATTCGAATGAGGAAGAGCGCGAAACCAGCCGCTCTGCTTTCCATTACCGCATGGCGGAAGTTACTTCGATGTTCCTGCTGCCGATGCTGGCGGTGGCGCTGGGGATTCCGCCGAAGCGCTCCACCTCGGCGCTGGGTGTCTTCCTCTCCATCTTCATCATCGTGACCTATCACAAGGTGAACGAATATGCGCAGGGGTTCGGCAGCCTGGGACGGATCGACCCCATCATCGCACTTTGGGTTCCCTTTGCCATTTTCGCCGGCATGACGATCTGGATGTATCACACCGTCGCCTATGTGCCCGGCGGCCAGCCGATCGGCGCGCTGGAGCGGGTGTTCGCCAAAGCCGGCAAGCTGCTGGGCAAGTTGCTGCCCGGCCGCCGCCGGCCGAAACCGGAGCCGGCCGAATGAACTTGTCGGCCTTTTTCCCCTCACCCACCATGTCGGTCTATATGGGCCGCATGTTCCTGCTTCGCACCTTTGCGATTCTGGGGGCTCTGGTGCTGGTGCTGCAGTCGCTGGACCTGCTGACCGAATCCGCCAACATCCTTGCCTATCCGGGCAATGGCAGCGCGGAGATATGGCGCTATGTCGGCATGCGTGCGCCGCAGATCATGGCGACGTTCCTGCCCTATTCGGTACTGGGCGGCGCGATCCTGACCATGGCGCAGCTTAACCAGAACAGCGAAGTCATCGCGCTCAAGGCCGGCGGGCTCTCCGCGCATCAGGTGCTGGCGCCGCTGCTCGTCGTCGGCTTCGGCATCGCGCTGTTTTCCTTCGGCTTCAACGACCGCATCGTCAGCCGTGCGACCGCCGCGCTCGAACAATGGAAGAAGGTCGATTTCGCCCCGCTGCCGATCGACCGTGGCGACCGCACCAATGTGTGGGTGCGCGACGGCACCCATCTTGCCGAGGTACGCCAGATCAAGGGCAAGGGCGCGGCAACGCAGCTGTTTGGCATTACCGTTTATGAGCGCAAGGGCGGCTCGCTGATCTCGATCCTCACCGCCAAGCATGGCCAGCGCTCGGGCGATGGCTGGCGCGTCGATGGCGCCCAGCGCTTCGATGTCGCCACCGGCACGATCGCCCCGCTGCCACCGGCGATCATGGGCCGGGGCGTGCGGCCCGACCAGTTCACCCTGTCGCACGTCGATGCCGACACCATGTCCTTCGGCGCCCTCAGCGAAGCAATCGGCGAACTGAAGGCGGCCGGCCGCCCCACCAAGGCGCTGGAAGGATCGCTGTGGCACAAATTGTCAGGGCCGCTATCAGCGCTGCTGATGCCATTGCTGGGGGCCGTATCGGCATTCGGCCTTGCCCGGTCTGGCAAGCTGTTCATCCGCATCGTCATCGGCATGGCGCTGGGCTTCCTCTATTTCGTCGCCGACAATTTCGCGCTGGCCATGGGCAATCTGGGGGCCTACCCGCCGTTTCTCGCCGCCTGGGCACCCTTCCTGCTGTTCCTGATGATCGGCGAAGCGGTACTGTTGCGGACGGAGGAATAGCGGGGACGGTTGCGTCCGCTAGCTTTCTGGCGGCCCTCTTGCCAGGCACCACCTGTTCCCCATATGTTCGGAAACACCCCCAAAAAGGTGCGCCGCTCTTTGAATCGTCGGATCAAACCACGCGCCTCCCGCAATTACGCGCGTGAGCCTAAACTTCCTAAACTTTGCCATTCGTGCAGGTACGAAAATATCGCTGCCGCCAAGGCCGGCGCCGATAATGGCGATTGGTCGCATGAAAGCGCTCCTTGGTTCGCGGCATCCTTCGATGCTGGCAATTGCAGGGGGAGACGCCGGCCATCCGTGCGAGTGCGCGGAAAGGTGTGTACGCTGCCGCTTGTGGAGGAGGATTACTCATCCAAACAGCCGTTTTTCGCGACTGGCCGTCGCTACAGGAATGGCTTGTCTGTGACAATCGCCGGGCAGGCACTGTCGGGGCGGCTCTCGCAAAGCAGAAACGCGACGCACCAAAACAAAAGGCCGGAGCATCCCTGCCCCGGCCCTTGTCGACAGCATTTGCGAGACGATCAGCGCTGGCGCAGCGTTCCCTGTGCCAGCTTTACCACCAGCCCGGACAGCGTGGGATAATTGGCCTTGTGATAGGCCGAGTCAGGATCGAGCGCCGCGACCAGCCGCCGGTGCGCCTCACCCAGCGAATGATAGGGAACGGCCGGAAGCAGATGGTGCAGCGCGTGATAGCGCAAGCCCACCGGCGCCCAGAGATAAGGGAGGAAGCCGGGTTCGGGCACGTTGACGCTATCCAGATACTGGGCGGTGACGGTTAGCGGCTCGCCTTCATTTTCCCAGAGATGGGCAACTAGCGTGCGCACCTGATTGATCACGGCCGACGCTGCCACGATGGCGATATAGGCAAGGAAAGCGCGCAGCGGCAGGATGCCCGCCACGGTGATGCCGATCAGCGTGATCGCAAACAGGCTGGCACCCAGTTCCTGCCAGAACCACTGGCGGCGGAACGCGCCCTCGGGCATCCGCCGCTCGAACGACGGATTGATCTGCAGCCCGGAATAACGCGCGACAACCAGCCGGCGCAGCTTCGGAAAGACCAGCGACAGCGGCGCCAGCACCGCGAAACGGATCAGCAGACCGATCGGCATCAACACCGAGACGAGCAGGAACAGC
Source organism: Sphingomonas sp. DMC6 (assembly GCF_056314225.1). Taxonomy (NCBI): domain Bacteria; kingdom Pseudomonadati; phylum Pseudomonadota; class Alphaproteobacteria; order Sphingomonadales; family Sphingomonadaceae; genus Sphingomonas; species Sphingomonas sp. DMC6. The sequence goes on from NZ_JBQUYT010000005.1 coordinate 25,464, forward strand.
GGCAGCGTCCACGGCTTCATCCGCGCGAGCGGCAGATATTCCGGATCCAGATCGGTGCCGTAACGGGTGCGGGCATGATGCAGGCTGTGAATGCCTTCATACATGAACGAGGGCAGCAGCAGCGGCACGCCCACTACCATGTTCCACCCCAGCCGGAAGCCCGGCAGCAGCGAATGCTTCACATGGGTGATCTCGTGGATGAACAGCTCGGCACGATAGAGCGCCAGCACCGCGATGATGCCGCCGATCACCGCCACCCAGGGCGAGGCAGCGAACATCGCCGCCGCCATGCCGGCATAGCCGATAGCCGCGGAAAGCAGGCAGTCGGTCCAGTAGAGCCATTGCTTGGGAGTGTGCAGGTCGCGGGTCAGCTCCACGGCGGCGCGCAACATCGCGCGGTCGTCCGGAACGCCCGAAAGCCGGATACGTGCGATCGTCGCCGAGACGTCGGCGTCCGGAAGATCGAAGGCTAGCGATTGGGTCATAGGTTCTGCCATTGGCCTTAGATAGTGGCTATACGGTGGCAATACAGGGCCCATGGGAGGCAAGTCGCTGCGGTGCACACCTGTCGCTTGACAGGCGCCTTCGGACGCAAGACTGCATTGCGCCGTATCAAGTTTTTCTGGGGATCCGCAGCATGGCCAATACCGACCTCACGGTCCGCCCGGTTTCGGGCAAGGCCGATACCAAGGCATTCATCGAACTCGCCTATCGCCTGAACGGCGACGATCCCCACTGGGTTGCGCCGCTGCGCGACGAAGTGGCGGGCACGATCAGTCCGAAGAAGAATGGCTGGTTCAGCCATGCCGAGGGCCAACTGTTCCTCGCCGAGCGGGCGGGTCGGGTGGTTGGCCGCATCTCTGCGCATATCGACCGGCTGGCGCTGGAAATGCCGGCCGAGCAGGGCTTTGGCCCCGGCACCGGTTTCTGGGGGATGTTCGAGGCGGAGGATGCCGAAGTCGCCGCCGCGGTCATCGCCCAGGCCGAGGACTGGCTGCGCGCCAAGGGCTTGACCCGAGCGATCGGTCCGGTCAGCCTGTCGATCTGGGAAGAGCCCGGCCTGCTGGTGAAGGGGCATGACCATTCGCCGACCGTGCTGATGGGGCATCACCCGGCGCGCTATCAGGGCTGGATCGAGGCGCAGGGTTATGGCCCGGCGAAGAAGATCGTCACCTATGAACTCGACATTACGAAAGAATTTCCGCCGATCGTGCAACGCATCGTCGCAAGCGGCGAAAAGAACCCGCGGATCCGTATCCGCCAGGTAAACAAGGCAAAATTCGCCGAGGAAGCAGCGATCATCCTCGCCATCCTCAACGACGCATGGTCCGATAACTGGGGTTTCGTACCCCTAACCCAACCCGAAGTCGACGATGTCGGCAAGAAGCTAAAACCTCTCGTATTCAACGACCTGATCCGCATTGCTGAATATGATGGTGAGCCGGTCGCCTTCATGGTGACCCTGCCCGACCTCAACGAACCGCTGAAGCCGCTCAAGGGATCCCTGCTTCCGTTCGGCTGGGCCAAGCTGCTGCTTTGGTTGCGCAAGCCGCGCTCGCGCACGATGCGCGTGCCGCTGATGGGCGTGGTGAAGCGGCTGCAATCGTCGCGGATGGCCAGCCAGCTAGCTTTCATGATGATCGAATATATCCGCCGTGCCTCGGTTGCGCACTACGGCGCTTCGCGCGGCGAAATCGGCTGGATCCTCGAAGATAATCAGGGAATGGTCGCGATTGCCGACGCGATCGAAAGCCGCATCAATCGGGAATATCTTATCTACCAAAAGGCGCTTTGATCCGGAAAGGCTCCCGCGGCATTGCGCTGCGGGAGCTTCAGCTGGTCAATATTGACGGAACGGGTCCTGCCCTTCCTTGATCCAGGCTTCGCGGGATTTGCACCGCGTTTTCCATGCGGTCTTTTCGCCGACCGGGCGCCGACTGACACACCAGACTAACTTCCGCTCCGGCAAACTGAGCGTCGCGATATCCTTCTTGACGGGCTTCGCGGCGGGTTGAGTAACGTCAGGATCGAAGGCGGCGGCGCTGGCGGGCGCCGCGCCCAGTGCCGAGATCGTCATCGCACAGGCAACAAAAGCGATGGCGAGACGGGAAGACTTTTGTCGAATAGCAGTCATGGCTGGATTCCCTTGTTAGCGGATCAAGCCGACGCTCCTTCGTTTTCGCCGGCAATTCCGGCATTGCAGCCATCGTGCCAAAAATCTTTTTGTTTATATACAACGCATTACGGGAAACACCACCCCAGGCATACCGTATTATATCAGCAATACACACCAAGGCGTAGCACGGCACACCACTTCGCGGCATCGTATACCGGCAAGCAACACCGCCCCCGGCGCGGTTCAGCGTAGCGTGATCCAGGTCGGCGCGTGGTCGCTCGCCTTCTCGCGACCGCGATATGCCTTGTCGACGCCGGCACCGGTGAAGCGATCGGCTGCCTGCGGGCTCATCAGCAAATGATCGATGCGAAAGCCCGCATCGCGCTGCCAGGCGCCCGCCTGATAATCCCAGAAAGTCCAGATACCCCCGGCCGGGTAGCGGGTACGCAGCGCGTCGGTCCACCCCTGGGCCAGCAGCGCGCGGTATCGCTCGCGCGATTCGGGCTGCATCAGTGCATCCTCGGCCATGGCGCGGACCGAGAAGGTGTCGTCATCGTTCGGGATGACGTTATAGTCACCTGCCAGCACCACCGCCCGCTCTTCGGCCAGCAGCGCGCGGGCGCGGTCCTGCAGCCGCTCCATCCAGCGCAGCTTATAGTCGAATTTCGGCCCAGGTTGAGGATTGCCGTTGGGCAGATAGATCGAGGCGACGATCAGGTCGCCCACTTCGACTTCGACATAGCGACTGTGCGCGTCCTCAGGATCGCCCGCCAGGCCGCGCTGCCGCTCTACGGGCTGCTGCCCGCGCGCGAGCACGGCGACGCCATTAAAGCCCTTCTGCCCGTGGAACACGCCGCCATAGCCGGCGCCTTCGATCGCCGCGACAGGCAGCGTCTCGTCGGCGCCCTTCAGTTCCTGAAGGCAGACGATGTCCGGCTTTTCCTCGTCCAGATATTCGAGCAGACGCTCGAGACGGGCCTTGATGCCGTTGACGTTGTAGGTAACGATTTTCAAGGCGCGCGCTCAGACCGAGAAGCTGGTGCCGCAGCCGCAGCCGGATGCAGCGTTCGGATTGGCGACGCTGAAATGGGCGCCACCCAGATTGTCGACAAAGTCTACCGTAGCGCCGCGCACGAAATCGAGGCTGACTGAATCGACGACCAGTCGCACACCATCTGTTTCCGTCACCTGGTCATCGCTGTCGACTGCTTCAGCCAGTCCGAAACGATATTGGAAACCGGAACAGCCACCGCCTTCCACCGAGAGGCGGAGGATTGCCGGCTTGCCCTGTTTGACAGCGATCGCCGCAACGCGCGCGGCGGCTGCAGGCGAAAAGCCGATCTCGGAAGCGCTAACCACAGTCATGGTGCGGAGATAGTGCGCCCCGCACCGCCAGGCAATGCGTCAGCGCGGACCGCCGACACCACCCTGCGCATTGACCTGATTCTGGGCCACATATTCGCCCGTCTGGAGGAACGGGATCGGGTTTACGGCGCGGCCGTCGATCCGCACTTCATAGTGCAGGTGCGTGCCGGTCGAGCGGCCGGTCGACCCCATCAGACCGATGATCTGGCCGCGATGGACCCGCGTGTTATCAGCAACGAGGATCTTCGAGAGATGGCCGTAGCGCGTTTCAAGGCCGCGGCCATGGTTGATTTCAACCAGATTGCCATAGCCGCCCTGCCGACCTGCATGCGACACCACGCCATCGGCTGTAGCATAGATCGGCGTGCCCATGGCGCCCGGAATATCGACGCCCGGATGCATAGCCGCCGTCCCACGGAAAGGATCGGAGCGCACGCCGAACAGCGACGTGAAGGTAACATGCTGCACGGGCTGCATCGACGGGATCGAAATCACCGTCTGCTCCAGCGAATCGAGCTTCTTCCAGGTGAGGAACAGCGCGCGGAACTGCGCATCGGCATCGGCAGTGGCCGCCGAAGCGGTGGAGTTGTCGTCATCGCTTACCGGCTCATAGGGACCGCCCATCGCCACCTTGGTCCGGACGAAACGGTCCGGCGTAATGCCGAGGCGCTTCAGATGACCGGCAACCAGACGATAGCGCGCCTCACCCGCAGCAATCGCCTTGGAGGCAAGCGCAAGCTGGCGCGCCTCGACCCGGCGCAGCGGTGCGGTGACTTCCTCGCCCAGCGCGCTCGTGCGCGCCGCCGCGTCGGGAAGGTCACGCTCGATGAGCGAGCGGTCGCCCTTGCCGGACACGACCGCGTTCAGCAACGCCTGACGCTGTTCGACCCTGGCGGCATGGAGCTTTGCGGCTTCCTTGGCGGCGGCGACATCGGCCTGCAACTTCGCCACTTCGGCGCGCATGCGGGCGACCTGCTCCGCCGGCGAGCCGGGCTTGGCGACAGCGCCGGCCAACGTAATCGCGCCAGCCATCGCCTGCGACACGCCATAGCCGGAGAACAGCACGGTGACAGCCGCGACACCCGCAAACAGTGCCTGGTTGCGTCCACCGACGCTGAACCGGCGCAGCGCCTGTCCGTCGTGAAAAATGAAATCGCGCGTGGTGAAGAACGAACGGAACTTCTGCGCAAGCTTCACGTTTTCGGCCTTGAACGGTTCGCTCATGAGTCCCCGGCAAGTCATGAAGCTACACCGTGCGACCCGGCGTTGGCTTCGAGATGGAAGACGTCCCGAAGCGACAGCCCCTTCGCGTCCGGAACATTTCCTTGCCTTTTGGACGATTATCAGCCGCCGACAAGCGCTTGGTAATATTCACGCGTCAAACCGGCTGAGTCGCGCGCCGAGTCGTTGAACGGCGGCTTAATGAGCCCCCGGAAATAGGTTCGCACCAGTTCCTGCCAGGTCGTTGCGGGTGCGAAATCGCGTTGCTTGCAGGCCGATTCGAACCAGCGCGTTCCCGCCCGCACATGGCGCACCTCGTCCTCCAGAATTCGTTGCAGAATGCGGGTCGTTACGGCGTCGCCGGACGCCTCGAATCGCGCGATGGTCGCGGGCGTGACGTCGAGGCCCCGCGCCTCCAGAACCATGGGCACCACCGCCAGCCGGGCGAGCGGATCGTGCATCGTCACGACGGCGGCGTCCCATAGCCCGTCATGCGCAGGCAAGGCGCCGTAATGGCTATGCAGACCGCGCAACCGCCGTTCGAGCAACGCAAAATGCATCGCTTCATCCGCGCCTACGCACATCCAGTCGTCGACAAAGCCACGCGGGAACTGGCCACCGAAACGGCCAACCATATCGAAGGCCAGGTCGATTGCGACGAACTCGATATGGGCCAGCGCATGGATCAGCGCGATCCGCCCCTGCTCCGATCCGCCCCGCCCACGCTTGGGCATGCGGTTGGGCGGCAACAACTCGGGCCGGGCCGGCCGCGCCGGCCGATCGGGCATCGCCACATCGAAGCGATGCGCCAGCCGCCCCAGCCGCCAGTCGCGCGCGGCAGCGCGGGCGGCCATCACCTTGGCGATGGGGTCGCCCGCTTGGAGTACGTCCCGCGCGGCTTCGGCAACGCTGCGCATGTAGGTCAGGCCAGCCCCTTCACGGCGCCCAGCACTTCCTCGGCATGGTCCGGCACCTTCACCTTGCGCCAGGCGCGCACCAGCGTGCCATCCGCGCCGAACAGGAAGGTGGAGCGCTCGATGCCCATATATTTCTTGCCGTACATCGACTTTTCGACCCAGGCGCCAAGCGCCTCCATCAGCGCGCCGCTCTCGTCGGTGGCGAGCGGCACGGTCAGATCATATTTGGCGGTAAACTTCTGGTGCTTGGCGGGCGGGTCCTTCGACACGCCGAGCACCAGCGCGCCGGCGGCGGTGAAGTCGTCCATCAAACCTGAGAAATCCTGCGCCTCGCGCGTGCAGCCCGAGGTATCGTCCTTGGGGTAGAAATAGAGCACGAACGGCTTGCCCGCCGCCCATTCGGGCAGCACAATCGTGCTGCCGTCCGCCGCCACCAGTTCCGCCTTGGGCAGCTTGCCGCCTTCTTCCAGTGCCATGTTCGCCTCCGTCAGCTACGGGCCTGGATGTCGGCCCAACATTGGCGGACCTCCTGCCGCGTCTGATCGAGCGTCGCAACCACCGCTTCCCATTCGGGAAGGCCGACCGCGCGGGCGATGAGTGCCCGGCTGGTCGGGCCCGGCGGCTGGGCATCGGGTGCGACCAGCCGCATCGTCACCAGCAGCCGACTGAGAAAGTCATGCGCCGGCCGCATCGTCTTCGGCATCAACCCGGCGCCGATCAGCGCGTCGATCGCAAGGCCGAGATGCGGATCGAAGCCGGTGCGATGCACCAGCTGCAGCACATGGGTGGCGAATTCCAGATCGACCAGACCGCCGTCCAGCAGCTTGGCATCAAGCGGCCCGGCCGGCGGCTTGTGCGTCGCCATTTCCGTTCGCATGTGTGCCGCATCGGCGGCAATGTCGCGCACCGGCCGCGCGCCTTGCAGCACCTCCGCCACCACTTGTGAAACGGCCGCCCGCGCTGCGGGCGAACCGAACACCGGACGCGCGCGCGTGAGCGCCATATGCTCCCAGGTCCAGGCCTCCTCCTCCTGATAGCGACGGAATCCTTCCAGCGAGACCGACAAGGGGCCCTGCATGCCCGAAGGCCGCAGCCGCGTATCCACCTCGTACAGCGGCCCCGCCGCCGTCGGCACAGAAAGGGCAGCCGTTATCCGCTGTGCCAGCCGGTTGTAATAGGTGACGGCACCAAGCGGCCGCCGCCCGTCCGATTCCGCAGCATAATCGCCGGTGAACAGGTAGATCAGGTCTAGGTCCGAGGCATGGGTAAGCGCCTGCCCACCCATCCGGCCGAGCGCCAGAATCACCATCTCGCTATCAGGAACGCGGCCATGCGCTTCCGCGAATTCGGCAATGGTGGCCGATGCCAACACCTCGATCGCCGCCTCTGCAACGCAGGCATAGCCGGTTGAGACTTCCAGCGGGTCGCTCACCCCGGCGATGATCTGCGCCCCCAGCGCAAAGCGTTTCTCGCCCACCAGCCGCCGGACAAACTCCAGCCGCCACTGATAATCAGCGCCCCGCTCGGCAGCGCCCATTTCGGCCGCCAGATCCGCGACGCTCGCAACCGGCGCGAGCGCCGTCGCATCGATCAAACCATCGAGCAGTTCTGCGCTCCGCCCCAGTTGCTCGGCAAGCGTCGGCGCATGGCTGAGGATCGCGCTCAACAGCCGGGCCAGCGGCGGCTGCGCCTCCAGCAGGCGGAAGATGTTGATGGCGCTGGGCAGGCGCGACAGCATCGCATCGAAGCGGGTTATGGCATGCTGCGGATCGGGCGCACCGCCGAACGCTGCCACCAGCCCCGGCAACACCGCCTCCAGCGCCTCACGCGAAGCAGGACTGCGCAAGGCCGGATAGGCGCCGCCGCGCCAACTCTCGATCAGCCGGCAGGGCGTGTCCGTATCGGCGAATCCCGCTTCGGCCAGGCATGTGGCGAGCCGATCGGGATCGCCGGGAACGGTCCCCTCCCCTTCCCCTGCCAGCGAGTCGTAAATAGCCCCCACCCGTTCGACATGCGGCTGGAGCAGCGCAATCAGCGCATCGCCGTCCGACAGCCCGTGCAACTGCGCGACATTGGCAAGCGCAGCCGGGTCGGCCGGGAGCGTATGCGTCTGGCGATCATCGACCATCTGCAGGCGATGTTCGATCGTGCGGAGCTGCACATAGGCCTGGTCGAGTGCAGCAGCGTCTGCGGGATCGATCCGTTCGGCCTGCGCGAGCGCCGCCAGCGCGTCGCGCGTCGCGGGGACGCGCAGCGTGGCATCGCGTCCGCCATGGATCAGCTGATGCACCTGCGCAAAGAACTCGACTTCGCGGATGCCTCCACGGCCGCGCTTCAAATCATAGCCCGGGCCGAAGCGCTGGCCCTGGCTGTAATGGTCGCGAATGCGACGCGAGATTTCGCGTATCTCGCGGATCGCCCCGAAATCGAGCGCGCGGCGCCACACGAACGGGCGGATGGCGGACAGGAAGCCTTCGCCCAACGCCAGATCGCCGGCGCAGGCGCGGGCCCGGATGAAGGCTGCCCGCTCCCACGGCAGCGCCTGGCTTTCATAGTAGGAAATCGCCGCTTCGACCGGCAGCACGATCGGGGTCGCTTCCGGGGAGGGCCGCAGCCGCAGATCGACGCGCAGCACATAGCCGTCGCCGTCACGCGCCTGCAGCAGTTCGACGACCCGCCGCCCGATCCGCACCGCCGCTTCTTCCGGTGCCTCGCGGGGCCGGCATGGCAGCGTGGCCGGATCGAACAAAAGAATCGGATCGATGTCCGAGGAATAGTTGAGTTCGCGGCTGCCCTGCTTGCCCAGTGCAATGGCGGCAAACCCGCGCGGTTCGGCGCCGGGGGTGCGCTCCGCAATGGCCGCGGCAATGGCGCGATCCACAGCGCCATCGGCAAAGTCGCTGAGCAGCCGCGTGACGCGCCCAAAGTCGTACAGGCCGGCCAGATCACCCAGCGCAGCCAACAGCGCCAGCCGACGCCGTTCGATGCGCAGCCGCTGCCCGACCGGCATTTCCTCCGGCAGATCGGCTGCCGCGGCGGCCATCGGATCGGCAAGGGCGACATCCAGCCGCCCCAGCAGGGCGGCCTCACGCGCCATTACCATCGCTAGGAAGGGCGAATGCGCATCTGCGCGCGCCAGCGCTGCGTCCAGCGAAGGGGAAGACAAGGGCAAACGACCTTCCATCAGTCTCAGGGCGCGGCACAATTGCGACGAAACGGGCAACGAAAGCAATGCAGGGCCGTTTCAGCGATGTGACACGCCCTGCGCGAAACGACGCCCCCGAGGCACAAGCTGCGACGATGTTCCGCATCGAAGCACCGCGCGCGGGCGACGCGATCGGGTCGGCGCTCCGCGATGCCTATGCGCGCGAATTGAGACTGCCCGAGGACATGGCGCAGTTGCTGGCGCAGCTGGGCGCGCAAGCGAGCAACCGCAGATACTGAAATCGCTATAAAAATTGGCCCCTCGCCTTCGGCGAAGGGCCACAGGTCGAAACCGATTAATTAGCGGTCGCGGCTCAAATCGTCGACCTCGCCCATGATCGTGTCGAGCGCGCTGCGGCCGTCCTCGTTGATATGGCTGTCACGGCGAGAGGGCAGCTGGCCTTCGGAAAGCAACGCCTCCAGCGCGACGCGCCCGCGTGCCACGCGGCTCTTGATCGTGCCCACCGCTACCTGGCAGATTTCCGCTGCTTCCTCATAGGCGAAGCCGCCGGCACCGACCAGAATAAGCGCCTCGCGCTGCGGCTGCGGCAAATGGAGCAGCGCGCGCTGCATGTCGGAGAGCTCGACGTGACGATCCTGGCTGGCGGGGGCTGCCAGTAGCCGGTCGGCCACCAGATCGTCCCACTCGCCCTTGAAGCGGGCACGGCGCATCTGGCTGAGATACAGGTTGCGCAGGATGATGAAGGTCCAGGCGCGCATATTGGTGCCGGCCTGAAACCGCTTGCGCGCCGCCCACGCCTTCAGCAGCGTTTCCTGTACCAGATCGTCCGCGAGATCGCGGCTGCCCGATAGCGAGCGCCCGAAGGCGCGGAGGTGCGGAATGACCTGGGCAAGCTGCGTCTTGAACTCGGGGTCCGACAGCGAAACATGCTCCGCCGGCACCGCACTGGTCGCGACGCCTTCTTCTTCCGACGGATTGGAGTCAGTCATGCGGTCCCGTTCTTTTGCGCGCACGGATACGCGAGGTGAATCAGAGCTGGGGCCCGCGGCCAAGTTTTCAACCAAGCGTCCCCCCGAATACAAATGATCAAACCCACAGAATGATCGCGAAAGCGACGATCACGAGCAACAAACCGCCCCCCAGCACATAGCGCGCAACGTGCGGCGTAGTGCCGGCACGGGCCCGATCCGTGGAGATGGGGGCGGGTTCGTTTTGCTCAGCCATGCATGAACAACAGCTGAGTACCGTTTTGGGTCCGTATCAGGTGGAACCCGCCTGAACTTTTTTCAGGCGGGAACTGTCGCTTCATCGAAGAACAGCGCTTGGCTGATGGTCGCCTTCACGGTTTCGCGCTGAAAAGGCTTGGTAATCAGGAAGGTCGGCTCGGGGCGTTCGCCGGTCAGCAACCGCTCCGGGAAAGCGGTGATGAAGATCACCGGCACGCTGAATTCGGCAAGGATGTCCTTTACCGCGTCAATGCCCGAACTGTCGTCGGCCAGCTGGATGTCGGCGAGCACCAGCCCAGGACGATCTTCCATCGCCAGCGCCACTGCCTCGTCGCGAGTGACCGCCACGCCCGTAACATCATGGCCCAGATCGCGGACGATCTGTTCGAGGTCCATCGCGATCAGCGGCTCGTCTTCGATGATCATCACGCGGGTGCGGGTCTGGCGCTCGATTTCGCTCACGGCTTCCGCCACCAGTTCGGTCACGCGCCCAGTCTCCTCGCCGATCAGATAAGCCGTATCTTCGGGCGTAAAGCCCTCCACCGTGGTCAGCAGCAGTGCCTGCCGCGACAGCGGCGTCAGCCGCGCCAGCCGCTTGCGGGCAATGGCTTCGCTCTCATTGACTGAATCGTCGGCGCCCGCGCTCTCATCGACCTGGGTGGATTGCCAGATCGCCTGAAACGTGCGGTACAGACCCAGCCGGGGATCGACTTCGCGCGGAAACTGGTCGGGCGCCGCGACGATGGCTTCGAGCGCGGCGCGAACGTAGCGGTCGCCTTCTGCCTGGCTGCCGTTCAGGGCACGGGCATAGCGACGCAGGAGCGGAAGATGGGGCGCGAGTTGCTGACCAAGCGACATGACCTGTTTTTTCTCCATCGAGTGCGGGAACCTGTTTCACCCCCGCGCAGCCTTGTTTCAATCGATTCCGTCACCCGAAGGAACCCCTCCCCGGATTTCGCATCGGCTGTGGAACAATCGAGCGGCTTTTTTGTTTCATCGTTCAATCGCGGGAATTGCCGGGCGCTTGCGCTCGGCTGCGTTGTCGGTATTCGGCGAACGCGGTTGATGTGTCGTTCATGGTCCGGGGCCCCGGACACTCCGGGCCTTCAGGGGGGAATTGGTGCGTTCCGAAAAAGACGATCCTCGCAAGTCGCCGAAGTCGAACGGAGATGCGGAAGCGGGTCGCCCCGTCCGCAACCTCGGCGATGCCTTACGCCAGGCCTATGACGAAACGCTTCATGAAGTCGTGCCCGACGATTTGCTCGACCTGCTGAAAAAGCTCGACTAATCCACGCTGCATGGACAGCACGGACTCAGCGCCGCGCAGCCGGGCTTTGTCGGTTGCGATGGCTCGCATGCCCACCGGTGCCAAGGTTTTCCTCATCCTGGTCGGTGCCCTGCTTCCGCTTGCCCTGATTGCGCTGTTCACGACGCTGCAGACTGCCCGTAACGCCGATTCGGAGGCACGCGAACGCCTGCAGGTGGTTGCGCGCGAAAGCACCAGCGTTCTGGAAAACCTGCTCGCGAACCATCTGTCGCAACTGGGCGAGGCGCTGGTCGCGCTGGAACGCGATCCGCACGATGCCCCCAGCTGCACGCGGCTGGCAGGCACCTATGCCACCCAGCCCCAGGCCCGGTTCGTCATCCTGAACGCGCGCGGGCAGACGCTGTGCGGCCAGCGCTTCGACCGTCCGGAGCCGCGCATTGTCGCCAAGCCCGGGCAGACACTGGTTGCCTTTGCGGGCGACGCCCTCCTGCTCCGGATCGACGGCATCGGCGGCATGCGCGCGATTGCGCTCTATCCGCGTGACCTGCTCGCGACTGTCGCCCGCCCCAGGGGCTTCGTGCCCGATTATGGCGCTGCACTGGTGCACGACGGCGAGCGGCTGACGCTGCGTACCCTGTCGAACGGCGGCCCGCTGGAGCGGCGCGAAGCAGTCGTCAATGCGCTCGGCATCGATGGGCTGCGGCTGGAAATGGCAATGCCCGGCACGCCGATCACCTCACCGCTGATGATCGCCACCGTCCTGCTGGTCCTGATGTGGATCGCGGCCGCGGCAATCGGCTGGTTCGTCGTCGATATCTTGCTGATCCGGCCACTCCGCCAGCTGCGCAGCAACGTCGCCAATTACCGGCCGGGCGAAGTGATCGACACGCGCCGCTTCGGCGCGATCCCGGCGCAGGAAATCCGCGAGCTGGGCGACACGTTCAGCCAGATCAGCCGCACCGTCCAGGCTCACGAGGCAGATCTGGCGCAGGGGCTGGTGCGCCAGACCAAACTGACGCGCGAAGTGCACCACCGAGTGAAGAACAATCTGCAGGTCATTTCCAGTCTGATCAACTTCCACGCCCGTGCGGCGAAGGGCGCCGAAGCTGCCGACGCCTATGCCTCGATCCAGCGCCGCGTAGATGCCCTCGCGGTCGTCCACCGCCACCATTATGCCGAAATGGAAGAGACACGCGGGCTGGAACTGCGCTCGGTGATCGGCGAACTTGCTGCCAACCTCCGCGCGACGGCGCCCGATCGTGCCGCAGGACTGGGCATCACGCTGGAAATCGAATCGCTGCTGGTGACGCAGGACGTGGCGATTGCCGTCGCCTTCCTGCTTACCGAGCTCGTTGAACTGGCGATGACCTGCAATGAAAGTGCGCAGATTCGCATTTCGATCAAGGCATCCGAAGATGCGAGCCGGGCGATTCTGCGCGCCTCTTCCCCGGCCCTGACCGGCGGCCCCGCGCTGGAGGCGCTGCTCGAAAAGCGCTATGGCCGGGTTCTGACGGGCCTCGCGCGACAGTTGCGGACGCAGCTCCACCACGATCCTCTGATCGGCGTCTATGAGGCGACGATCGCGGTGAGCGGTCGCCCGTAATTCCGAAAAATTTTCGTCCCGCAGGCGGAACCCAGCCGTGTGACCAGCGTTTTCATCCCCGGATAGCGACCTTTTGCCCCCCCGCTCTCGCTGTCCAAGACATGGGCCCGGAAGCGTCAACCCTCCCCCCCCGGTGGCGCTTCCGGGCCTAAATCTTTTCAGAATCAGCGACTTCTCTCTTCGTGACCGCCCCGTCCGCGTGAGCGCGCAAGGAACGTTTCTGCGCCGCCGCGCATTGATCCGGCGGCCCCGCAGCGGGCGAAGAATAGAGGAGTTCCAATGCGCAAGATCATCGCATGTGCAGCGCTGACGGGTGTGTTCCTGGTCGCGGCGTGCAACACCATTGAAGGCGCCGGCAAGGACGTCGCGTCAGCAGGCGATACCGTCGCCAACGCCGCGAACGAATCCAAGTAACGCCCGATCAGGCACAGGGAATATCAGGCGGCTTCGGCTTCTTCCGGAGCCGCCTTTTCACGCCGGCGGCGGGTGAACCAGATCGCCACCAGCGACAGGAAATAGAGCACGATCAGCGGACCCGCGAGCAGCAGTTGCGAGCCGACATCGGGCGGCGCCAGAATTGCGCCGATGCCCACGGCCCCGACAATCGCATAGCGCCATGCGCCCTTCAGCTGCTCATAGGTGACGATGCCGGCATGTTCGAGCAGCATCAACAAAATCGGCAACAGGAACGAAATCCCGAAGCCGAAGATGAACTGCATGATGAACTTCAGGTAGCTGTTCACATCGGGCAGTGCTTCCTGCGTCACGCCGCCCAGATCGCCCTGAAAGCCGAGCAGGAATTTCAGTGCTACCGGCACCGCAACGAAATAGGCCATTGCAGCGCCAGCAGTGAACAGCAGCGGTGTCGCCAGCAGGAACGGCAGCAGCGCCTGTTTCTCGCGGCGATAGAGGCCGGGCGCGACGAACCGCCACAACTGATTGGCGATGATCGGAAAGGCGATCATCAGCCCGGCGAAGAACGCCACCTTCACTTCGACCAGAAAGCCGCCGAACACATCGGTATTGATGATCTTCGCCTGTCCCGCGACCTTCAGCGGCGCGACCAGGAAACCAAGAATATGGCGCGCAAAATAAAGGCAACCGCCGAACGCCACGAGCAGCGCCAGAATCGACCAGATCAGCCGCCGGCGCAGCTCGATAAGATGCTCGAGCAAGGGCGCCTGGGTATCGTCGATATCGTTCACGGCTTGGCTTCGTCGGTCGGCGGCAGCGGCGCGGCCTTGGGGTCGGTGGGATGCGGCACCGGATCGTGCGGCGCAGGATCATGCGGCGCGGGGTCGCTGCGCAGCGCGGGCTGGGGCGTCATGACTGGCGTGGCCTCGTCATGCTGCACCGTATGGGTAACGGCATCGGCAGCGGGCGCGCCCGGATGCTCCTCCGGCGCCGGCAGCGGCTGGGGCGGATATTGGCGCATGATGCGCTCATTCTCGGCCGCCCACTGTTTTTCCAGCTCGGCCAGTTCGGCTTCGCGCACCACCGCGTCGAGACCCGAACGGAACTGACGCGCGACGCCCCGCGCCCGGCCGACCCATTTGCCGACGAACTGCATCGCCCGCGGAAGATCCTTCGGACCAATGAAAACCAGCGCTACGATGGCCACGAGCAGAAGCTCGCTCGGCGCAATGTCGAACATTCCTTCGGCGTACCCATTCGCAACCATGCTGCCGGCTGGCCGGCGCGCAGCGGCCGATCCCGGCCGGTTCATGCAGCGGCGCGGTACCCTTGCGGTCCGCGCCGGCTATCGCTCAGCGCTTCTCTTCGTGCGCGCGTTCCTGCTCGGCAGTATAGCCCGGTTCGGGTGCTGCCTTGCCTTCGATCCGGGTCGGCTGGACGGGCTTGTCGTCGTCCTCCGCCATGCCCTTCTTGAAATTCTTGATGCCCTTGGCGACGTCGCCCATCATGTTCGAGAAGCGGCCGCCACCCAGCACCAGGATCGCGATGACGCCGAACACCAGCCAGTGCATCAGGCTGAAGCTACCCATGAGAATTCTCCTTGTATCCCGGCCTATCTAGGCTCCGCAGGCATCAACGGCAACGGTTTGATCGCCCCCGGCCGAACCCTGCCGGTGAAAACACTTATTCTTCCTCGCCTTCCGGTTCGGTCCCGCGCTCTTCGTCACCCTCGGTCTCCAGCGCCTCGAACGCCAGATCAACGGGATCGAGCAGGCCCGCCGCCTTCAGATCGTCGATCCCCGGCAGGTCGCGTCGGCTGGCCAGCCCGAAATGGCTGAGGAAACCCGGCGTCGTGGCATACATCAGCGGCCGCCCAGGCACTTCGCGCCGCCCGGCGGGCCGCACCCAGCCTGCCTCCATCAGCACGTCGATCGTTCCCTTGGAAATCTGTACGCCGCGAATCGCTTCGATCTCGGCGCGTGTCACCGGCTCGTGATAGGCGATGATCGCCAGCGTCTCGATACCCGCGCGGCTCAGCTTGCGGCTCTCTTCCCGGTCGCGACGCAGCAGATGGGCAAGATCGGCAGCCGTCTGGAAATGCCAGCGTTCGCCGCGCCGCACCAGTTCGACGCCGCGCCCGCCATAATGCTCCTCCAGACTGGCAAGCGCCGCGCGAACATCGAGCCCCGGACCGACATGGGCGCGGATTTCGTCCACCGTCATCGGTGCTTCGGCCGCGAACAACACCGCCTCTACGGCGCGAACGGGATCGTCAGGCGCGATGGCGCTCATGCTTCCGCCGCCTTGAGATACAAGGGTGCGAAGGGCGATTTCTGCCGCAACTCCAATCGCCCCTGCCGCGCCAGTTCGAGCGCCGCGACAAAGGACGATGCCAGCGCCGACTTGCGATAGGTGCCGCTGGCCCCCTCTGGCAGAAAACTCTCGATCGTGCTCCACTCGATCGTCGTGCCGATCAGTTCCGACACGCGCTCGATCGCCTCTTCCAGCGTCATTACGTCGCGCTGGGCGACGACATGCATGACCGGGCGGGTGCGCGCGCTGATCCGGCCATAGGCGGCGATCAGGTCATAGATTTCGGCTTCCCAGCGGGCCTGCCGCACGACACGGAGCCCTTCCGGCGCCCCGCGAAAGAACACGTCGCGGCCCAGCCGGTCGCGTGCAACCAGCCGCGCCCCTGCCTCGCGCATCGCGTTCAGTCGCTCCAGCCGCAATTGCAGCCGCAGCGCCAGTTCCTCGGGGCTGGGCGTCTCTTCGGGGTTGCGCGGCAGAAGAAGAGCGGACTTCAGATAGGCAAGCCACGCCGCCATCACCAGATAATCGGCAGCGAGTTCCAGCCGAAGCGCCCGCGCCTCGTTCACATAGGCTAGATATTGCTCGACCAGTTGCAGGATCGAAATCTGGCGCAGATCGACCTTCTGGTTGCGGGCAAGCGCCAGCAACAGGTCGAGCGGGCCTTCCCAACCCTCGACCTCCACCTTGAGTATCTCTTCCCCCTCGCCCATCGACGGGAGTTAAGCAGAGCCGCGCGCGGCTGTCATGTCCCCGTGCGTCACACCAGTGCCAGCAACGCATCCCGTTCGGCGATCAGCGCCGCGCGGTCGGCGGGTTCGGGGCCGCCGGCGATCGTGGCCATCGCCCGTTCCAGCCGGCGCAGACAGGCCTCGCCCGCATCGGGCAACAGGCTGACGATCTCCACCATTTCCGGCATGCGTGCCCAGCAATCGAGCACCACATCGCAGCCCGCTGCCAGCGCCCCCAGCGCCTTTTCGCCCGGCGTTCCGGACAGCGCCTTCATGTCGATATCGTCGCTGAACAACAGCCCGTCAAAACCGATCCGGCCGCGAATGACTTCGCCGATCACCTTGGGCGACAGCGTCGCGGGATGCTCGGCATCCCAGGCCTCATAGACGACATGCGCGGTCATCCCCATCGGCGCGTCCGCGAGCCGGAGAAAAGGCGCGATGTCGCTTTCCAGGGCCGCCGCATCGGCAGTCACGCGCGGCAGGGTCAGGTGGCTGTCGACCAGCGCCCGGCCATGGCCCGGCATGTGCTTCACCACGCCGACCACGCCGCCGCGTCGCAAGCCGTCGAGGATCGCCCGGCCCAGCGCAGCAACGCGTATCGGCTCGCCGCCCAGCGCGCGATCGCCGATCGCCTCCGTCACATCGGGCTGGCGCACGTCGAGCAACGGCGCGCAATCGACGTTCACGCCCACTTCGGCGAGCATCAGGCCCAGCGCCTGGCCATTGGCGCGCGCTGCCTCGATCGCGGTGATCGGCGCCTTTTCATAGAGTGCGTCGAACGCTGCCCCTGCCGGGAAGGCCGGCCAGACGGGCGGCTGCATCCGCGCGACACGGCCACCCTCCTGATCGATCAGGATCGGCAGATCGGCTCGGCCGGAAAGATCGCGCAGGCTGTCGGTCAGCGCGCGCATCTGCGCCACGCTTTCGCAATTGCGCTTGAAAAGGATATAGCCGAGGGGATCGGCATCGCGGAAGAAATCGCGCTCTTCGGCCGTAAGCTGCAGGCCGGAGACGCCAAAAATGACGGGCTTCATGCCGCCTGCCTAGCCGACGCCACCCGCGCGGGGAAGCCGCGGATGCCGAAAGCGTATCAGCTTGCGACGAAGCAGTTCTCGCCCGCCACCTTCAGCTTGCCGCAAATCTCGCGCGCCTGCCCGTTGCTGCCGGCGTTGACGCGCAGGCGATAGACCGTCTTGCCATCGGGCGTGACGAACCGCTCGACTGACTTGCCGAGGGGCGCGAGATAGGCAAACCGCTTCGACAGCCGCAGCCACGCGACGTTCGCACCGCCTTCGCTGGGGAAGGCACCCAGCTGAACCAGCGATCCTGCGCCGCCATTGGCCGAAGCCGCCGCCGCAGCCGCCGGTGCGGCGGGCTTTGCCGCAAGCGTGGGGCTCGCCGCGGGCAGCGCCAGGGTGGCGGCCTTGCTGGCCCCGGTCGGGCTGGCGGCAGGCTTGGGCGCATGTTTGGCGTCCACCGGTGCCTCGGGCAAGGCAGCGACGTTGATGCTGGCGTTGCTCGACGCGCCCTGGCTGGTGCGGAAGACGGTATCGCCCTCGCCATCCACCTTCATGCCGCCGGGGTCGTCCGGGCGAACCTTGTAATCGCCTTCCTCGGCGTTGATCAGCGCGCCATCGCCGCCCTGCAGCCCGTGATAGCGCTGCCAATACAGCGCGCCGGCAACGGCAGCGAGCACGATAAGGGCGAGAAGAACGAGCAACGCGATACGGCCGCGGCGCGGCTCGTGATACTCGTCCTCCACCGTCTCCAGCCAGGGGAGACGCTCGTCGTGATCGTACCCGTCTTCGGCAGCGCTGCCCATCGCCTCACATCTCCTCGACGGCCTCCACGCCCATCAGGGCGAGACCGTTTCGGATAACCTGCCCGATCGCGCGCCCGAGGAAAAGCCGCGCGCGGGTAAGCGCCGGCTGTTCCACGATGAGAAAGCGCCGCTCCGCAGAATCGTTGCCGAGATTGTAGAGCGCGTGGAACTCCGCGGCCAAGTCATAGAGATAAAAGGCGATTCTATGCGGTTCACGAGCACTTGCCGCCGCTTCCACCACCCGCGGGAACTGGGCGGCAAGCTTCGCCACCGCCAGCTCGCGTGTATCAAGCAGGGACAGATCGGCTGCTTCTTCCGTGCTAATACCGGCCTCTGCGGCACGGCGATGCACCGACGCGACGCGGGCATGGGCGTATTGCACGTAGAAGACAGGGTTTTCCTTGGACGTCTCGAGCACCTTGGCGAAGTCGAAGTCCATCTGCGCATCGGCCTTGCGGGTGAGCATGGTGAAGCGCACCACGTCCTTGCCCACTTCGCGCACGACATCGGCGAGCGTGACGAAATTACCCGCCCGCTTCGACATCTTCACCGGCTCGCCGGCGCGGAGCAGGCGGACCATCTGGACCAGCTTGACGTCGAACCGCGTCTTGCCGCCGGTAAGCGCCTGCACGGCAGCGACGATCCGCTTCACCGTACCGGCATGGTCGGCGCCCCAGATGTCGATCAGCTGGTCGGCCGACTGCGCCTTCTGGAAGTGATAGGCGAGATCGGCGCCGAAATAGGTCCATTGCCCGTTCGACTTCTTGATCGGGCGATCCTGGTCATCCCCGAACTGCGTCGAGCGGAACAGCGGCAGTTCGACCGGTTCCCAATCCTCGGGCGTCTCGCCTTTCGGGGCTTCCAGCACGCCGTCATAGACGAGCCCGCGCTCGCGCAGCCATGCCTCGGCCTGTTCGGGCTTGCCGGCGGCCTGCAGCTCGGCCTCGGACGAGAACAGGTCGTGATGGATGCCGAGCAGCGCCAGATCGTCCTTGATCATGACGAGCATCGCCGCAACCGCCGTCTTGCGGAACAGCGCCAGCCATTCGCTCTCGGGCGCGTCGACATATTTGTCGCCGAACTCGGCGGCGAGCTGCTGGCCGACCGGCTTCAGATAGTCGCCCGGATAGAGCCCCTCAGGGATCTCGATCGTCGCGCCCAGCGCCTCGCGGTAGCGCAGATGCGCCGACCGCGCGAGCACATCGACCTGGCTACCTGCATCGTTGACATAATATTCGCGGATAACCTTGTGCCCGACATATTCGAGCAGGCTCGCCAGCGCATCGCCCACCACCGCGCCGCGGCAATGTCCCATATGCATCGGCCCGGTCGGATTCGCCGAGACATATTCGACGTTGACGGTCGTGCCCGTGCCCAGCGACGAGCGGCCATAGTCCGCGCCCGCGCACAGGATCTCGGCGACTTCGCCGCGCCACGTGTCTTCGGTGAGCGTCAGGTTGATGAAGCCTGGCCCGGCGACCGACACGGCTGCTACCTCGTCCAGCTTCTCCAGTTCGGCGACGAGCTTCTCCGCGAGCGCGCGCGGATTGGTGCCGGCGGGCTTGGCGAGCACCATCGCCGCGTTGGTGGCGAGATCGCCATGGCTCGGATCGCGCGGCGGCTCCACCGTAATCGCACGTCGCTCCAGCCCCGCAGGCAGATCGCCGACGAGGACAAGCGCATCCAGGGCAAGGTTCAGATGCGCGGCGAAACGTGCGTAGAGCGTCATTGAGCAATCCAATGGGGAATGGGAACGGCGGCCTGTAGCGCAGCGGCGCGGCGGCGTCATCCCTATTGGGGTGCGTTGGGCGGGACTACAAGGTTCGCGATCTAATCCGGCGGGATCGTTCGAAGGAAGAATCGCGTCTTCGGAAGGGCGCAGGCCCCTTCGCGACGATAGAAGCGTATCGCCCGCTCATTCCAGGCGGGGGTTTGCCATTGCAGTTCGTTTACGCCCAACTGCGCTGCGCGCCTTCGTACCGCGCCCAAAAGCGCCGATCCGATTCCGCAGCCGCGCGCGCCCGCATCGACAAACAGGCAGTCGAGGTGGAAGAAGTGCCGGCACGACCAGGTAGAGAAGTCGAGGGTGGCGGTTGCGTAGCCGACCAGCGCACCACCCTCCTCAGCGACCCATGCCATTAGAAGTGGTGGCTGCCGCTCCAGTGCAAATCGAAGTACCTCTGGCGTAGCAACAGCCACACCGCCTTCATAGGCAGCGTGACTTTGGATCAATGCCAGCATCGCCTCCGCGTCCGATCCGCTGGCGGGCCGGACGCGGAAGCCGACGCCGTCGATGGCAACCTCCGCGAGATCAGGCACCTGGCTGACTGCGTTCCAGAACGAACCCTTCATCGATCCAGCCGGTGATGCCGCCAGTCATGATCTTCACCGGCCGCGACAGCCGCGCCAGTCGAAGCGCCCCGCGGGCCGCACCGTTGCAATGTGGCCCTGCGCAATAGGTTACAAACAGCGTATCCGCTGGCCAATTCGCGAGTTTGGATTCGATGATCTTGCCATGGGGAAGGTTGATCGCGCCAGGCACATGTCCTTTGGCGAACATCTCGGGGCCACGTACGTCTAGCAGCACGAAGCCGGGTTCCGGATGGGCCATCGCCTCATGCACGTCCCAGCAATCGGTTTCAAACCGGAAGCTGTCGGCAAAACGCGCTTCAGCCTCAGCGGACGGTGCGGCGGCGATGCTGGTGACCGGGTTGGACATGGGCTTCTCCTTTGGTGACGGCGCTTTGTGACGGAGAAGTCATAAGGTGGCTATCGGCCGAATTGCCGATTATCGTAAGAATCATGCCACCACCTGTACCAGCGAACCGCCTTGTCATTGCCCTCGCCTATGAAGGGCTTTGCACGTTCGAGCTCGGGATCGCCGGCGAGATTTTCGGGCTCCCTCGACCGGAGATGGGCGCCGACTGGTATCGATTCGCAGTCTGTGCGGAACGCCCAGGCAAGCTTTCGACAAATTCGGGGCTGTCAGTGCACGTCGAGAACGGGCTCGATATGCTGGGCGAAGCCGGAACGATCGTCATTCCCGGCTGGCGATCGGATGGCACAGCCCCATCGCAAGCATTGCTGGACGCCTTGGTCGCCGCCTATCAGCGCGGTACGCGACTGGTCTCCATCTGCTCGGGTGCCTTTCTGCTAGCAGCAACCGGGCTGCTGGACGGTCGTCGTGCGACGACACACTGGCGGTACGCCGAGCGCCTCCAATCCGCATACCCGACAATCCTCGTCGATGCGGATACCCTGTACACGGGAGCTGATGGCCTCTTCACCTCTGCCGGATCAGCTGCGGGAATAGACCTTTTGCTCCACCTCGTTCGCATGGACTTTGGACCGGATGCAGCCAACAGCGTTGCGCGCCGGCTGGTGGTTGCGGCGCACCGCAGCGGGGGGCAGACCCAGTTTATCGAACGCCCGGTGCTCACGGGAGCGAACAGCCGGCTTCAGGGACTGCTCGATCAGTTGCGGAGCGATCCCAGCCATCCCTGGACGATCGAGCAAATGGCGCGTGCAGCGGCCATGAGCGAGCGCACTTTGGCGCGGCGCTTCCAGCAAGAAACAGGGGAGAGTCCGATGGCGTGGCTCATCAAGCAGCGGATCGCACTGGCGCGCGAGCTTCTCGAAACCACGAGCCTGCCGATGGAACGCCTCGCCGAGCACGCAGGTATGGGAACGGCGGCCAACCTGCGCCTGCACTTCACGGCTCAGGTCGGGATACCGCCGAACCTCTATCGCAAGCAGTTCCGCCGTGCCGACGCGGCGGGTACCGCCGTCGCGTGATGCGAGGCAGCCCCTCCCCGATCTACACCCGCACCAGCCCGTCGAGCACCGCCACCTTGTCCATCGCCGGGAACAACGCCTTCGCGCTGCGTTCGGGCGGCAGGGCAAAATGCTGGGAGACCGCACTGTTGATGAGAGTGTCCAGCGCCGTCGTCGGCTTCAGATCCCGCGCCTCATAAAGCGCGGCGTCGGCCAGCCCCGGCCAGTCGGCCTGCACGCGCCCGCCGCGCACGGCCCCCCCGAGCAGCATCGCCACCGACCCGGTGCCGTGGTCGGTACCGCCAGTGCCATTTGCCTTCACCGTGCGGCCGAACTCCGTCGCCACCACGACCAGCGTATTGTCCCAGAGCGGCCCGAGGCCGGCCTTCATCGCCGCGATCATGCCGTCGAGCGCCTTGAGCTGGTTGCCGAGGCGGCCGCGCTGGGCGGAATGCGTGTCCCAGCCATTGGTCTCGATCATCGCGATCCGCGCGCCGCCCGGCGCCGACAGCATTTTGGCCGCAAGCGTGCCGGTATCGACAGCCTTTTTGCCGTTCTCGGCGGCGAGTTCGTCGGTGAGCGAGCGAGTCGCCATCACTTCCTGCCACAGCGGGTGGAGCTGCTTGTCGGCCTGATACATTGCCGAAACCCGTGCGATAAGGTCGGGCGATGCGCCGGGCAGCGACGAAGGTGCGTAGCTCGCCACTTCCACCGGTCCGCGAAGTGCCATCGGCACCGACGCCGAAATCGCGATCGCCTTGTCGTCGGCTGGCAGCAGCCGCAACAGGCGGTTCATCCAGCCATCGTGTAACTGATAGGCAGAGACGCCGCCGGTCTCGAGCACATTCTGGCCGTCGAAATGCGAGCGGTCGCGATAGGGCGATGCCACGGCATGGAAGAACAATGCCTGTTTCGCCTGGTACAGGCCCCAGACATTCTGCAGCGACGGGTGCAGCGCGAACATCGAATCAAGCTTCGGCGCGGTTGCGAAATCGGCGGCGAGATCGCCGCGCTGGCCGGCATAGGCGTGGTCGCCGACCGGTGCGACGGTATGCAGGCCGTCGGCAGCGCCGCGCTGAATGATGAAGATGAAGCGGCGCTCGGTCGGCGCGGCGGCAAAGGCCATGCGGGCGCCCAGCGGCGACAGCATCAGGCCGGTAGCGCCGACGCTCAGAAAATTGCGGCGGTTGAGATACATGGGATTATCTCCGCAGAAATTCGGGCGATACGAGCATCAGCGCCACACCCTGCGCCGGGCTTTCGGCACGGGCGATGGCCTGCTCGGTGCTCTGGCTAAGCGAGGCAGGGAAAATCAGTTCGGCACGCTGGCGGGGATCGACGACGTCGCGCGCCCGCTGCGCAATCCGCTGCGCGGCTTCCACACGGCGCAGCACTGCGTCCGGCGCCGCCCAGGCCGGCGCAATATCGTCCCAACCTGCGGGCGATCCGGGTTTCCACACCGGCTGCCCCAGTTGCACCATCAGCCCGGGGACGAAATTGAGCGGCAGTTGCTGCGCGTCGAGCACGCGCAGCGCCGACACCGTCCATTCCCAGGGCGATTTGAACTTTACCGGTGCCGGCGCCCAGCATTCGGGCGAGGCGACCAGCGTGCGATACAGGCTGGGCAAGTCGCCGCCCGTCTTCAGGAACGACGCCTCCAGCCGCGCCACCAGCCTGGGGGGCGGATCGTCTCCGGCGAAATGGCGCGCAAGTTTGGTGGCGATGTGCCGTGCCGTCGCCGGATGCGTGGCTAGCGTGGCGAGCACCGCGCTAGCCTGCGTCTCGCCCGGCTGGGGCCATTTCTTGCCGAGAATCGTACGCGTGCCCGGCTCGTGCATCTCGGCACCGAAGACGAACTGGCCGGGCGCCCCGTCTGCCGGGGTCCATTTGCCGAGCGGGCCGCGACCGAAGCCGGCTATCGTCCAGCCGGTCATTGCCCGGGCGAATTCGGTGACATCTGCCTGGGTATAGCCGCTGCGCACGCCGAGCGTGTGGAGCTCCATGATTTCGCGGGCGAGATTTTCATTGAGGCCCAGCGACCTACGCTGGTTAGGCCGCTGACGCGAGGCGAGCGGACTGTTCGGTCCCACCGACACCGACTGGTCGAGATAGAGCAGCATCGCCGGATGCCGCTCCACGGCGAAGAGCATGTCACGAAAACTGCCCATCAGGTTCGGGCGGATCGCTTCGAATTCCAGCGTGCCCGCCAGCGCGATCAATTCCATTTTGTCGGCTGAGATCGCGAAATGGTTGGCCCAGAAATGCACCAGCCGCTCGGCAAAGGGAGCCGGGGAGTCGATGGCGGCAACGGCGCGGGCGGTCACCGCCTGGCTATGCCCGTCACTTACCTGCTTGCTGATCTGTTTGCGCAGCGTCTCGGCCGCCTCGCTGCCATTGGCCGGCGGCGGCGGTGGCTGGGTCGGCGCAGCCGCCATCGGCACCGCCCCTGCAGATGCGGGCGCTGCCGGAGCGCCCGGCGACATAGCCGGCTGCGTGGGCTGCGCCGGTTTAGCAGCAACAGCCGCCGAGGCAGCAGCCTTGCGCAGCGCCTCTGCCTGCGCGCGATATTCCAGCAATTGCACGACTGTCGCCGAAGACCCTGGTAGGGCCGCGATAACCGGCGGCTGCGCGACATAATGGTCCAGCTGGCGAAGCAGCCATTGCTTCGGATCCCCACCGGGATCTTCTCCGGGCCTTGCTCCATATCCAAAGCGGTTCAGCGCGATGCTCTTGTCTGTCATGGCGACCCTCATGCCTGCGACACAGGCATAGCTTCCGTTTGTCGCAAGAATTTTTCACAGACTCGGTTGACCGCCGATGAACGCCCTTTCACCGCTCGATTGCAAAAACTGCAATTAGCAACTTCGATTTTTGCGATTGCGCCTCATGCTGCGATGCAACATTTTGGCGCCAAGAACACAAGAAGGATGCTGATCTGGCTCTTTTCGAACTCGAAGGAGAAAGATCGTGACCCGTTTCACTATCGCACTCGCGGCCTCGCTGTTTGTTGCCGCACCCGCCATTGCCGCTGACCAAGCCGAGCGCAGCTTCACGCGCGACGGCATGACCTATGTCTATACGTCGACGGTAAAGGGCGACGCCCAGATTCTCGAAGGCGTCGTGAAGCAGACCAACCAGAAGTTCCATCTGGTCGTGCGCAACGGCTGGGTCGATGGCGACACCGGCGGCGTGCGCGTGTCGTTCCGCGTGCCGAAGACCAGCCAGGTCGAACTGGCTCAGCGCTAAGCTTCGCGCCTTCCCGGCATAAAAAACCCCGCAGCTGCCCATGCAGCTGCGGGGTTTTACGTTTTGCTGAACAGCGAAAGTGGCAGGTCAGTCGCTGCCCACCGGTGATTGTGCGCCGGGCTGGCGCGGCGCCTCGGCCCGGGCCTCTTCGCGGCGGGCCGGCATCATGCCTTTTCCCGCCTGATGATGCGACTGCGCCAGCTGCGGTGCGCGGTCGCGTATGCGCCAGGTGACGACGGGGCTTTTTCCCGAAGGCATCCAGACGCGCTCATGCGTTTCATGAAGGGATTGGGCAGCGGCCGGGGCGGCAATCAGCAGCACCGGCGCTACAACGAGATATTTCAACATCGCGGACGGTCCTCTCTTTTTATCAGCATTGCATGGCCGCCGCAGATAAAGAGTCGAGTTTTCGCGTCGCTTGCTCTTTGGTAACGAAGTATGTCCCGCAGGGGCCGTCAAAATCCGTCGGGCAGATCGATCGTCCCGCAGATTTCCCGGTACCGCGCGATCGCATAGCGATCGGTCATGCCGGCGATGAAATCGGCGATGTGGCGACTGCGATCCGGCTCCTCGACAGGCAGCGCTTCTCGCCATTCTGCCGGCATCAGCATCGGATCGGCGGCATAGGCCGCGAATAGCCCTGCAACAACGGTGCGCGCCGAACCGGCGGCAGCAAGCTGACTGGGGTGATGATAGAGATTGGCGTACATGAAGCGCTTGAGCCCGCGCTCCGCCTCGCGCATCGCATCGGAGAAGCCCGCAAGACAACGCCCTGCCGCGCGCACATCCGCCACGGTCTCGACACCCGCATCGGCCACCCGCGCGCGCGTCTCCGCCATCAGGTCGTTGACCATCGCGCCGATCTGCGAGCGGATCAGTTCCCCCGTCAGCCGCTTCGCGCTGACGCCCGGAAAGCGTGCCTCCACGTCGCGCCAGCCGGCGGCGATCATGGGCACTTCCATCAGCTGGTCGAACGTCAGCAACCCTGCGCGCAGGCCATCGTCGATGTCGTGATTGTCATAGGCGATATCGTCGGCGATTGCCGCGACCTGCGCCTCCAGCGACGGCCAGCTGTCGAGCTCCAGCGGAAACGCTGCGTCGGTCTCCGCCAGTGCCCATTCGGGTTCGGCGATCGGTCCGTTATGCTTGGCCAGCCCTTCCAGCGTGTCCCAGGTCAGGTTCAACCCGTCCCAGCCGGGATAGGGGCGTTCCAGAAACGTCAGCGTGCGCAGGGTATGGCCGTTGTGATCAAAGCCGCCCTTCCCCGCCAGCGCCTTTTCCAGCGCATCCTCGCCGGCATGGCCGAAGGGCGGATGGCCGATGTCGTGCGCCAGGCAAAGTGCCTCGGTTAGATCCTCGTTCAGGCCGAGCGCGCGCGCGACGGCGCGGCCAATCTGGGCGACTTCCAGGCTGTGGGTGAGGCGCACGCGGAAATGGTCGCCGTCCGGCGCCATGAAGACCTGAGTCTTGTGGCGCAGGCGACGGAAGCTGATCGAATGAATGATACGGTCGCGGTCACGCTGGAACGCATCGCGGGGGCCACGCGCACCGCCACCCGCTTCAGGATGGCGACGGCCGCGCGTCTGGCCCGGCATACAGGCCCAGGAGGAATGCAGTTTCACGCGCGCGCCTCTATCCGCTTCGCCATCGCTTGTCGAAGTCCGATCGATGAAATCCCCGCCTAGGGCGCGAGTTTGGTCACCTTCTGGCCGGGTTCGCTGGTGAAGACGAAACCGGACACGCCTTCCTTGGCGAGGCTGTTGACGAACGCCTGCGCCGCCTCGGTGGTCTTGAACGGCCCCGTCAGCACCCGGTTGGTGGCGCGCAGCGGCGTCCACCAGCCCGAATGCCCCTTGAGCAAGGCCGGTGCCTTGGCGACCATCGCCTTCCACGCGCGCGGCAGCGTTTCTTCATTCGCACCGCCCGCAACCTGCACCCAGATGCGCTTGGGCTCGGCCTTGGCCGGATCGGGCTTCTTGGGTTCAGGTTTTTTGGGCTCGGGCTTCTTCGGTTCCGGCTTTTTCGGCTCGGGTTTTTTGGGCTCGGGTTTGCGCGGCTCGGGCTTCTTCGTCTCGGCCTCGGTAGTCGGCTCCGGCTTTGGCTTCGCATGCACCGGCTCTGCCACCGGCGCGGCAGGCGCCACTTCCTCGTTCGGGCGATTGACCGCGTCGAGTTCGCTGGCGGGAATGGTGATGCCCGCGATGATCGACGCCAGGTGCGCATCTTCGCGGCCGACGCGGACCGGCGCGCTCGGGCGAGGCGCAGCGGCAACGGGTGCGGATTGCACCGGTGCGGTGGCCGCCATCGCCACGGGGGGCGGTGCGCTTTGTGTCACAGGCGCCGGAGCGGCCACAACCTGCGTTGCCGCCGGCACCACCGTGTTCCGCTCCGGCGGCGGCGCGGCGGCGACCAGAGCGGGGGCATGCGGCGCAACTGGCTCAGGCGCAGGCGCGCGCGCAGCCGGGGGAGCGACCGCCGGCGCTGCCGCCGGTGCCGCCCGGCGCCGCTCGCGAACCTCACGCTCGCTGCCGCGCGTTGGCGCTGCATTGTGAGGCGCCGCCTGCGCGACCTGCACCGGTCGCTGCGCAGGAACATATGGCGGCAAGGCAGGCGCCAGTCGCGCGTCGGCCAGCCGCGCCTGGGTGGGCGACAATTCGCCGAAATGCACTGCAAAGGCACGATCGGCCGGCGACAATGTCTGCAGCCGTCGGAAAAAGGGCAGCATGTCCTTGCCCATCGATCCGGGCATCACCGTCGCCGCAATTTTCTCGGCACCGGCAAGATCGCCATTCATTGCTAGGACGAACGCGCGCGCGCGCCATGCCGCACGATCCTGCGCGCGGAGCAACGGATCGAGCTGGCGCGCCGACTCCTCGACATCGCCGCTTATACCCAGCGACAGCGCATAGCGGCGGATCACTTCGTCTTCGCGCCGCTGCGACAGCGCGAGCCGATAGTCACGCTGGGCCAGCAAGGGCCGGCCGACCAGATCATAGGCGAAGCCGCGATCCGCGGCATATTCGCGAGGATCGACGCCGCGCGCCTCCGCCTGGCCGAAAAGCCGCAACGCCTCACCGGGCCGTTCCATCCGCACCAGCACCGATGCGCGACCGTTCAGGATGCGCGGATTGGTCGCGTCGACACTCTCAGCGCGCTGAAAAAAGGCGAGCGCGCCTGCGGTGTCCCCCAGCTGGTTGGAAAGCTGGCCCGCCGCAAGCAGCGCGTCGATGTCACGTGGATTTTCGGCAAGGACGCGGATCTGCGTCGCCAGCGCATCGGCATCGGGATTGATTTGCTGGACGATTTCCGTCTGGGCGACGGCAGGCCCTGCGGCCAGGGCCAAAACGGAGGCGACGGCGCCGAGCGCCAAAAGTCGAATCGGGGTCATGCAGGTCCAGTCTTGCGCACTGCGGCGCTGAACCACCAATGCACCGCCGCCGGGTGTTCGCCAAAGCGAGACACCCGGTCGACGAACCTGTTACTGATTATTCTGGCTGCGCAGGAAACGCGGGATATCCAGCGGATCCTTGTCGTCATCGTCGCTGCTCTTGGCGCCGCGTGAAGCAGCCATCCGTTCGAACAGCGTACCACCGGTGCGGCCACGCGGACGCGAATCCGGCTCTTCCTCGGCGCCGGTCAGCCAACGACGTCGGCCTGCCGGCGCTTCGGGTGCAGGCGCGGGAGCCGGTGCAGGGGCCGGTTCGGGCATGATCGTGTCGCTGCCGAGAAGCAGTTCGTCATCGCCCAGATCGGCTTCCGGCTCGGGCGCGCGCGCAATCGGCTCCGGCTCCGGCGCGAGAACCGGTTCCTCGATCGGTGCGACGGCAGCCGGTTCGGGCTCGGGCAGCGGCGCGGCCGGGGCAGCGGGTGCCACGGGATCGGCCGCCGTGCGGCGCGGCGTTGCAAAGGAGAAGACGCGCGGCTGCTCGATCGGGGTCGCGCGGTTCTCTGCATTCGCGTCGATACCGGTGGCGACCACCGACACGCGAATGCGGCCTTCCAGCTCGGGATTGAACGCCGAACCCCAGATGATGTTGGCATCGGGATCGACCAGTTCGCGGATGTGATTTGCCGCTTCGTCGACTTCGAGCAGGCGCATATCTTCGCCGCCGGTGATCGAGACGATCACGCCCTTGGCGCCGTTCATCGAAACGCCGTCGAGCAGCGGGTTGGCGATCGCCTTCTGGGCAGCGATCAGCGCGCGGTCGTCACCTTCCGCCTCGCCAGTGCCCATCATCGCCTTGCCCATCTCCTGCATCACCGAACGCACGTCAGCGAAGTCCAGGTTGATGAGGCCGGGCATGACCATCAGGTCGGTGATACCGCGCACGCCCTGCTGCAGCACCTCGTCCGCCATTTCGAACGCTTCCTTGAAGGTCGTGTTCGCATTGGCGATCAGGAACAGGTTCTGGTTCGGGATGACGATCAGCGTATCGACGTACTTCTGCAGCTCGTCGATGCCGGCTTCGGCCGATTGCGAGCGGCGCTTGCCTTCAAAGGCGAACGGCTTGGTCACCACGCCCACGGTCAGGATGCCCATGTCGCGCGCAGCCTTGGCGATTACCGGCGCCGCGCCGGTGCCGGTGCCGCCGCCCATGCCGGCCGCGATGAAGCACATATGCGCGCCTTCCAGCGCCTTCTGCACCTGCTCGATCGTCTCTTCGGCAGCAGCGCGGCCGATTTCGGGACGCGAGCCTGCACCGAGACCCTGGGTGATTTTGGCACCGAGCTGAATGCGCTGCGGAGCGCTCGATTGCTTCAGCGCCTGCGCGTCGGTGTTAGCAACCAGAAATTCCACGCCCTGCACCTCGGCGCGGATCATGTTGGCGATGGCGTTGCCGCCCGCGCCACCAACGCCGATCACGGTGATCTTGGGCGTCAGTTCGTCCACGTCCGGCGGAAGGAAGTCGATACTCATTCTAAATTCTCCCGTGGCGACGCGACCGCGGCGACGCGCCCCCCTTCTTCAATCCTTATCTGCACGAACCAAGGCCACGACTCTAGCCAAAAGCAACCGGGCAGACGCATTTCTTTAATAATTTGCCTTAAACGCTGCCATCAACCGCTGCATCAGCGCGCCGGCGCTGGCCTTCGTCACCATCTGGTGACGACTCGGCTCCAGCGCGCGCAGGTCGATGGGGTCGGCAGCAGCGAACCGCGCGAGACCGGCCAGCGTTGAAAAGGCCGGGCCACTATGCGCGTTCGGCAGCGCGACCAGACCCTTGGGCTTGCCAACACGCACCGCAGCACCCAGCGCCTGCTGGGCATAATCCGCGATTCCCGCCAATTCGGCGCCACCACCGGTCAGCACAATCTGGCGACCGACCGGCTCATGAAAGCCCAGCTTCTTCAGTTCTTTCTGGATTTCGCCGATCAGCCGCTCCAGCCGCTGACGGATCACCGTGTTCAGCGCGGCGCGGGTGATGCGCGGACCATCCGTGCCCTCTTCCGGCGCGATCGGCACGACTTCAATCATCTCGTGATTGTCGCGCGGGCTAAGATTCGCCGAGCCGTGGAAGCATTTCGTCCGCTCCGCCCAGGCACGCGGCGTGCCAAAGGCCGAGGCGATATCGTCGGTAATGTCGGCGGACCCCATCGAAATCGACGCCAGCCCGGCCAGCACACCCTGCACGAACACCGACACGTTGGTGACCGCCGCACCAATTTCGACCAGCGCCACCCCCAGTTCGCGCTCCTCATCTGTGAGGCAGGCAAGCCCGGTCGCGACCGGCGCCGCGATGATCGAGCGCACTTCCAGATGCGCCGAGCGGACGCATAGGTCGAGATTGCGCACCGGCGACCCGTCGGTCGAC
Source organism: Sphingomonas sp. DMC6 (assembly GCF_056314225.1). NCBI lineage: Bacteria > Pseudomonadati > Pseudomonadota > Alphaproteobacteria > Sphingomonadales > Sphingomonadaceae > Sphingomonas > Sphingomonas sp. DMC6. Next base: position 56,458 of record NZ_JBQUYT010000005.1, read on the forward strand.
ACGACATGGATGTCGACTCCCAGCCGATCAGCGTGCAGGCCCAGCGGCCGCTTCACCCCCGAAAGACCATCAACCGTGTAGCGCGTCGGCTGGGCATGGAGCACCATCTTGCCCTGCGGATCGATCGCTTCGCGCCCTGCCTTGAGCAGTTCGTCGATGTCCGCCTGCTCGACGCGGTGGCCGCCCAGATCGGCTTCCAGTTTGACGACGCTGGAAACCAGACCGCCTGCGGAGAAGCTGACCCACACATCCTCAATGTTGAAGCCGGCAATCCGCTCCGCCTGTTCCACGGCCTCGCGTATGGCGATTTCGGTGGCGTGCATGTCGGCGACATAGCCGCGCTTGACGCCGCGGCTCTCGCGCTGGCCGGTGCCGAGCACAATGAGTTCGCCGTCATCGCCGCGCTGCGCGATCAGCGCCGATACCTTGGACGATCCCACATCCAGCGCGGTGATCAGTCCTTCCGGTGCAACCTTGGCCATTTCCCTGCCCCTCTTTACCCCTGTGTTCCCGCTGCCTTCGCTGTACCGCTTTCGGGCACTGGCGATGGCGCGGGCGACGCTGCCGGCACGGGCGTTCCCACCACGCCCTGACGCCGTACTACCAACTTGCTCGGATCGCGCATGTCAAACCCCAGATAGCCCTTGCCGAGCAACCGGTCACGCGCGTCGATATTCACGAATTTCTTCAGCGCCGCTGCCGCTTCATCGTCGCCTTCGGGCAGTTGCAGCTTCTCGCCTGAATTGAACACGACGTCCCAGCGGCGATTGCCCACCCAGGTCGCGGCCTTGACCAGCGGCTTCAGCGCCGGCTGCGTGTCCAGCAGTCGCTTGCGCGCAGGCTCCTGCGTGTTGGCGCCATCGCCGATCAGCAGCGGCAGGTCGGGCATCGCATCCGGCGACACCGGTTCCAGCGGCACGCCAGTCGGGTCGATCAGCATCAACTGCCCATGGTTCTGCCAAACCGCCGCCGGCTGGCGCTCGACGATATAGATGTGCAGCGTATTGGGCAGCCGCCGCGACACGCGCGCATCCTGCACCCAGGGGAATTTCAGCAGCCGCTGGCGCACATCGGCCAGATTGACCAGCGGCATCGCCCGCGAATCCTGATCGAGCACCTGCTCATAGACGGTCGCGCGGTCCATCCGCTTCAGGCCGTCGATCTGGATCTCGTCAACCTTCAGCCCGGCATCGCCCACCGCCTGGGCAAAGCCGACGCCGATCATCTGGGGAATGCCCGCCATGGTTGCGAGCACCAGCACGCCGGCGCCCACCGTACCCACGATGCTCCAGGTGACGATGCGGTGCAGCGTCGCCGGGCTGAACGGCAGGCCCGCCATTGCCTGATCGAGCACGCTCGGCCGCTTTGCCCGCCGCGCATTGCCGCCGCGCGGCTTCGGCTTGGCGCCCCGCCGGGTCGTCGCACGCTGTTGCTGGGCGGGCCTACGGCTCACAATGCCTCCTCGACGATACGCTGCACCAGCGTAGCATAGTCGATGCCCAGATGGCGCGCCTGTTCGGGCACCAGGCTCAGCGGCGTCATGCCGGGCTGGGTATTCACCTCGAGCAGGAACAGGCCGTCGACGCCCTGCGTATCGTCCCAGCGAAAATCGGCGCGCGAGGCACCCTTGCACCCGAGCAGGCGATGCGCATCGAGCGCGATCTGCTTGCACGCCTCGGCGATCTCGTCCGGAATCTGCGCCGGAAAGACATGCTCGGTCAGGCCGTCGGTATATTTGGCGTCATAGTCGTAGAAGCCGCTTTTGGGCTTCAACTCGGTCACGCCCAGCGCCTGATCGCCCAGCACGGCGGTGGTCAGCTCGCGCCCACGGATGAACGGCTCGGCGAGCAGTTCCTCGAATTCCTGCCAAGGGCCGCGCGCGTCCGGGCTGATCGGGTTGCCGTAATTGCCCTCGGCGGTGACGATTGCGACGCCGACCGACGAGCCTTCGTTCACCGGCTTCAGGACGTAGGGGCGCGGCAGAGGATCGTGCCGATACAGCTCCTCGCGCGATACCATCCGCCCGCCGGGCATCGGGATGCCGTGCGGCACCAGCGCCTGCTTGGTAAGCTGCTTGTCGATCGCGATGACCGAGGTGACCATGCCGCTATGCGTATAGCGGATGCCCATCAGGTCGAGCATGCCCTGCACGCTGCCATCCTCGCCCGGGGTGCCATGTAGTGCGTTGAACACCACGTCCGGCCTAGCCTCGGCGAGGCGCGCGGCGACGTCGCGGTCCATGTCGATCCGGGTGACGCGGTGCCCCAGGCTCTCCAGCGCATCCGCGACGCCGCCTCCCGACATCAGCGACACCTCGCGCTCGGCAGACCAGCCGCCCATCAGCACGGCGATGTGGAAGCTCATGCAATCCTCCCCCGCCAGGGGGAGGTGGCGCCGAAGGCGACGGAGGGGGCGGACGCACGACGGGCGGAGGGGGCTCCTCCCCCTCCGTCACGCTGCGCGTGCCACCTCCCCCTGGCGGGGGAGGATTGATAGACCACACTCACTTCGCCACTCCCACCCGCTGAATCTCCCATTCCAGTTCCACGCCCGACTGCGCCTTGACCCGCGCGCGGACGTCCTCGCCCAGCGCCTCAATATCGGCGCTGGTGGCTTCCCCCAGATTGAGGAGGAAGTTGCAATGCTTCTCGCTCACCTGCGCATCGCCGCGGCGCAAGCCCCGGCAGCCGGCCGCATCGACCAGCGCCCAGGCCTTGTGGCCCTCCGGGTTCTTGAAGGTCGAGCCGCCGGTCTTCGATCGCAGCGGCTGCGATTCCTCGCGCGCGGCGGCGATGCGGTCCATCTCGGCCTGGATGTCGTCGGGCGCCTTGGGGAAGCCGCGGAAGGTGGCGCTCACCACGACCGCGCCCTCGGGCAGACTGCTGTGGCGATAGGTGTAGCCGAGATCGGCATTGGCCAGCACGCGCCGCTCGCCCGAGCGGAGCACGACTTCGCACTCGACGAGAATGTCGCAGGTCTCGCGGCCATATGCGCCGCCGTTCATCCGGACGAAGCCGCCGACAGTGCCGGGGATAGAGCGCAGGAACTCGACACCGCCGATGCCCCAGTCGCGCGCCTTGGACGAAACGAGAATGCCCGAGGCACCCCCGCCGCAGCGCAGGCTGGTCTCGTCGACCTGCTCGACGGCGGCGAACGCCTTGCCGAGCCGGATTACCACCCCCGGCACGCCGCCATCGCGCACGATCATGTTCGAGCCGAGGCCGAGCCCCATCACCGGCACCGCCGGGTCGAGCGCAGCTAGGAACGCGGCAAGATCATCGGTATCGGCCGGCTCAAACAGCCACTCCGCTGCGCCGCCGCTCTTGAACCATACGAGCGGCGCCAGCGGGGCGTTCGGAGTCAGTTTTCCACGGGCCGGGGGAAGCGTCACGCATCCCCCCGCGCGGCCGCAATGGCAGGCGCCAGACCCGCGGCCCATTTCGTGATGTCCCCTGCTCCCAGGCACACGACCATGTCATCCGCACGCACCACGCCGGCGAGCGCCTGCGCGAGCGCCGCCGCGTCGGTCGTGGATGCCACCGCTCGGTGACCGCGCCGTGAGATATTCTCGACCAGCGCATCGGCGTGCACGCCCTCGATCGGCGCCTCGCCTGCCGGATAGACCGGGGCGACATAAACCATGTCGGCGTCGTTAAAGGCCTGGGCGAACTCGTCCATCAGATTGCTGAGGCGGGTATAGCGGTGCGGCTGCACCACGGCGATCACGCGGCCGCGCGCGCTTTCACGCGCCGCCGCCAGCACCGCGCGGATTTCCACCGGGTGATGGCCGTAATCGTCGATGACGGTCGCGCCCGCGACTTCGCCCACCTTGGTGAAGCGCCGCTTGACGCCGCCGAACTTGGCGAAACCCTGCTGGATCGTCGCGTCGGGAATGCCCAGTTCCAGCGCCACGCCGATCGCCGCCAGGGCGTTCTGCACATTGTGTCGGCCCGGCATCGGCAGCTCGATATTCTCGATCGAGCGCGTCGTGCCGTCGCGATGGCGGATGATCGCCTCGAAGCGGTTGCCGCCGGCGTGCGGCGTCACGTTCACCCCACGCACATCGGCGCTCGCCGCAAAGCCATAAGTGACGATCCGCCGGTCGCGCACGCGCGGGATGATCGCCTGCACTTCCGGATGGTCGAGGCACAACAATGCCGCGCCATAGAAGGGCACATTCTCGACAAACTCGACGAACGCCGCCTTCACCTTCTCGAACGAGCCATAATGGTCGAGATGCTCGGGATCGATATTGGTGACGATCGCATAGGTGCCGTCGAGCCGCAGGAAGCTGCCGTCGCTCTCGTCCGCTTCCACGACCATCCAGTCGCTGTCGCCCAGCCGGGCATTCGAGCCGTACTGGTTGATGATCCCGCCATTGATGACGGTGGGGTCCACCCCGCCAGCATCGAGCAGCGCCGCGACCATCGAGGTCGTCGTGGTCTTGCCGTGCGTGCCCGCGACCGCCACCGTCGATTTCAGCCGCATCAGTTCGGCGAGCATTTCCGCACGCCGCACCACGGGAATACGGCGCTGATAGGCGGCTTCGACTTCGGGATTGGTCCGCACGATCGCGGTAGAGACCACCACCACCGCGGCATCGCCCAGATTTTCCGCATCATGACCGATAGCGACCGGAATGCCGCGGTCGCGCAAGCCCTGCACGACATAGCTGTCCGCGACGTCGGAACCCTGCACCTTGTAGCCGAGATTGTGCATCACCTCGGCGATACCGGACATGCCGATGCCGCCGATGCCGACGAAATGAATGGTCCCGATGTCGGTGGCGACGCCCTTCATGCGTAAGCTGGCCTTCCCTGGAGCGTGGTGCGGCGGAGCCCGGCGGGCGCCTCCGGTGCGTGGATCGATTCGACGAGGTCGGCCAGGTCTCTGGCGGCGTTGGGCCGGCCGCAGGCGCGCGCGCGGGCGGCGGCATTTTCCAGCGCCTGCGGCTCGAGGCCCAGCTTCTGCATCTGCTTGGCAAGCTCAGTCGCGGTAAAGCTGCGTTGCGGGATCGTACGTGCGCCGCCGGCAGCGGTGATCTCGCGCGCATTCGCGGTCTGGTGATCGTCGGTGGCGCTGGGCAGCGGCACCAGGATCGCGGGGCGCCCGGCGGCGGTCAGCTCCGAAATGGTCGACGCCCCTGCTCGCGCAATCACCAGATGCGCCCAGGCCAGCCGCTCGGGGAGATCGGGCAGATAGGTGGCGATCTCCGCCGGAATTTCATGCGCGGCATATTTGGCGCGGACCGTCTCGACATCCTCGACGCGCGCCTGATGCGTCACCTGCAACCGGCGGCGGAAATGCACCGGCAACAGCGCGAGCCCGTCGGGCACCACCTGGCTGAGTATCGAGGCGCCCTGGCTGCCGCCGGTCACCAGCACGCGGAAGATGCCGTCTTCCTCCAGGATCGGATAGGGCCGGCTGCGCAGCGCCAGCACCGCCTCGCGCACCGGATTGCCGACCAGATGCGTCTTGGCCTCCCAGCCGGGCTTCAGCCGCTCGGTCTGTTCATAAGAAGTGGCGATCGCATCGACACGCCCCGCCACCAGCCGGTTGACGCGGCCGAGCACCGCATTCTGCTCGTGGACGATCGTCGGGATGCGCGCGCTGAACGCCGCCAGCAGCGCCGGAAACGCCGGATAGCCGCCGAACCCGATAACGGCAGAGGGCATCATTTCGCGATAGAGCTTCAGCGCCATCGCCCGGCCCGCCACCATCTTGCGTGCCGCCTTGACATAGCCGAGCACGCCGCCGCCCAGCCGACCGGCCGGCAGCACATGCGTTTCGACATCCTCGAACAGGCCGGGAAAGCGCACGCCGCGATCGTCGCTGACCAGCGCGACATGATGGCCACGGGCGGCCAGCTCCGCCGCCAGCGCGGCCGCGGGCACCATATGCCCGCCGGTGCCACCAGCTGCGAGGACGTAACTGCGCGGTTCGGTCATGCTTTGCTCCAGCGGCCTGAATAGGGCGAGCGCTTCAGATACGGGTTTCGCCGCGTGAAAGCGAGCAGCAGGCCATAGCCGATCGAAAGCGCGATCATCGATGAGCCGCCATAGCTGATGAACGGCAGCGTCATGCCCTTCGACGGGGCGATGCCGGTGTTGACCGCCATGTTGATCAGCGCCTGCACGCCGAACTGTGCGGCGAGCCCCGCTGCCGCCAGCAGTCGGAACGGGTCTTCCTCGTCGAGCAGCTTCATCAGCACGCGGATGACGATGGCGAGATAGAGCAGCAGGATCACCGCACAGGCGATCAGCCCGAACTCCTCGCCGATGACCGCGAAGATATAGTCGGTATGCCCCTCGGGCAGCCGGAACTTGGCCTGGCCGCTGCCCGGCCCCGCGCCGAAGAGGCCGCCTGCGGTCAGCGTGTCATGCGCCATTTCCACCTGATAGCGATCGGCCAGCGCGGCTTCCTTGGTCGGGAACAGGAAATTGTCGATGCGGGTGCGGGCGGTGCCATAGAAGATATAGGCGGTCACCACCCCGGCCACCGCCACCCCGCCCAGGCTGGCGATCGCCCCGGGCGAGATGCCCGAGATCATCAGCAGGATCACCCAGACGACGCCGAACACGATGGTCTGGCCGAAATCGGGCTGGAGCATCAGGAGCACGCCGATCAGCGCGGTCAGCGCACCTGTGACGATCATCACCGGCAACTGCGGATCCTTGGCACGGAACGACAATATCCACGCAGTCGACACGATGAACAGCGGCTTCAGGAATTCGGACGGCTGCAGGTCCGAAATGCCCATGTTGATCCAGCGCTTGGCGCCGTTCACTTCATGGCCCACGAACGGCAGCAGCGCCATCAGCACCAGAAAGAACACCGCACCCACCAACGACAGCCGCCGCGCCAGCCTGGTCGGCAGCATCGACACGACGATAAGCACGGGCACACACACGCACACCCACATCAACTGGCGCCAGAAATAATACATCGGCTGCATGATGTGCGTCGCGTCGGAATAGCGGCGCGCGGTCGCCGGCGATGCCGCCGCCACCGCCACCAGCCCGATCGCGATCAGCAGCATAGCAAGCAGCAGCAGCACGCGGTCGACTTCCCAGAACCACATGCCCGCGCGCGAGCGGCTGGCACGGTTCAATTGGCTGGGAATGCGCGGTAGGCCGCCCTTGATTTCACCCGCGTCTTCGGCCGCCCGGCTCACCCGAGCGCCTCCACCGCGGCGCGAAAGGCATCGCCCCGCGCCTCGAAATCGCGGAACTGGTCGAACGAGGCACAGGCGGGCGATAGCAAAACCGTGTCGCCAGGCGCGGCCTGCGCCGCCGCCGCCCGTACTGCCGCTTCCAGGGTTCCCGATTGCTCGACAGGCATTTCGCCTTCGAGCAGCCGCGCGAACAGCGGCTCCGCCTCGCCGATCGTATAGGCACGCACGACCTGGCCGAAACCGGGACGGCACGCCTCCAGATTGTCGGTCTTGGCGACGCCGCCCAGAATCCAGTGGATGCGCGAAAATGCCGCAAGCGCCGGGGCCGTCGATTCCGGGTTGGTCGCCTTACTGTCGTTGACGAAGGTGACGCCGTTTCGGGTTGCGACACGCTCCATCCGGTGCGGCAGGCCGGGAAAGGTCTCGAGTCCCTTGTCGATCGCCGCGCGGTCGATCCCCAGCGCCTCGCACGTGGCGATCGCGGCAAGCGCATTCTGGGCATTATGCGGCCCCTGCAGCGCCGGCCAGCGCGACTGGTCCATGCATACACCGGGGGCGATCTTGGTCACATCGCCTACACGGCCGGACCAAGCCAACTCCTTCGCAACACCTGCCGACCAAGCATCGGAAATTCCGATAATCGCCGCGTGGCCGGCACTCTGCATCGTGAAAAGACGCTCTTTTGCCCGCGCATAGTACTTCATGCCGCCGTCATAGCGGTCGAGATGGTCGGGGGTGATGTTGAGCAGCACCGCGACATCGCAGTCGAGGCTGTGGGTCAGGTCGATCTGGTAGCTCGACAGCTCCAGTACATAGATACCGCCTTCGGGGAGCGGTTCCTGGCCAAGGATCGGCAGGCCGATATTGCCGCCGAGCCGGGTCGGAATGCCCGCCATCTCGATGATGTGGTGGATCAGCGCGGTGGTGGTCGACTTGCCGTTGGTGCCGGTGATCCCGACCACGCGGTGCGGCGGCAGATCGGCGCGCGCCTGCGCAAACAGTTCGATGTCGCCGATCAGCGGCACGCCGGCCGCGTGCGCATGCGGCGCGATCGGGTGGCGGTTGACCGGCACACCGGGAGACACGACCATGCCGGTATAGCCGGTGAGATCGGATTCGAGGGGATCGGCAAGCACCAACTCCCTCTCCCCTTCAGGGGAGAGGGGCATATCGGGAGCCCCGCCGACAGGCCCATCTCCCCGCCCCTCTCCCCATAAGCGGGGGAAGGGAGACAGTGCCTCCCGCGCCGCCTCGTTCGAATCCCACGCCAGCACGTTCGCCCCGCTGGCCAGCAGCGCGCGCACGGTCGCGGCGCCCGAGCGTGCGAGCCCGAGCACCGCGAAGCGTTTGCCGCGCCAGGCGGGGCTGGTGATCACCGCAGCTTCAGCGTCGCCAGACCGGCCAGCGCCAGCACGAAGGCGATGATCCAGAAACGGATCACCACGGTCGGCTCCGACCAGCCAAGCTGTTCGAAATGATGATGGATCGGCGCCATCTTGAACACGCGCTTGCCGGTGCGCTTGTAGAAGAACACCTGGATGATGACGCTCAGCGCCTCCATCACGAACAGGCCGCCGATGATGCCCAGCACCAGTTCATGGTGGGTGGTGACGGCAATGGTGCCGATCGCCCCGCCCAGCGCCAGGCTGCCGGTATCGCCCATGAACACTGCTGCGGGCGGCGCATTGAACCACAGGAAGGCAAGCCCCGCCCCGATCATCGCGCCGCAGAAGATCGCGAGGTCGCCCGCGCCCGGCACGTGCGGAATGCCCAGATAGGTGGCGTAGATCTTGTTACCGGCCAGATAGGCAATCAGCATGAACGCCATGCCTGCGATCACCACCGGCATCGTCGCCAGCCCGTCCAGCCCGTCGGTCAGGTTCACGGCATTCCCGAACGCCACGATCGTGAAGGCGGCAAAGGCAATGTAGAAATAGCCGAGATTGGGGTGCACCCAGCTGAAGAAGGGCACGTAGAGCTGGGTATTGCCCTGTGCGAAGATGATGATGCCGCTGGCAATGCCCGCGATGATGAATTCGCCCAGCAACCGCACCTTGCCCGATACGCCGGCAGTCTTCTGCTTCCGCACCTTGTCGTAATCGTCAAGGAAACCGATCATGCCGAAGCCGAGCGTCACGAACATGCACGCCCACACAAAGGCGTTACGCAGATCCATCCAGATCAGCAGCGACAGTGTCAGGCTGGTCAGGATCATCAGCCCGCCCATCGTCGGCGTGCCGCGCTTGGCGAGGTGGCTCTGCGGCCCGTCAGTGCGGATCGGCTGGCCCTTGCCCTGACGCAGCCGCAGCCAGCCGATAAATTTCGGCCCGATCAGCAGGCCGATCAGCAACGCCGTTGCCACCGCCCCGCCAGTGCGGAACGACAGATACCGGAAGAGATTCAGAACGCCGGGGAAGCCCAGCTGCTCTGCGATCAGATAGAGCATGTTTGCCTTTCCGCCAGCGCCGCGACGACCGTCGCCAACCGTACGCCGTTCGACCCCTTTATGAGCACCGCGTCCCCGGCGGCGAGCATGGATTCCAGCTCGGCCTTCGCAGCTGCGGCATCGCGCACATGGACGAAATCGATCCGCCCCTCAAGCGCGCGTGCAAGCGGGGCCATCGCATCGCCAACCAGAATGGCACGCGATACGCCTGCCGCCACGACCGGATCGGCCAGTTCGGCATGCAGCGCGTCGGAGTGCACGCCCAGCTCGCGCATCTCGCCCAGCACCGCCAGCTTGCGACCGGGTTCCTGCGCCAGCACGGCCAGCGTTGCCCGCACCGACGAGGGGTTAGCGTTGTAGCTTTCGTCGATCACCAGCGCGCTGCCGTCGCCCACCGGCACGGTCAGCCGCGCGCCGCGCCCGGCAAGGCCGCCCATTTCGGCCATGGCGAGCCCCGCCAGTTCCAGATCACCGCCGACCGCGTCGACCGCAGCCAGAATGGCCATCGCATTGGAAACCCAGTGGTCACCGGGCTGGGACAAGGTGCAGCTCAGCTCGCGGTTGCCGAAGCGGGCCAGCACATGATTACCGCCATTGCGCGCGCGAACAATGTCCATCGCGCGATAGTCCGCTCCCTCGCCCAGCCCGAAAGTGACGATCCGCGATGCATAGGGCCGCGCCGCCGCCAGCAACCGGTCGCGATGCGTGCTGTCGAACGGCACGATCGCGGTACCGCCCGGCTCCAGCCCCTGAAAGATTTCGCCCTTGGCGTCGGCAATCCCTTCGACGCTGTCGAAAAAGCCGAGATGCGCGGGCGCGATCGCCGTGACGATGGCGACATGCGGCCGCACCAGCCGGGTCAACTGGGCAAGCTCGCCGGCATGGTTCATGCCCATTTCCAGCACGCCGAAGCGCGCCGTGCGCGGCATCCGGGCGAGGCTGAGTGGCACGCCGGTATGGTTGTTGTAGCTCTTCACCGACCGATGCGCACAGCCGGGGTCGATCCGGTCGAGCGCGGCGAACAGCGCCTCCTTGGTACCGGTCTTGCCGACCGATCCGGTCACGCCGATGATTTTCGCCGCCGACCGCGCCCGCGATGCCGTGCCGAGCGCGTTCAGCGCGGCCATGGTGTCGGGCACCAGCACATGCGGATGCGCCGTCGGTTCGGATACCACCGCACCCGCCGCACCCTGCGCGAAGGCCTGATCGAGGAAGCGGTGCCCGTCGGTGCTCTCGCCCTTCAGCGCGAGGAACAGGTCGCCGGGGCCGACCTCGCGGGAGTCGAAGGCAACACCGAAGACAGCAAAGTCGGACGAAGCCGCGCCACCCGTCGCGGCGGCAATTTCGGCGGAGGTCCAGAGGTGGCCGCTCATCGCGCGGTCTCCCGCACCGCAAGCGCCACAAAAATCTCTCTCCTTGCAAGGGATAGCAACCGCATTTGGGGAAGGAAGCCTCGAACACATGGTTTCCCCTCCCTGAAAGGGAGGGGATAAAGGGGTGGGTGCGCGCGTCTGCGCGCTACGAAAACTCTAGGTACCTGGTCGAAAGCGAGTCCCGCCGCCTGACGGCGGCGGACCCACCCCCGCCCCCTCCCTGCAATGCAGGGAGGGGCGCGATGGCGCCCAACGCGATCACCCCGCCTTCCTGGCAAAGACCGTAACAGCCCCCTCACGCGGCGCATTCCCGGGCCACGGTCACATCGTCGAACGGCAATACCAGCTCGCCCACAATCTGCCCTTGTTCATGCCCCTTGCCGGCGACCAGCACGATATCCTGCGGGCCGGCCATCTGCACCGCGGCGCGGATCGCTTCGCGACGGTCGCCGATCTCGGTGGCATCCGGCGCGCCCTTCAGGATTTCGGCGCGGATCGCCGCCGGATCCTCGGTGCGCGGATTGTCGTCGGTCACGATCGCGACGTCGGCACCCGCCGCCGCCGCACGGCCCATCAGCTCGCGCTTGCCGGCGTCGCGGTCGCCACCCGCGCCGAACACCAGGATCAGGCGTCCGTCGGTATGTGGCTTCAGCGCAGCGATCGCCGCCTCCAGCGCGTCTGGCGTATGAGCATAATCGACATAGACCGGCGCCCCCGCCGCCGTGATCACCGCGCGTTCCAGCCGTCCGCGCACCGGCTGCAACCGCGCCAGATTGGCGAGCGTGGCAGCGACATCGCCGCCGGTTGCAATCACCAGCCCGGCTGCGGTCAGCGCATTGGCCGCCTGATAGGCACCGATCAACGGCAGCATCACCTTGTGCGTCTTGCCCTCGGCCTCGATATCGAGCGCCTGTCCGAGCAGCGAGGGGGTGCGCCCAGCAAGCCGCAACGTCTTGCCATGCTCCCCCACAGTGATCAGCCGGTTCCCGCGCATCCGGGCGAGTTCCTCGACCTGCGGTGCATAAGGATCGTCGGCCCACACCACCGCCGTGCCGTCCATATCTAGCACATCGGCGAACAGCCGCATCTTCGCGCAGAAATAGGCAGCCATGTCGCCATGGTAGTCGAGGTGATCGCGGCTGAGATTGGTGAACGCCGCCGCGCGCACCGGCAACCCCTCCGTCCGATATTGCGACAGGCCGTGCGAAGAGGCCTCGAACGCGACATGGCTCACGCCCTCGCGCGCGAGGCCGGCGACGTTCGACAGGAAGGTGACGATGTCGGGCGTGGTGAGGCCGGTCGCGACGCGTTCGTCCGCCGTTGTAACGCCGAGCGTGCCGATCGATGCGGCATGGAAGCCCGCCATGCGCCAGAGCTGGCGCGTCATCTCGACGGTGGAGGTCTTGCCGTTGGTGCCGGTGACTGCTGCCGTCACCGGCGGAAACGGCGCAAAGAACTGTGCCGCAAGCCGGGCGAAGCGCGCCCGCGGATTGGCATCAGCAATGTGGACCGCCCCCTCGACCTTCGCCTCGGGCCGCGCGACGACGGCAATTGCGCCCGCTTGCACGGCGGCGGGAATGAAATCCTCGCCATTCACGCGCGTGCCTTCGAAGGCGCCGAAAATCGTGCCCGGCGCGACCTTGCGGTGATCGATGGCAAAGCCGGTGACGATCGCGCCTTCGTCACCGCCGGTCAGGGTTCCCAGCTTCATTCGGTGCCAGCCCCCGGCTCGGGCGACGCGGCGAGCAGCGGCAGCAGTTCGCTCTCGTCGATATCGCGGGCATTGTCGGGGGCGATCCCCATGATCGCACCGGTGCGCGCAATCACGCGCGAGACGACAGGTGCCACTGTCCACGCGGCAGTGGTTCGGGGGGTATGGGCGTTCGCCTTGGGTGAGTCGAGCATCGCAACCACCACATAGCGCGGTGCGTCGATCGGGAAAGCCGCCGCGAAGGTGGAGACGTTGCGATGCTTGTCATAGCCGCCTTCGCTCGCCGCCTCGGCCGTGCCGGTCTTGCCGGCGACGCGATAGCCGGGCGCCTCGCCCTTGCGGCCGGTACCCTTGAGCACGATCAGGCGCAGCAGCTGCCGCATGCGGAAGCTGGTCGATTCCTGGATCACGCGCTTGCCAGCCGGAGGGTGCGCCGGGTCCACTTTCATCAGCGTCGCCGGGCGCCAGATGCCGCCGTTCACCAGGGCTGCATAGGCGTTGGCAAGGTGTAGCGGCGTGACCGCGATGCCATGACCATAGGCTGTGGTCATCACGGTGATGCGCCCCCAGCTACTCGGCCAGAGCGGCCGCACTGCGCGGATCTGGATGTCCGGGCGCTGGTCGAAACCGAGACGACGGAACATGTCCTGAATCTTCGCCGCGCCGAGTTCGTCGGCGATCCGGGCGGTGGCGATGTTCGACGAATAGATCAGCGTTTCCGGGATGTTGAGCCAGCGAAACTGCTCGTCGCCCGGATCGTCATGGATGGTGAAGCGGCCGATCTTCATCGGTTCAGTCGCGTCGAACCGGCGCGACATGGAGGTGATCGTTCCGGAATCGATCGCCGCAGCGATGGCGATCGGCTTGAAGGTCGATCCCAGTTCGTACACGCTCTGCGTCACATTGTTGCGCGGCGGCGGGCCGTCGAGGGAATTGGGATTGAAGCTGGGCAGCGAGGTCATCGCAACCACTTCCCCGGTATGCACGTCGAGCACGATTCCGGCGGCACCGCGCGCCTGCAGATCGGCCATCGCATGGCCCAGCTCACTCTCAAGCGCCGCCTGCACGCGCGAATCGAGTGACAATGTCACCGGCTGGCCGCGCCGCGCGGGGTCGCTCAGTTGCGCGTCGAGCACCTTCTCCATGCCCGCCACGCCATGTCCGTTGCCGTCGAGATAGCCGAGCACATGCGCTGCCATCTCCGACTGGGGATAAAGCCGCTCCGTCTCGCGCTGGAACTCGATAGCCGGCTCGCCCAGCGCGTTCATCGCGTTGACCAGTTCGGGCAGCGCCCGGCGCTTCAGGAAGGCAAAGCTGCTGCCCGAGTTGAGCAGCGCATAATATTGGCCGGCGGTGCGCTCCGGGATCAGCTCGGCAAGCTTCTGGGCTAGCTGCCCCTTGTCGCCAATCACCTGATTGGGGTGGATCGCGATCGTCCAGGCATCGATGCTGCGGGCAAGCGGCGTGCCGTTGCGGTCGACGATGTCGCCGCGCGCCGGAAGCAGCGCGGCACTCAGGTCGCGCGTGGCCGCCGGCCCGGCCGAAAGCGCCAGAAACCCGAGCTTAAGCATGATGCCTAGGGTTGCCGCACCGAACAGCAGCGCAAGGATCATCAGGCGCAGTTGCGCAACGGCGACCATCGCCTGCCGGGCACCGCCCGAGGCGCGGGTGCGCGCCGGCGGGGCAACGACAACCGTCAACGCAGGGCCAGTTGCTCGCGCTGGGCGACGCGGCGCAGATCGTCGATCGTCGAGGCGCTGAGCACGGGCCGGTCAGCCATTGCCAACTTCGAACGCGCAACCTTATGCATCAGCCCCTGGAGTTCCTTGCCCTGCCCGTCATCCGCCGAAGCAACGTGACGAGCCGGCGCAGCAGCCCCCTGCCCGTTCGTGACATTCTGGGCCACCACCGGTGCGACAGCATGCACCGGAGATGCGCCAGCCGGAATCACCAGCGCGGCGGTTTCGACCTTTACGCCCTCTGCCTGCTGATGGTCGAGCGCGGCCAGACCGCTGACGCTCGCCAGATATTGCTGCGGCGCAGGCGCGTTCATCGCCAGAACATCTCCGTTCCAGCGCTCGATCTGGGCCAGGTTGGCGCGCGTGTCGAATTCGGTCTCCAGCCCGCGAATATCGCGGCGTGCCTGGATGATCGCCGTTTCGACGGCCTTCAGATGCGCCCGCTCGGCCGCCCCGTGCGAGGTGACCATGTAGCAGGCCGGCGCCACGATCACGCCGCAAATGAACCAGCCAAGTCCCTTGAAGCCATGTACCGCCATCACGCCACTCCTTCACTCGGCCACGGCGCCGCGGCTGTCCGCCGCGCAACACGCAGCGTCGCAGACCGGGCGCGCGGATTACGCGCCACTTCCTCCTCGCCGGGGCGCACGGCCTTGGCGGGAGCTTCAAAACTCGGTTCCGCCCGCGGACCGACCGCCGGGCGATGGCGCGAACCGGCAGGCTCGCCGCCGCTGCGTTCGCGCAGGAAGCGCTTGACCAGCCGGTCCTCCAGGCTGTGGAACGTCACCACCGCCAGCCGGCCGCCCGGCTTCAACAGCCGCTCCGCCGCGGCCAGCCCCTCGGCCAGCTCGTCCAGCTCGCGGTTGATGTGGATGCGCACCGCCTGGAAGGTGCGGGTTGCAGGATCCTTCTTGTCATGCGGGCGATAGCCCAGCGCCTTGCGAACCACCGCCGCCAGCTCGCCGGTGCGCGCCAGCGGGCGCGCCGCGACGATCGCCTTCGCCACCCGGCGCGCACGCGGTTCCTCGCCATAGTGGAACAGCACATCGGCGATCTCGCCTTCGTCGGCGCTGTTCAACCAGTCGGCCGCGCTCTCCCCGTCGGCCGCCATGCGCATGTCGAGTGGCCCGTCCTGCTGGAACGAGAAGCCGCGCTCGGCCTGATCGAGCTGCATCGACGAAACACCGATATCCATCGTCACGCCATCGACCGGCGCAAGCGCGCGCGCTTCCAGTTCCTGCGCCATCCGGCTGAACGGCGCCTCGACCAGTTCCAGCCGACCCGCCGCCTCGGCCACCAGCGCCTGGCCGCCGACAATCGCCGTCGGATCGCGGTCGAACGCCACAACCGCCGCCCCTTTGCCCAGCATGGCGCGCGTATAGCCACCGGCCCCGAACGTCGCATCGACATGCCGCTCGCCAGGCACAATGGCGAGCGCATCGATCACTTCGTCGCGCAGCACGGGAATGTGCGGGGCGTCGCTCACAGCTTCACCCCCTTCGACTGCATCAGGAACTCGCAGATTTCCTTCAGGCCCGGATCCGCTTCGGGATCGGCCAGCAGCACTTCGGGCGCCCAGATGTCGAACGTGTCGGCATTGCCCACGAAGAAGGCGAACTTGCCGATCTTTGCCTTGGCGCGAAAGAAAGGCGGAATGACGAAGCGGCCGCTATCGTCGAACGGCGCACGCTCGACCTGACCGAAGGCACGACGCTTGGCGCGCCCGTCGGGCTGGTCGCCGCGATCGATTGCCTGCTGCTCCTGCCGGTCGATGCGCTCGTACTTCTCCTTGGACCAGCCAAGGTCATGCGCAGAAAGGCACGCATCGAAGCCGTGCAGGCCAACAACGATCTGGCGCACTTCGGAATTGCGCTCGACTGCAGCACGCAGGTCTGAGGGTATGGCGACACGACCTTTCTGGTCGACCGCCTGGAGCGCAAATCCTTCGAAGAGCTCCCTGTCCGCCACACCCAACCCCGAGCCGGGCACACCCCTCCCGCCACCGGAATCGCGGTCGCCCGCGCCAGTTACGAAGCTGAAACGGAGAGAAAGGGTGTGCCCCCCTTTAACGCTCTCTTTTAAGCACAATTGACGCCGGGAAGCAACGGGAAGTTAGGGGATAGAAGGGGATTTTGCCCCACTTAGCCCCAAATACAGTCCATAATCTTTATATGACCCCCATTTGTTCTATATATGGTTCGTCGCCAGAGCGGCGCTGCGGCGGCATTTAGGTGCATTTCCTGAGCCGGTGGGG
The DNA here is from genome assembly GCF_056314225.1 of Sphingomonas sp. DMC6. Classification (NCBI taxonomy): domain Bacteria; kingdom Pseudomonadati; phylum Pseudomonadota; class Alphaproteobacteria; order Sphingomonadales; family Sphingomonadaceae; genus Sphingomonas; species Sphingomonas sp. DMC6. The sequence goes on from NZ_JBQUYT010000005.1 coordinate 73,155, forward strand.
GCTTTTCCCCGAAAATCCCGGCGACGCCCGCATCCGGTGGGTCCGCGGCCCGTGCTGGCCCGCGGCGATTGTGCGTTACGGTCTTTGGTGAGGCGGCGTCCGGTGCGCTTCGCAGCGCTTGCGGCTCAGCGTGGACGGGCGCCTTTGTTTCCCGAATTTTGCCCGGCTGCGGCCGGCGCAGTCGTATCCGTGCCGGGTGCCACGCCCAGCTCGGCAAGCGGCTCGTCCTTGCTCTTGTCGATGCTGCTATTGGCGGTACCGGAAAGATTGGCGACCACCGACTGGTTCGCCGCCCCGACAGCCGACACGGCCTCCTCCCGGCTCGCCGAGGAATAGACGACCGAGAAGATACCGATGACCATCACGACAACCGCCAAGCCGGTGACACCGACCTGCACGCGCTGCATCGCCTGGCCACGATCCTGATGCGATCCGATTTTGGTCACTGTGGCATAAATGTAACGCGCAAGCCCGCGTTTGTCGAGGGCGTGCTTAATCGCGCGCCAGCCAGGGGGGAACGGGGAGCCCCTTTTCCCTTAGCCATACAGGGTTGTAGAGCGTCGAGAGGTAGCGAAAGCCGGTGTCGCAGAGGATCGTCGCGATCCGCTTCCCCGGCCCCAGCATGCGCGCCAGCCGCACCGCCCCCGCAACGTTGATGCCGGACGAAAGACCGAGGCAGAGCCCCTCCTCCGCCAGCAACCGCCGCACCCACTCCAGCCCCTCTTCGTCGCTGATGCGGAACTGGGTGTCGATCGGCGCCCCCTCCAGATTGCCGGTGATGCGGCCCTGGCCGATGCCTTCCGCAACCGACGAACCTTCGGCGCGCAATTCGCCGCACGCATAATATTCGTACAGTGCGGCACCATGCGGGTCGCTGAGCGCGATAGTGACGTTTTCATCCTTCGCCTTGAGGCCCAATCCGACCCCCGCGATAGTGCCGCCGGTGCCGGCCGCGCAGGTAAAGCCGTCGATCCGGCCTTCCATCTGCTCCCAGATCTCTTCGGCCGTACCGCAGATATGCGCGCGACGATTGGCGATATTGTCGAACTGGTTTGCCCAGATCGCGTTCGGGGTTTCCTCGGCGATCCGGCGGCTGGTGTGCACGAAATGCCCAGGATTGGCGTAGGGCGCGGCTGGTACCAGCACGAGCTCGGCCCCCAGCGCGCGCAGGGTATCCATCTTTTCGCGCGACTGCGTCTCCGGCATCACGATGATCGTGCGATAGCCCTTGGCATTTGCGACCAGCGCGAGACCGATGCCGGTATTGCCCGCCGTGCCCTCGACGATCGTGCCGCCCGGCGCGAGCGTGCCCTGCTCTTCCGCATCCTTGACGATATACAGCGCCGCGCGATCCTTCACCGAGGCGCCGGGGTTGGCGAACTCGCACTTGGCGAAGATGTCGCAACCGGTCGCCTCGCTGGGGCCCTTCAGGCGCACGAGCGGGGTGTTGCCGATCAGCGCGAGGCTGTCCTTGGTACCATGCATGATCGCCAGATAGGCGTTGGGGGCCGTACCGCGCAAGCAACGCTTGATAGCTGCTGGGAAAGCGCGGCTTCGCCTTTGCGAAAACTTTATGCGGTGGCCTTGTTTCCCCTCTCGAAGCTTAACGCTGCCACCGCCTAGATCCCGCGCATGAGCCGCGCCGACGCGCGGCATGATGAGGCACCGCATGATTCCCGGCCACTATTTCAGCACGCTGTTGCATCGCTCTGCCGAACGCGCCGATCGGCCCGCCACTTCTCTGCCCCAGAGGCGGATCGAGCAGGCGCTGGTTGACTGGCGCACCCATGGGCATCGGTCGATCCGTATCCTCGATCTGGCCTGCGGTGACGGCCGGCAGTTGATGGAGACGCTGCGGTACGCGCGCAAACTCGGTTTCGTGTCGATCGAGGGGCGCGGTGTCGATGTCGCACCGCGCCTGATCCGCCACGCTCGGCGAGCGGCCGCGATGCTGAAACACCCCAGCACCGAGCTGGTGTTCGAACTGGCGGAGCCGATCGGCGCGCTGGCCGCCGAACATGACGGTGCGGCCGACCTGATTCTGCTCGGAGAGGCATTGCCCTACCCCGCCAGCCCGCTGCGCCGCGCGCTCGACCGGGTTTGCGCCGGGACGATCCTTGCGCTGTAGGTCGAAGCGCCGCCCCCGAGGGAACCCGCCGCTCCGCTCGTCATCTCGGCTTAGACGGGTTGAAGGAAGGTGAGCCCGTACCCATCCGGATCAGCCACGGAAAATGCGAGCATTCCATACCCGGTTATTTCGGGCGACGCGGCCTTCACCCCCCGCGCCGTTATCTCAGCGTACAATGCCGATACGTCGTCACAGCCGATGTAGAGGCACGTATGTCGGGTGCCTTGCCAACGCGGCTCATGCCGGCCAGCCGGGCGCTCATTGGAATCATATGCCGTATTCAGCATGATTTGCACGCTCCCGCGGCCCAGCCTCACGAAATGGGAAAAACGGCCTTCGTTCGTTTCAACCTCCGGCGACGCATATAGCAGGTTGAAGCCAAGCTGATCCCGATAGAACGATACCGACGAGATCATGTCAAAGACCTCGAAATAGGGCGTAACGCCATTCAGCTCGGGCATCGTCGAAACTCCAGCATAGGAGGCGATCGCCGCTCAATCGCGGCAGAGCGGTCTATTGGTCGACAGTCTGGACGAGCCCTGCCTGCTTCAGGTGCGGACCCAGCCGCCCGGTCAGCCACAGGAAGAACATCCGGTAGTCCGAGGCCAGTGACCACAACGGATAGGTGAAGGTCGCCGGGCGGTTGCGCTCGACGCCGAAATGCGCACCCCAGGCAAAGCCATATCCGGCCAGCGGGATCGCGGCGAACCACCAGCGGTTGAGCAACAGGCCAGCCACCAGCGCGGCAAAGGTGAGCGCAGTTCCGATATAATGCAGGCGCCTTGTCGCAGGCTTTGCATGCTCGCGCAGATAATAGGGCCAGAAATCCCGATAATGGGTGATCGTACGGGCCATGGCGAAACTATACATCGCTTACGCGGCGCCGCAAGCTGCGCTACTGGCGCGACGATGACCGAACCACAGCCCCGCAAATACAGCTTTCCACCCGTAATCGATGCGGAGGTCCGGCTGCTGGTGCTGGGTTCGCTGCCGGGCGAACGGTCGCTGGCGGCACAACGTTATTATGCGCATCCGCAGAATCAGTTCTGGCAGTTGATCTCGCCCGCGGCAGGACGCGACCTGGTACCACTGTCCTATCCCGAGCGTCTGGCCGCGCTGCTCGCCGCGCATATCGGCCTGTGGGACGTCGTCGCGAGCGCAACCCGCCCGGGCAGCACCGACGCCGCACTGCGCGAAATAGAGCCGCACGATCTGGCCGGGCTGGCCACGCAACTTCCCGCCCTGCGTGCCATCGCCTTCAATGGCGCGACGGCACATCGTCACGGCGTGCGCCAGCTCGGTTCGCTGACCGAGCGATACCGGATTATCGCGCTGCCCTCGTCCAGCCCGTTGCATACGGTGGGAATTGCAGGAAAAATGCCCGCTTGGTCGGCGCTCACCGAGGTGACCAAAAAGCACTAACACTTTGCATTAGCATGTTAATGCAAAGCGTTCGCAGGTTTTTGCGCAACCATCCTAAGGAGGAATACGTAATGTTGCAGCGCATCAGCGGTAACTAGCCTCCGCCAACTTTCACACAAAGAACAAGATGCCCGATCACCGCGTCGCACCTCTCGAACCGGACATGTCGGGCCCTACGCCAGCGATAGAAGAACTGCGCCACCCGCGCCTGCTCGAACTTCTCTCCGCGTCTGCCGCTGATCTTCTCGAAGCGCACGAGATGGCGGACGCGCTCGAACGGGTCTTCACGATGATCCGCACCGAGCTTCGTCTCGATGTGTTCTTTCACTATGATTATCATCATGCTGCCGATCTTGCGCTGGTCGCCCATGGCGGGCTTAGCGTGGACGAGGCCGAGGCAGGCGCCCGGGTTCCGCTGGGCTTTGCCATTTGCGGTCATGTCGCCGCCAGCCGGCAACCCATCATTGCCGACAACATTCAGGATTCGGAGAATCCGCGCGACGAATTCGTGCGCCGGATGGGAATCAATGCCTTTGTTTGCATGCCGCTGGTTCACGGCGGCGAGTTGCTGGGCACGCTCGGCTTCGGGCGGCGCAAGACCCCCCGCTTCGAGGAGGCCGAGGTCGGGTTTCTCCAGACGCTGTGCAGCTATGTTGCGCTAGCGAAGCATCATATCGGGGTGGACCAGGAGTTGCGCGCAAGGATTGCCGAACGCGAACGGCTGCTGGCGGAGCGCGTCGAAATGGAGCGGCAGGTACTGGAACTGACCCGCGCGAGCGCGCTGGGCGCCATCGCTGCGACTGTCGCGCACGAACTCAATCAGCCGCTATCGGCCGCCGTCAATTATCTCGCAGCGATCCGGTTGAGTTCCGAGACGGGCGCGCGCGCGAGAGAGCTTACCGTAGCGGCGGAAGCGCAGTTGCAGCGCGCCGGCGAAATCATCCGACGCATCCGCCGCATGGTGCGTCATAGTGACGTGGTGCTCGAGCATCGCGAACTGGCACCGGTCATCGGTGAGGCAGTGAGCCTGGTGCGCGCGGCATCCGGCGTCCGCCTGCCCGACATCCAGGTGGAAATCGGCGACGGCGCTGCGTACGCCCAGTTCGATCATGTCCAGATCGTCCAGGTGCTCGCCAATCTGCTGCGTAATGCCACTCAGGCGACGCATGGCCGCCCGCATGCGCGCGTTCAGGTGCGCGCAGCACTCCACAGCAGCCGCGAAGTGGAAATCAGCGTTGCCGACAATGGTCCGGGTGTGGCGCCCGAATTGCGCGAAATTCTGTTCCAGCCCGGCCTTGCCAGCGCCCGTCACGGCATGGGGCTGGGGCTGGCCATTTCGCACAGCCTGGTGGAAGGCCATGGCGGTCAGATCTGGGTGAGCGAAACGCCGGGTGGCGGCGCCACCTTCACCTTCACGCTACCGATCAGCTGCTAGCGCCGCCGGCGCCGCACGCTTTACAGCATGTGGATAGTGCGAAGCCAAGCCTCAACCAGCCTGGGCCAGCCGGAGACGGGGAATTTGGTCGGGCGCACCCCGAAGGCATGACCGCCTTCGGCATAAAGGTGCAACTCCACCGGTACCTTCGCGGCGCGAAGCGCCATCGCATAGGCAACGGCGTTATGCACATCATCGACCGGGTCGTTCATGGCCTGGAGCAGGAAGGTCGGGGGCGCTGCGCGGCTGATCACGTTCCAGGGCTGCAGCCCCAGCCCCTGCCCCGCCCATAAATGGCCGGGATAGAGCGCGATCGCGAAATCCGGCCGCGACGATTCCCGGTCTGCCGCATCAACGGCAGCATAGCTGCGGGTCTCGGCATTGCTGACCGCCGCCACCAGATGCCCGCCAGCGGAAAAACCGATGACGCCGATCTTGCGAGGATTGATCCGCAGCGTCGATGCCCGCTGCCGCAACAGCCCCATCGCCCGCTGCGCGTCCTGCAGCGCGAGCTGGACCTTCGGCGCGCGTTCCTTGCCGCCCTTGTGCCAGTCCTGCGGCGTCCGATATTTGAGCAGCACGCAGGTAATGCCCTGGCCGGTCAGCCAATCGCAGACTTCGGTGCCTTCCAGATCGACCGCCAGCCCTTGATAGCCGCCGCCGGGAAACACCATTACCGCGACGCCGCTATTCTTTCCCTTGGGCGGAAAGATCGTCATGGTCGGCCGCGACACATTGGTGAGATAGGTCCAGGGCCGTCCCGCAACGGGACTGGTCCCCGCCATCACCTTTTCCGGGCCGGTCACTTCGGGGCGCAGGATCGCGAGGCCCTTGGGCCAAAGCGCAATCTGTTCCCCACCGCCCGGCAGCCACGGCGACGCAGGCGGCGTAACGCCTTGTGCATGGCTCGCGGCCGGCATCATCGCCGCACACGCCATCAGCCAAGCAATTGCAGTTCGCACGACCCGCTTTGTCATTTTCGATCCCTCAACCCCATTCAGGGCGCAGCGTTATAAGGCACCGCTTCCGCCTCGTTGTACATATCATAGCGGATTTGTTCGATGGGGAGCGGAGTTGCGCATCCTGCGAAACGGCGCACCCCTATCCGCAGCTCGGCGGACAGCGACTTGCCAGCCACGCCCGGACAGGCATTTGCCATCAGCGTGATGGTGACCGGCTCGCCCGCCGGCGTCTGGGTGGGATAGAGTGCCTTGCCCTGTTCCAGCCGCGGGGAGACCGGATAATAGGGCGTCTCGGCACCGCCCGCCGCGCGATACTGAATGCGGCCGGGCGCCAGATCGAGTTCCCATTTTGGGTCACTTCCACGCAACCGGAGCGGCTTCGACAAGTCGAAACCAGCAAAGACGGGCCCGGGCTTGATCGTCAGGCGCCGGGCAGCATTGTCCGCTTCGTCCGCCTCATCGTGCGACGAACAACCGGCCAACAGAACCAAAGGCGCCAATAGCGAAAGCACGGATTTCATCGCCAGTCTCCCTGCCGCTCCCTGCACGGGCGCACCGGGCAACGTCAAGTCGGCCCCGGCGGACAATTCACCGGTCAGAGACAAGGAGTAGCTCGCCATTTCGCATCGCGGGAGGTTTCGCAATTGTTGCGTTCTACGTAACGGAGAAACCCAGAATAGCCTTGGATATGCCCAAAAGGGCAACATTATAACATTCCCGTTGCGGCGCACAAAGAGCTGTGACCTTATATCCGGGATTCCCCTTGACGATTGTTGCGTCCTAAGGAAAAGCACACCCCGCTATGAACAACCGCCTCCCCCTCGCCCTTTCCGCCGCAGCGCTGCTTGCGCTTGCCGCCTGCAACAACAAGCCCGAAGTAGTGGACAGCCGCTCGCCGGACCCGATGGCCTCGCAGCTCGCCAACGCCGCGCCGAAGGAAGCGCCGCCCACGATCGCTGCCAGCGTCACTTTCCGCTGCCAGCCGGGCAACACCCTGCTGTTCGTCGACTTCTTCAACGGCGACAAGATGGCCACCCTGCGCGAGAAGAAGGACTCGATGAAGTCCATCCTGCTCAAGGCACCGGAAGCGGGCCAGCCCTATGTCGGCGAAGGCGGCTACAAGGTGGCCGGCAATGCCAAGGCCGCGACGATCACGCTGGCCGACGGTTCGACACACACCTGCAAGGCCTGAACCGGGCCCCTTTCGCAATTTGCTGCAAGAAATCGGCCCGGCGGGATTCCCGTCGGGCCTTTTTGCTGTATGCGTTGCAGCCAGAGGAGGAAGCAGCGCGTGGCCACGATTGCGATCTACAGCCTGAAGGGCGGTGTGGGCAAAACCACCCTGGCGGTGAATCTGGCATGGGCATCCGCCGAACGATCGGCGCGGCGCACCTTGCTCTGGGATCTCGATCCGCAAGCGGCTTCCACATTCCTGCTCGGCAACGACCAGGCCCCCTCGCGCCAGGCGCAAGCGATCTTCTCGCGCGATGTGGCGGCCGACCGGCTGATCCTCCCCACACACTTCGCCCGGCTGGAACTGCTGCCCGCCGATACCTCGCTACGCGGGCTCGACCAGTTCTTCCACGATCTGGACAAGAAGAAGCGGCTGCAGAAGCTGCTCGCCGATCTGGCCGCCGACTATGACCGCATCCTGCTCGATTGCCCGCCGGGGCTGACCGAAACCAGCGAGCAGGTGATGCGCGCCGCGGACCTGATCGTCGTCCCGGTCGTTCCCTCCCCGCTTTCCGAACGTGCCTTTGCCGAAGTGGAGGCACATCTTGCTGCCAGGGGATCGAAAGTGCCGCTGATGCCCGTGCATGCCATGGTCGATCGCCGCCGGCGCCTGCATGTCGAGGCTGTCGAGCGGCACGCCGACTGGCCGGTCATTCCGATGGCGAGTGTGATCGAATCGGTCGCCGCGCGGCGCCTGCCGGTGGGCGCCTTCGCGCCGCGCACCGCCGCCGCGCGTGCATTTGCCGATATCTGGCAGTCGATCGAGCAGCGCCTCGCGCGGCGCAGCGGAGCGAAGTGAGCCGGCCGCACGCACCGGAACAAGCGCTCGATCCTGGGCTGGTGCTGCGCGCCTATGCGATGGGCGTCTTTCCCATGGCCGATCACCGTACTGCCAGCAGTGTCTATTGGGTGGAACCCAAGCTGCGCGGCGTGCTGCCGCTCGACGGCTTCCGCCTCTCGCGTTCGCTGCGAAAGACGATCCAGTCGGAACGTTTCCGCGTCACGGCCGACGCCGCCTTTGGTGAAATCCTGCGGCTGTGCGCCGAAAGCGTGCCCGACCGGCCCGATACCTGGATCAGCGGCCCGATCGAGCGCGTGTTTCTGGAACTGCACCGGCTGGGCTTTGCCCATTCGATCGAGTGCTGGGATGGTGATCGGCTGGCCGGCGGCCTGTACGGCCTGGCACTGGGGCGCGCTTTTTTCGGCGAATCGATGGTGACGCGCGTACGCGACGCCTCAAAGGTCGCGCTGGCCTATCTGGTGGCGCGACTGAAAGCCGGCGGCTTTCGCCTGCTCGACTGCCAGTTCATCACCGATCATCTCGCCTCGATGGGCGCGATCGAGATTCCCCGCGACGACTATGTCGCGTTGCTGGACGCTGCGCTAGGCGCTTCCTCGGCCGGTGTGGCATTCGGATCGCCATCGGTCGACGGCGACTTTTTCGCGCTCGACGATCCCGCGACTGAAGGCGTGCCCGCCGGTACCGTATCCGGCCCGCTGTCGCGGAAAGTCATCTCGCAGCTCTTGGGCCACACATCGTAGATCGGGTGCTGCACCACGTTCAGCGCCGGCTGCTCCTTGTAGAGCCAGCCGGAAAAGATGCGATACCAGCGCCGGTCCTGCCGACGCACATCTACCTGCACAAAGGCGCCGGTCAGATGATCCTGCTCCCAGGGCGCCGTGCGGTCGCAGGCGCGCAGCCGCACCGTCACGTCACCGTCGATGCGCGCGGCCTCGCCTGGCTTCAGGCGGATCTCGCGTTCGGCACCGTTACGCTTGTTGAGCACGCCCAGCACCGCAACGCGGTCCTTCATCGGCGTGGCGGCGGCATTGGCCGTGGCAGAATCGGGGCCGACCGAAATCACTTCCGCACCGGCGGCACCATTGTCCGCCGCGCCGGTGATTACCAGTTCATCGCCCGCATTATCGCCACCCGGCGGCTTGCCGGCGCCGCCCGAACAGGCGCCGAGCGCCAGCGCCAGCAGCGCCGCCGCGGCAAGCTTCATGCGTCGGGCGTCCACGCCTCGTAATCGCCGGTGGCGCGCGCGCGATGTGCACCCTTTTCGAGTGCACCGGGTGGACGATAGGCCAGCTCGGTGCCCGTCTGATTGGGCTCCCACGGCTTCTGCCATGCGCGGACCGGCGGCAGGGCCTGATCGGGCACATCGGCAATCTGGTGGTGCAGCCAGCTGAACCAGTCCGGCGGAATGCGGCTGGCGTCGTTCGCGCCCTTGTAGATCACCCAGCGGCGCGGAATCCCGTTCGGGTCACGCCCGCCTTCATAATAGACATTGCCCTCGGCATCCTCACCTACGCGCTTCTTGCCGCGCAGGCCCATGAGCGTGCCGAAGGTGGCGCCGTTCCACCAGGTGAAGATCGGAAAAGGAAGTCCCATGGCCCGCCGATACCGCCAAGCGCGGCGCCGGGCAACAGTCTGCTGCATTCAGTGCGACGGATGCGCCTTCACAAAGGCCGCGATGCCATCCGCCAGCCCGGCCTGAAGCGGCAAACCGAGGTCGAAATAGGTTTTCAGGTTCGACGCCCGATCCTCGCCATCGGTGTGTTTCAACACGTGCGTCATTCCCTCGGGCTGCAGCAGCGGCGCGTCGGGGCGGGCAGCATGGAGTGCATCGACGTCGGCCTGCTGGACCTGAATGTCGCGCGTACCACGCACGATCAGCAACGGCCCGCGATAGGAAGCCGCCAGACGCGCCGGATCATAGGCCAGGAAATCGATCAAATAGCCCTGCACAGCGGGATGAAAGAGTGACATCAGCATGGGCGGCACCGCGCTCGCCTCGACTCGCTTGCCCGCCTTGAGCGACGCCAGGATCGAATCCGCCGCGGCCAGATCGGCGGTGCCCAGCCCGGCCGCACGCAATTGCTCGGCCAGCAGGTCGCCGATGGGGCGCCCGGGACTCGCCATGAGTATCAGCCCGCACAGATCGGCAGGTGTTTGCGCTGCCTTCAGCGCAACAAGGCCGCCTTCGCTATGCCCGGCAACCCACACGCATCGCGCACCGGTCTTCGCGCGAATGGCACGTGCCCAGCTATGAACATCCGTCGCATATTCCGAAATCGTCACGGCATTGGGATTCGCCAGCGCCGCCTTGCTGCCGAACAGGCCGCGCTTGTCGATCCGTACGCTGCCGATGCCGCGCGCCGCCAGCGCTTCGGCGAGCAGACGATAGGATTGCGCCGTGCCGCCGTCGCGGTTGGTCGGGCCGGAACCGGGAATGATCAACACCACGGGGCTGGCCTTGCCCGCGTCAAGAAACGTCCCGGCCAGCGGTCCCTCAGGCCCCGGCGCCTCGATGGGGGTATTGGAGCCGGCGACTGTCTGTGCCGATGCGGGCGTGCTGACCGTCAGCAGCGCAAATACCACAATTCCCGCAAACCGCAGCCCGTACATCGCGAAGCCCTCCGCATAATGATGATATCACCATTATATCGAAAAGAACGCCCTCGCAAGAGCGCGCAGCGTTCTCAGTTGCCCTGGCCGTCCCAGCGCACATGATCCCCGGCCGCGATGCCCAGCGCAGCGGCGCGCCCGCCATTGATCTCCAGCACGGCGGCAACCGGCTCGCCGGACTTGATCGGCGTCTCGGAAAAGGGGGCGGCATTGGCGGCGATGCGCGCGATCGTCCTGTCCCGCCGAATGAAGATCAGGTCCAGCGCGCTGGGCGTATTCTTCATCCAGAAGCTCGCCTCGCGCGGGCCACCGCCATCAGCGGGATAGGGGTAGAACAACATGCCGCCATCGGCCGGAATGTTGGTGCGGAACATCAGCCCCCGCTCCTGCTCGGCGGGGGTTTCGGCGCGCTCCACCGTGAACTGGCGCGGACCGCCATGCGTCTCTATCGTCAACGCCAGTTTCGGCTTGACCGATTCCGCCGCGGCACTGGCGGGCCGTTCGGCTTGCCCCTGGCATGCGGTGGAGACGAATAACCCCGCGGCAGCCAATGCCGCACGCCACATGCCAGTAGAGATCATCGCTTCAATCGGTCCTTTCGACCGCTACAGCCAGCGGCCCTTTTTCGCCCGCGACGATGCGTGCCTTGAGCGGCTGGCCGGGCTCGACTTCCTCGATACCGGCACGACGCAGCGTCTCCATATGGACGAATATATCCGCAGTATCGCTGGCGCGCACGAGAAATCCGTACCCCTTCAGCCGGTTGAACCACTTCACTGCCACGGGCTCGAACGGCCCCGCATCCTCGATCAGCTTCAGCCGCTCGCCGCGATCGCTGCTCCGCTTTACCGGTTCGACTGCTTCACTCAGGTCAATGGAGAGGATTTCGCGCGCCTGCAGCCCCCGCTGCCGCTGCACCGCGACGCACTCGACCCGCGCGCCCTCCGGCAGGCTGCGCCGGCCATGATCCTGCAGCACCGAAAAATGTATCAAAATGTCGCCGACGGCACTATCGTCCGCGACAAGGAACCCGAAACCCCGGGTCACGTCGAACCACTTGATTACGCCCCAATAAACCTGGCCTTCTTCCTCGGCCACGGTTTCGAACTGCGCCCCGTCCTTTGGTGCGACCGCATAGTGGTTTGACGCAAGCTGATGCTCAGCACGCATTCTTCAATTTCCCCCAACCACGTAACATTAACACAGCATTGTCGAAGTTGGGAATTGCTTTGTTATTGTCACCGGAGTCCCGGATTGGGCAGGTCTTCGACCTCTTCGCCGGGTGCCATTCCGACAATTCTACGTGCCAGATCAAGCGGGTGGCCGGCACGCAGCATGGCCGCCAGTTGCTTCTCGCGCAGCGGCCTGTCCGCCAGTTCCGCCGCATAGGGCCCGATCCGCTTGCGCCGGGCGAAGGCGAACGCGCTCGCGACGGCGCCGTCTGCGATGGCCTCGGCCAGCGCGGCGCTGTCTTCCGCCTCGATGCCGTCATGGCGCAGCGTCGCCTCGACCCGGCGGACGCCCAGGCCGCGCCGTGCCATGGACCGCACCCGCGCCTCGGCAAAAGCGCGATCGTCGATATAGCCGCGTTCCGCCATCCGCTCGGCCACCGCCTCAGGATCGGCCGCGCTCCCCCCTGCCCAGCCGCGTTCGCGTATCTTGCGGGCAAGATAGGCCGTCAGCCGCGCACGGGTCGTCGCGAAACGCTCGACATAACGCAGGGCCAGACGGTCGAGGTCGGCAGGCTCCAGTGGCGGCTTGGGGCGGTGGCTAGGTGGCATGCGCCATGATTGTGCCACACTGCCAACCGATTTTGAACGATACTGCGTAGCAGAGCCGGACGCTAACATATGCGTGACGGGGGCAAGACGGACTGCTACCTCACAGGGGCTCGAGACAAAGAATGGTATTGGACGAAACGGGATCACTCGCAACGGTGGACAAGGCACTCCTCACGCCCACGCCCACGGACGACCAGCTCCCGCGCCGCTTCGCCGATTTCGAAACGCTGGGCGCTGCGCTTGATTATGCCGCCCAGGGCGCGCGCGGGCTGAACTTTCACGATGCACGCGGCAATCTCGCCCTGCCCTACAGCTTCGCACAGCTCCGCCAGGATGCTCTCGCCCAGGCGCGCCGGCTGATCGCGGCCGGCATCAAGCCGCTCGATCGGGTGGCGCTGATCGCAGAGACCGGCCCGGAGTTCGCTTCGCTTTTCTTCGGCGTCGTCTATGCCGGCGCCTGGCCGGTGCCGCTGCCGCTGCCGACGAGCTTTGGCGGCGCGCAGTCCTATATCGACCAGCTACATGTTCAGTTGCAGAGCTGCGACCCGGCACTGCTGATCTACCCACCCGAAATCGGCGTGATGTGCGCGGAAGCCGCGCGCCTGACCAATGTTCAGGCCAACGATTGGGCCATGTTCGGCGAACGCGCCGCCCCCGAGGCGCCGCTGCCCCAGGCCAAGCCGGACGACATCGCCTATCTGCAATATTCGAGCGGCTCGACCCGCTTTCCGCATGGCGTGGCGATCACCCACCATGCGCTGCTCAATAACCTGGCTGCGCATAGCCACGGCATGGAGGTCGGCCCCGGCGACCGCTGCGTCTCGTGGCTGCCCTGGTATCACGACATGGGCCTGGTCGGTTGCTTCCTGTCGGTCGTCGCCAATCAGGTATCGACGGACTATCTGAAGACCGAGGATTTCGCGCGCCGCCCGCTTGCCTGGCTCGATCTGATCAGCCGCAATCCGGGCAACAGCATCTCCTATTCGCCGACCTTCGGCTACGACATCTGCGCGCGCCGCATGTCGAGCCAGACCAAGGCGAGCGACCGCTTCGACCTCAGCCGCTGGCGCATCGCCGGTAATGGCGCCGACATGATCCGTCCGGACGTGATGCAGCGCTTCGTCGATGCCTTTGCCGACGCCGGCTTCAAGGCCAGCGCCTTCCTGCCGAGCTATGGCCTGGCCGAAGCCACGCTGGCGGTGTCGATCATGCCGCCGGGCGAAGGGATCGTCGTCGAGCTGGTCGAGGAAACGCAGCTTTCGGGTGGCACCTCGCGCGCCGACCGCCCGCAGCGTTTTCGCGCCGTCGTCAATTGCGGCAAGCCTGCCCGCGACATGCAGATCGAAATCCGCGAGGAAGACGGCACGCCGCTTCCCGAAAAGGCGATCGGCAAGGTCTGGTGCAGGGGCCCGTCGGTAATGGTCGGCTATTTCCGCGATCAGGAAGCGACCGACGCCTGCCTGGTCGACGGCTGGCTCGACACCGGCGATATGGGTTACATCTCAGACGGTTACGTCTATATCGTCGGCCGCGCCAAGGACATGATCATCGTCAACGGCAAGAACCATTGGCCGCAGGACATCGAATGGGCGGTCGAGCAACTGCCGGGCTTCAAGCAGGGCGACATCGCCGCTTTCGCGATTACCACGCCGGGTGGTGAGGAAACGCCGGCGGTGCTGGTCCAGTGCCGCACCTCCGACGAGCAGGAGCGGCTGCGCCTGCGCGACGAGATCCGCGAGCGCGTCCGTTCGGTCACCGGCATGAACTGCGTGGTCGAACTGGTGCCGCCCCGCACCCTGCCGCGCACCAGCTCCGGCAAGCTCAGCCGCGCCAAGGCGCGCAACCTCTATCTGAACGGCGAGATCAAGCCCTACGCGATCGCCGCCTGAACCCGTTCCGCCCCCGTTTCGGTCGGGGGCGGAACGAAACACCGTCCAAAACGGACGAATTTAACCAAAATCGCTTGGCTTCTAACCAGTCGCTAACTTCCGCCGGGCTATTGCCGGCACGTGACCAGCCAGACGACCTCGCAGTTTCATCGCCCCCATATCGACGTGCTCGCCCTGCTGGGCCTGCGCGACCCCGCAGACACGGCCGAATGGGGCCCCATCCGCGCCGCCCAGCTCAATGCAGGGCGGCAGCTGGCGCTGTTCATGCTGGCGGCCAATGTGATCGGCGCGGCGATGACGACGCTGACTCTCGCGCGCCTGGTGCCGCTGTGGCAGCTCGCAAGCTGGAGCGCGCTGGTCGCGGCCATCGCGACTTCGGTGGCCTTTCGTCGGCTTTCATCGCGCTATGGCAACGCCGTGACCGCCACCATCCAGGAGGTGCGCGGCACAGCGATCGATGGCATCGCGCTCGGCACCGTCTGGTCGATTGCGCCGCTCGTCTTCGGCGTCAGCGCGACGGACGAAGCTGCGCTGGGGCTGTGGGTGGTATTGTCGCTGCTGATGACGGCTTCCGCCGTCGCTATGGCCGCGCTGCCGCTCGCCACCATTTTATTCATCAGCATCATCGGGACCTCGGTGGCGGTAACGCTTGCGCTGATCCCTTCGCCGGTCCTTGCCGCCGCCGCCGCATTGTTCACGCTGCTGCTCGGCATGGCGACCTTCGCACGCGGCAAGGCGCTGGTCGTGATCCGCGCCGGGGAGCTGGCGCTGGCAGAACGCGACCATACGGTAAGCCTGCTGCTCCGCGAATTCGAGGATGCGGGTTCGGACTGGCTTTGGGAAATCGACGCGCAACGCCGCGTTGTCCGGGCCAATCCGCGCTTTGCCCTCTCACTGGGCGTCGATCCTAAGACGATCAACGGCATGCCCTTCCTGCAGGTGCTGGCAGGCCCCACCTGGGAAACCGGCAACTTCGCGACCGGCCTGCGCCAGCTCGCCGAAAAGCTGAAGGGGCGTGAGCCGTTCCGCGACGTGTTGTTACCGGTCTATGTCGAGGGTGAAGAGCGCTGGTGGGAAATTTCCGCCAGCCCGCGTTTCGACGAAAGCAACATCTTCATCGGCTTCCGCGGTGTCGGCTCGGACGTGACGGAACAACGCCGTTCGGCTGACAAGATCAACCGTATGGCGCGGTTCGACACGCTGACCGGCCTGCCCAACCGGCTGCACATCAACGAATGGCTGGCGCGCGCGATGTCCGAGGCGGAGAAATGGGGCTCGCGCTGCGCCTTCATGATGATCGATCTCGACCGCTTCAAGGCAGTCAACGATACGCTGGGCCATCCGGTGGGCGACAGGCTTCTCAGCCGCGTATCCGAACGGCTGAAGCAGTTGATGAGCGAAAACGAGATCATCGGCCGGCTGGGCGGCGATGAATTCGCCGTGGTGGTGCGCGACGCCAGTGATTCCTCGCGCGTCGAACAGCTCGCCCAGACCATCATCGACAGCTTGTCGCGCCCCTATGAGGTCGACCAGCACACGCTTTATATAGGCGCCTCGGTCGGTCTCGCGATCGGCCCGCGCGACGGCCGCACGGCGGAAATGCTGATCCGTTCGGCCGACCTGGCGCTCTACCGTTCCAAGGATGTCGGCGGCGGCGTTTTCCACGCCTATGAACCGCAACTCCACCTAGCGGCCGAAGAACGGCGCGTACTCGAAATCGCCCTGCGCGCGGCCGTCGAACAGGGCCAGATGCACCTCACCTACCAGCCGGTGGTCGATACCCGCACGGGCGCACTCGCCGGGTTCGAGGCGCTGCTGCGCTGGACGCACCCCGAACTGGGGCCGATCTCGCCCGAAAAGTTCGTGCCGCTTGCCGAAGAAGCGCGACTGATCGCGCCCATCGGCGAATGGGTATTGCGCACCGCCTGCGCCGAAGCAGTGCGCTGGGCGTTCCCGGCCCGCATCGCCGTGAATGTAAGCCCGGAGCAACTCCACAATCCCGCCTTCGTCAATGTCGTCGCCAATGCGCTGGCAAAGTCGGGACTACCGCCCGAGCGCCTCGAGCTGGAAGTTACCGAAAGCGTCTTCATGCGTGAGGGCACCGTGGCGGTGCGCGTGCTGGAAAAGATCCTGGATTTGGGCGTGCGGCTGAGCCTGGACGATTTCGGCACCGGCTATTCCTCGCTCGGTTATCTGGCCCATACCCGTTTCAGCTCGATCAAGATCGACCGCGGCTTCGTGCAGAGCGCAGCCCGTGGCAACAAGGAATCGATCGCCATCATTCGCGCCGTGGTGGCGCTTGCCGACAGCCTAGGCATGGCGACCACAGCCGAAGGCGTCGAGACCGAAGACCAGCATCAAATGGTACAGAAGCTCGGCTGCTCGAAGGTACAGGGTTATTATTTCGGCCGCCCTCTCCCCGTAGAGGAAGTCCGCGCGCTCACCGGCCAGCGCGACAGCATCGCCGCCTGAGCGCAACGCCGCGCAAAGCAGAAATGGCACCGCACCCTCTTGCCCGTAGCCGAACCAGCGGCTAAAGCCGCTCACCGCACAGGGGTGTAGCTCAGCTGGTTAGAGCGTCGGTCTCCAAAACCGAAGGCCCTCGGTTCGAATCCGAGCTCCCCTGCCATTTCCTAATTTCGATGTCTCGGGAACCTAATGGCTTCCTTTGGCTGAATTCGCTGGATCGACTGGGAAAGCGCGAAATCCCTTGGTCCGGCCAAGATAGTACGACGTAAATCGGACCAGCACTGGTACACTTACCGACGCGCCAGGTTTTCGGAGCGGGTTGGCGCCTTCCGATAATTCGGTCAATTTAAAAAGACTTATCGGATAACGGGGAAGCTCGGCGTAAAGGTCGTGAGAGCCGGCACGGCTTCATCTCGACGATCATTATGGCTCAGGCCAGCGTTCGTTCCAGCCATGTGGCGAAGAGCTGTGCCCAGGTGCCCGCCGGGGCGTTGTCCGGGCCGATGCCGTAACCATGGCCGCCCTCTTCGAAGAGATGCGTTTCCACCCGAACCTTCGCGGCGACCAACGCGGTCATGAAAACCTGCGTGTTCTGCCAGGGAACTGCAGGATCGTCGAGCGAATGGGCGAGGAAGGTGGGCGGTGTCGCCCCGGTTACGTGGAGCGCGGGCGATCGCCGCTCGATCAGCACCGGCGCCGGATCGGGGCCAAGCAGCAACTGCGCCGACAAGGCGTGCGTAAGCGGCGGCGTGACGGCGATGACGGGATAGATCAGCCCGCCGCACGCCGGCCGGGCGCTTTCGCGATCTGCCGCATCGCGCGGTGCATAGACCTGCTCGTCATAGCCGGTGAGCAGCGATGCCGCGAGATGGCCGCCGGCGGAAAAGCCCAGCACCGCCACTGCATCGGGAGCGATGCCATACTGGTGCGCCCGGGCGCGGATGCAGCGCATCGCCCGCTGCGCATCCTGCAGCGGCACATCGGCACGCCCCTGCCAGCCTTCACCGGGCAGGCGATAGGTGAGCACGAAGACCGTATAGCCGCGGCCGGTGAAGACGCGGGCGACATCGACGCCCTCGTTGCGGATCGAGACGAAACTGTACGCGCCGCCCGGAATCACGAGCAGCGCCCGTCCGTTCGGGTGCGCGGGTCGAAACACGTGCAGATCGGGCGTCGCTACGTCGGAGATGAACGTCGGATCGCGCCGTTCCGTGCGTGGCTGCGGTTGGAACGGCCCGTTCGGGGGCAGCCCCTCCCACAGCGCTATCCGATCCGCTGCAGTCCAGGCAGCGGGCAGCGGACCGCCACCCGCAGGAATATGGAGTGGCGGCCGGGGATCGGCGGCGGCAGTCAACGTCATTGCCCCTGCCCCCAGCAGCAATGCCCTGCGGTCGATCCGGCCCTCCGTTCCCGGCATATGCCACTCCCGTCCCGTTTCATGCCTCAGAATCGAAATCCAAACCGTGCGCCATAGGTTCGCGGTGCTGCATAGCTTGCGGTGGTGGAACTCCACACCGGAACCACATTCACCGGAATACGACGATCCTCGGCATTGTACAGGAAGAGGTTGAAGAACACGCCATCATCCGGCGACGAGAGCTGCAGGTTCAGGTCGGTTTTGGTATAGCCCGGCAGGCGCCCCTGCACGACGTTGTCGGCCGTCGCGAAGCTGCGGGTCTGGCCATAGAAGTCGATGCTCGGGGTAAGTTTCCAGCCCGAAGCCAGGGTGAAATCGTGGCTGTAGCTGATCCGGCCGCTGAGCCCCGGCGCGTTGGGCAGTTCGTTGCCCGAATAGTTGCCGATCGCTGCGGGAATGGGCGCAAAGCCCAGAATCGGCGCGAAGATATTGTACATGGTGTCGGCCGAGTGGAGATTGTCCGGCGCATTGCGGAAATCGCGGAACTTCGCATCGAGCAGCGAGACATAGCCGGACAGGCGATCTGCGTGCGTCGGCTTGAAGCTCGTCTCCAGCTCGATGCCACGGATGCGCGCCTTGGCGGCATTGGTCGTCACCGGAATCGGCCCCTGCACCGGATCGACGATGATCGACGAAACCTGCAGCCCGTCATAATCCATCTGATAGACGGTCAGCCCCAGGAAGAGCCGCCGGTCGAGCAGGTTGGCACGCACGCCCACTTCATAGTTGGTCACGGTTTCGGGCGCATATTGGCGATAGCCAACCGGGTTGCTGCTCGGCTGCAATCCGCCTGCCCGATAGCCGGTGGAGACAGTGGCATAGCCCAGCACATTCTCGGTCAGGTCAGCATCCACGCCCAGCTTCCAATTGACCTTGCTGAACGTCGCCTCCGGACGATTGCGGTCGTCCGTATAGGCAAGGGCGAAGGTCGGGCAGGTGTTCGCGCTGATTTTGGTGCGGGTGAAGCTGTTGCCGGGGCAGACCAGCTGCTGCTCGCGATCCACCGCCGTATCCCAGGTCGAGCGCAGGCCGGCGATCAGGCGAACGCCGCGCACTGCCTCGAACGTAGCCTGGCCGAACAGCGCCTTGGACCGGCTGCCGACATCGGAATAGGTGTTGACCACGTCGACCGCGTCGATCGTCGAAATCTGGTTGCCGGTGCCGGCCACCTTCGCGCCGAAGATATTGTACACCGTGTTGAAGGGTGCCGGCGCGGTATTGCCGGCATGGAGCAACCGGGTGCCGGCCGACTGGGTATCCTTGTAGAGATAGCCCCCGGCGACCAGCTTCAGGGGGCCGGTCTGGTAGTTGATGTCGAGCTCATGCGACCAGGAGTCGAGGCGATTGCCGATATATTCCTGCGAGAACACGCCCGTAGCGGCCGTAACGCCGTTGTTCTTCAGGCGCGAGAAGCCGGCGAGGTACGTCAGGCTGAGGCCCGGCGCTGCATCCCACACCAGCCGCGAACGGGCATCGTAGCTGCGCAACCGTTGTTCGTTCGCGCTGACCTGATCGAGGCCGGGGTTGATGGCGTCCGACGGCACGATCGTGACCGGGCCGAAAGCGCCGGTCTTCAGATTGGCCTGGGGATAATAATTGTAGTTCCGCAGGAAGATGCCCGGGGTCGTCCCGTTATTCTCGCCGAAGCTGCCCGACAGACGCCAGGTAAGGCTGGGCGTGACATGCCACAGGGCCGTTACGCGGGCACCCAGCAGATCGGCGCTGTCGAACCGGTCGGCGCGATATTGAGGGCCGTAACCGTCGCTCACCTGACGGAAGCCGGCGATGCGAACCGCCAACGTGTCGCTGACCGGCAGATCGATGGCGGCCTGTGCGCGCACATCGCTGAAGCGGCCGATCTGGAAACTGGCGCTGCCGCCGAACCGCTTGCCCGGATCGGCAGTGTTGATGTTGACGACGCCCGCAGTGGCGTTTCGACCATAGACCGTGCCCTGTGGCCCGCGCAGCACCTCCACTGCGGCAAGGTCGAACATGCCCAGCGTCAAGGCCGCGGCCGACGGATTGTAGATGCCGTCGAACTGGGTCGCGACCGTCGAATAACCGCTGAAGCCGTTATTGCTGCCGATACCGCGAATGGCGAAGCCGTTCTGCGACAGCTTCAGCGTCGGTGCGGTGGTGGCAAGCTGTTCGGCCGTGGTTAGCCCCTGACGATCGAGCAACGCCTGCGGCACCACGCTCACTGCAACAGGGGCGCGGGTAATGCTTTCGCTGCTCTTCTGGGCTGTGATGATGATGTCGCCGACATCGCCAGCGTCTGGTGCCTGGCCGGTCGCGGTCGGCTCGGTCGAAGCGGGTACCGCGCCAGTTGCCGTCTGCGCCGCCGCCGGGGCGGCGAGCACGACCAGCGCAGTGGATGCAAGAAACAGGTTTCGCGAATTCATGGCGTTCACTCTCCCAATAACCGCGTGTCGAGCGGCATGTGCGTTGCGCCGTTGCGCAATCGTTTACGCACGCTTATGGTCGGCGCGATCGGAAATCCAGCAAAAAGTGCAATTGCACCCGGGAGAGGCGAATGACGGCAGGGGTAATGCGACACGAAACGACAGCGCTGGCGCAGCCCGCCCGCTGGACCGCAACGCATGTCGCCGCCATCGTTCAAGACCCCGGCACAACGCTGCCTGTGCTGCCGCTCGAGGCGGAGCGCCGCGTACCCGGCATGGACCTGTGGGACATGTGGCCCGTCGAAACCGCCGATGGGAATCCGGTCGCGTTCGACGATGCGACGCTGTGGATGGTGCTGGCTGCACCGGCAGCGCCCGACCCCGAGGAGCGTCATGACCATGCACGCATCCATTTCCTCGTCGAGCGCGCGGGGCGATGGCGGCTGGCCGGGCCGGTGTTTCCCGACGGATACACACCCGGATCGCGCGAATGGTCAGGCAGTGCGCGCTTCGATCCGGCCACGGCGCGGCTCACTATCTTCTTCACCGCGGCGGGGCGACGCGGACAGCCCGGCCGCAGTTTCGAACAGCGCCTGTTTCAGGCAAGCGCGACGCTTCGCATGCACGCCGGCGTGCCGCAGCTGCGCGATTGGCGGGGCCCGATCGAATCGGTCATTGCCGACGAACATTGGTACATGCGTGCCGACCAGACGGAAGGCGCGGCCGGCACCATCAAGGGATTTCGCGATCCTGCGCTGTTCCGCGATCCCGCGGACGGTCGCCACTACCTGCTGTTCACGGCATCCTGTGCTGCATCCGCATCAGCGTGGAACGGCGTTATCGGTATGGCCGAAGCGATCGACGACACGCTCGAACAATGGCGCCTGCTCCCGCCGATCGTTTCCGCCGGCGGGCTGAACAACGAGCTGGAGCGACCGCACCTGCGCATCTTCGACGAGCGCTATTATCTGTTCTGGTCGACACAGAGGAAGGTGTTTGCTGCCGATGGCCCAGCGGGCCCCACCGGTCTCTATGCGATGGCAGGCGACAGCCCGTTCGGGCCGTTCACCCCTGTGAATGAAACCGGCCTCGTTGCCGGCAATCCCCCAGACGCACCGGCGCAGGCCTATAGCTGGTGGGTATTGGGCGACGGGCGTGCGAACAGCTTTGTCGACTTGCCCGGCGTCGCCAATCCCGCGGTCATTCAGCCGGGAGCTGAGCGGCGCGGATGCTTTGGCGGGTACCCCTCGCCCTTCTTCACGCTTGCCTTCGACGGCGCGCGCGTAGCCTTAGCTTGAGCTGCGGATGACGAGGCGGGGCTCGATCAGTTGCGACGGGGTGGCAACACCGACAATCCGATCGAGCAGCAATTCGACCATCAATGCGGCGCCGTGGGACAATTGCTGGTCCACCGTGGTGAGCGGGGGCGAGAGATGCGCGCCCAGCGGAAGGCCGTCATAGCCGACCACGCGCACATCGTGCGGCACTGTCCAGCCCCGCTCCGCGAGAACGCGCAGCACCGCCGATGCCGTCACGTCCGAGCCGGCGACGATCCCGTCGGGAACCTGGCCGATCTTCGCGAGAAGCGCCGAGAGATCCGCATAGGCCGCAGTAGGTTCGTGATGGGTCGGCAGTTCGACCGGCGGCGCCAGTCCGGCTGTCGCAAGTGCACCCCGCACCCCTTCCAGCCGCTGCGCAAATTCCGGGCTGCCGGTAGGACCGGCAAAGGCAATGCGGCGGCATCCGCGCGCGATCAGATGCTCTGCGGCCAGCGCCCCGCCCGCCAGATTGTTCGAACCCACCGCGCAATAATGCTGATCGGGGAAATGCGCGCCCCAGACCACCATCGGTAGATATCGTCGCGACACGATATCGATCACATGCCGCTGGTCGGACTGGCCGATGATGAGGATGCCGTCGACCCGGCCGCGTCCGATATACTGCTCGAGCCAGCGCTCGTCGCGCGGCAGAATACGCGACAGCATCAAGTCATAGTCATGATCGGCCAGCGCATCTGCCAGATAGCCGGTCATCGTGCTGAAGAACGGGTCAGACAGATGCTGGAGCCGGTCATGCCCCAGCGGCACCAGCACGCCCACCGCCATGGTACGCCGGGTCCGCAGGTTGCGGGCGATAACATTGGGCTGATAGCCCAGACGATCGGCAAGCGCGACGATACGCTGCCGGGTATCGTCGCTCACCCGCCCCAATCCGGTAAGCGCGCGCGAGGCGGTCGCGGTCGAGACGCCGGCGAGTTCGGCGAATTCCTTGAGATTTTTGACGCGCACGCTTGTTCCCTGTTCCTGCGCGAAACTCTAGCTTCGCAGTCTCACGGAACAAGGCGTTTCAGGCAGGCGCATCTGGCAGCCCGAACGCGCGGCGAAGGGCGGTCATCTTGGCGGCGATGAACGCCCGCGACAGCGCCGCATTTTCCGCGACCCGATCGAAGCCATGGAAGGCGCCAGGTGCAACCAGCAATTCGGTCGGGACACCCGCCAGAGTCAGGCGGCGCGCATATTCGATGTCTTCGGCGACGAACAGGTCGATGCCGCCAACCGCGATAAAGGCCGGCGCCAGTCCCGTCGGATCGGCGAGCCGCGCCGGCACTGCCGCAGCCGGCACGCTGGCACCACCGGGCGCAGCGCCCAGAAACGCCTGCCATCCGAAGCGGTTGGCCTGCACATCCCAGCCGACAGCGCCGATAAACCAGGGCGGCGTCACGCTGCTACCGGTCCGGTCGTCGAGCATCGGATAGACCAACGCCTGCAGCACCAGCGGCACTTCACCCCGGTCGCGGGCACGGATCGCCAGCAGTGCGGCATGGCCCCCGCCCGCGCTTTCCCCCATCACCGCAATGCGCGCACTATCAACGCCCAGCATCGCCGCCTCGCGATGCAACCAGCGGAGCCCCGCATAATTTTCCTCGGTTGAGCGCGTCCAGCGTGCCTCCGGTGCCAGGCTGTATTCGACCGACACGATCACGCAGTCGAGTGCCTTGGCGATGCCCTGCAGATAGCGCCGCTCACTCTTTGCCGAGCCGGCGACCATGCCGCCGCCATGGGTGTGCAAGATCGCCGGGCGCGCAGTGCCGGGGCGCGCGTTGATCGCATATACCGTCACGTCCGGAATGCTGCGCGATACCGGCACGACATAAGTCGCCACCGGCACATCCGCGAGCAGCGAGGGCGCCATCTGGTCGCCGAGGCTGCGCAACATCGGCAGCTTCGCATCGGTCATCGGGCTGATTGCAGCGCCCATTTTGAGCACCGTCTTCGCCCCCTCGCGCAGTTCGGGAGCGACATGCGCAAGCGGATCGCGCCCGGCCCCCTCGCGTGTCTCCGATGCGCGCACCGTGCCCGCGCGCGTCGCCAGCGCCAGTGCGCCGCAAAGACCCAGCATGTCGCGCCGCGTGGTAGCCGCCATTTACCCTCTCCCAATATGCGTCGCGGCAGAAAGCAAACGATTACGCAGATAATGTCAAGCAACTGCCTTAAACGGACCCTTCAGGGAACGATGCCGCCTCCCGCGACAGCCATAGAATTCTTTATCCGGACATGCGGGCGCCCTTCAGCGCGCGGTCAAACGACAGCGCTCGGAGATAACAACTCCCCAAGGCCGCTCATGCTTTATCCGCTGGCATTCGCCGCGCTTCCAGGCCGATCAGTGCATCCAGCGACCAGGCGCCCGGTCCGGCGGCAATCAGTGGCAGCAGCAGCCCGGCCCAGCTGAGATGCGTCGGCCATGCGTCGGGATAGACGAAGACTTCGATCACCGTCGTCATCCCCAGCAGCGCGAGGGCCGCCGGCCGGGTGAAGAGGCCTAGGACGAGCAGGATCGGGAAGAAATGCTCCGAGTAGGTCGCGAGATGCGCGGCGAGCACCGGCGGCGCGAAGGGCAGCGCATAGTCGGTACGGAAGAGCTCATAGGTGGAATCGGTGATCGTCAGCCAGCCCTCTACCTTGGTGCGGCCGGAGAGGAAGAAGATTGCGGCAATGCCGAGTCGCGCGACGAGCAGCAGGAACGAAAGCGGAAGCAATCGCGCGGCGAGGCTGCCAGCGCTGGCATAAAGGGCAGCAAAGGATTGCATGGCAGGCTCCAGATATAGGGGGTGCCCGGCCAGGGATCCGGCCGGGCATTGCGGCTTACGCCTTGGGGGTCAGCGAGCCGTTGCCCTTCGGAGTCTTGATCGAAGTGCAGGTGCCTGCCTTGACCAGCTTCCAGGCATTGCCCTGATAGTTTTTGGTCGCGGTGCCGGCGCAGCTGGTGCCGGCGCCTGCCTTGCAGTCATTCTTTCCGGCGAGCGCGACGCCGTAGCATTTTTCCATCTTCGGCTGCTGCGCCTGGGCACTGGTGGCGGCGATGCCCAGCGCGACGGTGGCAGCAAGGGCGGCGGAGGTCTTGATCATCGAAATTCTCCCTGGTTGGCCTCTCGGGCAGCGGCATCCGACGAAGGGCAGCCGCAGCGCGGTGCCCCGGAAAAGCGAAGGCGTCGGGTCACCTGCCGCCGTACGGCACCAAACGGCCCGCGGTTACAGGCGCAGTTACGTTCGGCCTGCAGTTTCCTTTTTGTGCAGCGGGTGTAACCTTCCCGCGACCAGCTGCGTATCGCCCGGGCAGGGAGTGGGAATGCGGCATACCGAAGCAGCGCTACGCGCATGGATGACGGCGGGACTCGACGGCAATGCCGCAGCGCATGCGGCATTGCTGCGCGCGCTGGTGCCTTTGCTGCGCAGCTTTTTCCGTCGTCGGATGCGCGGCGACGAGGATATTGAGGACCTGGTGCAGGAAACGCTGATTGCCATTCACACCAAGCGCGGCACCTATGATCGCGATCGGCCGTTCACTGCTTGGCTCTATGCGGTGGCGCGCTATCGCCTGATCGACCATTTCCGCCGCCGACGTGTTTCCATTCCCATCGAGGATGTCGAGGCGATCCTGGTCACCGAGGGGTTCGAAGACGCAATCGGCGCACGGGTGGATGTAGACCGGCTGCTTTCCGGCCTGTCGCCCAAGCAGGCCCGCGCCATTCGCGACACACATATTGAGGGGCTTAGTGTGGCCGAGGCGGCCGATGGCGCACAGATTGGCCAGTCCGACGTCAAGATTTCGGTGCATCGCGGACTCAAGGCGCTTGCTGCGCGGCTGCGGGGGCACGAAGGATGACCCCCGAGGAGGAAACCGCAATCAGCACCGACCGGCTGATCGACACGCTTGCCGCGCATGTTCCGCCGGTACCGCCGCGTTTCATCGGCCGACGCATCGCCCTGGGTATCGCCGGCGGCGGCGTGGTGAGCATCGGGCTGGTCTTCGCCCTGTTCGGCATGCGGCCGGACTTTCCTCAGGCGATGTTCGGCTTCTCCTTCTGGATGAAATGGGCCTACACGCTGTCGCTCGGGTTCATCGCCGTGGCGGCTACCATGCGGCTGGCGCGGCCAAGCGGCGGATCGCTGCGCGTGCTGTGGCCGCTGGCGCTACCAATCCTGCTGCTAGCCGCGCTGGCGATCGAGGAAATGTCCCGGACGCCGTTGCGCGACTGGCTCTCGATGTGGCTGGGCGGCAGCTGGAACATCTGCCCGTGGCGTGTTCTGCTGCTGGCAATCCCGATCTTTCTCGGCCTGCTCTGGTCGTTCCGCAAGCTGGCCCCGACCAATCTGCGTGCAGCCGGTGCTGCCGCCGGGCTGGCGGCAGGCGCCTGGGCGGCGACCATCTACTGCCTGCACTGCGACGAGTTCGCCGCGGTGTTCGTGCTCACCTGGTACACGCTGGGCATCCTGCTGGCAGCCGGACTGGGAGCGCTGCTGGGGCCGCGCGTATTGCGCTGGTGAGCGTGTAACCGCCGTCCGACCGGCGACGTATCGGGGAGGCCGAACCGGCACCAACCTCTCCAAGGGAGCCTCCACATGATCTCGATCCAGACCGGCGCCAGCATCGCCGCCACCGCCGCGCTCATCGCCCTGTCCGGCGCCAGTGTCGCCGCCGCCCCGGCCCCTGCCGGCAAGGTCGTCCATTGCTATGGCATCAACAGTTGCAAGGGTACGTCCGACTGCAAGACCGCGCGCAACGACTGCAAGGGCCAGAACAGCTGCAAGGGCCAGGGCTTCAAGGCCGTTTCCGCCAAGGCCTGCAAGGCGCAGGGCGGCAGCCTGACCGAACCGAAGTGATGCGGCCGGCGGCCCGGCCTCTCCGCCGGGCCGCCCTGTTTTCAGGAGCAGGGGCATGACCCACCCGCACCGCTTCGGCCTCGGGCTGCGCAAGCCGCATTATGCCGATTTTCTGGAACCCGCTGTGCCGGTTCCGGTCGATTTCGTGGAAGTCATCTCCGAGAACTTCATGGTCCCCGGCGGCCGCCCGCGCGACATACTGCGGCGGGTTCGGGAACGCCATCCCGTAGCGCTGCACGGCGTATCGATGTCCATCGGCTCGGCCGACGGGGTGGACCAAGATTATCTGTTGCGTCTGCGCGAATTGGTCGACGCCATCGAGCCGCTGTTCGTATCGGACCATCTCTGCTGGACGCGCTTCGGCGGCTTCCAGTCGCATGACCTGCTCCCCCTGCCCTACACGGAGGAAGCGCTGCAGATCGTGTGCGACAATGTCGATGCCGCACAGACTGCGCTCGGCCGCACGATTCTGATCGAGAACCCTTCGAGCTACGTTGCCTTTGACGACGCGGACATGACCGAGTGGACGTTTCTGGACGCACTGTGCGCCCGCACCGGCTGCGAGCTGCTGCTCGACGTCAACAATGTGTTCGTCAGCGCAACCAATCACGGCTTCGACGCCCGCACCTATCTCTCCGGCATTCCCATGGCACGGGTGCGGCAGATCCATCTCGCCGGGCACAGCCATGGGGAAACATTACTGATCGACACCCACGACCAGCCGGTACCCGATCCCGTCTGGGCGCTCTATGCCGAAGCGCTGGGGCACGTGGGGCCTGTCGCGACGATGATCGAGCGCGACGACGCCATTCCTCCCCTGGCCGAGTTGCTGGCCGAACTCGATCGCGCGCGCGCCATCGCCGCGCTGGAGCTTGCGGCATGAGGCTGGCGACCCTGCAGGCGACCTTCGGGCGATGGCTGCACGCGGAATGCGCCGACGCCGCAGCCCGGCTGGGAAGCCGGGCCGGTCTCGACATCTACCTCAACAACTATCGCAGCCAACTCATCGCCGCGCTGGAGAACAGCTTTCCCCAGCTGCAACGCTGGCTGGGCAAGGTTGCGTTTCTGGCTGCCGCTGCGCAGCATATCGAAGCGTCCCCACCCCACAGCTGGACACTGGACGTCTATGGTGCCGATTTCGCCGGCACCATCGCCGCGCTCTACCCGGACGATCCCGAGTGCGCCGAACTGGCGCAGATCGAGTGGGGTCTGGCCAATAGCTTCACTACGCCGGATGTCACGCCGATTATGGGGGAAGCGCTGGGCGTGGTGAACTGGGAAGCCGCCCGCTTGGGCTTCGTTCCGAGCCTGACCCTGCTGCCGGTCCGCACCAACGCGAGCGCGCTGTGGCAGTCGCTGACGGCAGAAACGCCCCCACCCGCCGCGCAGCGGCTGCCGGCGCCGGGCGTCGTCTTGCTTTGGCGCGACGGCTTCAATCCCAGCTTCCGGACGACCGGGCAAGCCGAAGCGCATGCGATATGCCAGTTGCAGGAGGGGATGTCCTTCGGCGCACTCTGCGCAGCGCTGGCTGCCGAATATGGCGACGAGGGAAGCGCAGCGATCGCCGGCAGTTGGCTGGGCAACTGGCTCCGCGACGGGCTCATCGTCACACTGCATTGATCGGATGCGGATCACGACGTGAGCGGTAGTTCGCGACGGTCGGCGAACGGCGCACGCCGCGCTCCGATTGCGAGCACCACGCAAACCGAGACCGGTACAAGGTTGACCATCGGCACCATCCAGTCCGCTGCACCCCATCCGCCATGGACCAGCGCCGCCAGCACCACGCCGGTACCGCCGCGCCCTATCCGCGCGAGCAGCGGCGCCGCCAGCATCTCCAGGCTCGTCACGGCCCAAGCGAGCAGCGGCAACGCCGTCATCGTGGGCGCCGCGACGGCACCCAGCGCGCCGGCGGCAAGCGCAAGCGGCTGGCCCCAGGCCAAATCAGTCCAGATGCGTTCCCATCCCGGTACCGGCCGCCCACGATCGCGACGCCTGGCTATCCACAAAAAAACGCCGCCCGACGCCAGATAGGCCAGCCCCAGCCCCAACCCGCCATAGGCGATTTTCACCACCGGCCCGGCGAACCAGCCGAAATGCAGCGCCCCAACGATCCGAGTATCTGGCCGCCAAGGTGGTTCTCCGCCGCGCGTTTGGCATGATAGATCCGGCCACTGCGGTCATAACCATAGGCATCGGTATCGGCGATGCGCTGCGATCCGTCCGCCACCTGCAGTTCTACGCTGGCGTCGCGGCGGGTGGGATGCTCGATCCGAAGATAGTCGATTTGCCCAGCAGGTACGCGCCGAGCGGCGTCCGCCAGCATCGGGCGCAGGTCGAGCGGGGGCGCCGGCCTGGCATCCTCCGCCAGGCGCGGCGTGCGGAACAGGGCATAGACTTTTGCGGTGTCGCCCTGAAATGCAACCATGCCCAGCACGGCAATGATCACTGTCGACAGGCCCAGCAACGCTCCGCTGAGCGACACGATCAGGTGGAAGGGCAGCGCCCAGACACCGATACGATTGTGCAGATCCGCCTCCTGCAATCGCGGCGAACCGCCGAGTCGGAGATGGAAGGCGTCGCGGAAAATGCACGGATGAGCAAGGATACCGGAAAGCAGCGATGACAGTAGTGCGACCCCGACCAGAAAGCCGCCCCAGGCGCGCGGCATGTCCGTCGTCAGGACATTTGGCGCAGATGGGGACGTAAATTAGCGGAGAGCGGGCCTCGTCTTGGGGTTGATGTTAGGCGGCGAGCTTGCAGTGCAGCAAGCGCCGATATTCGAGGGTCTGTCGCTTCACCCTTTCGCGCTGTTTGATGATGGCGGCCGCCCTGCCGCAGTAGGCGTCGGCGGGTGTCACGTTGGCCAGGCTCTCGTGGAAGCGCTGGTGGTTGTAGTGCTCGACGAACGCTTGGATCTGGGCCTCCAGGTCACCGGGCAGGAAGTAGTTCTCCAGCAGGATGCTGAGTAGCCCCTAGTTTTCTAGACGCCTTCCGCCTTCAGAACCTGCTGCCGTTCGAACTGGACGGGCGACAGCATCCCGTTCCTGACCTGGTTGCGCACCGGGTTGTAGAACATCTCGATGTAATCGAACACGTCCTGCCGGGCTTCCTCGCGGGTTTTGTACGGTCGACGCCGGATGCGCTCCCGCTTGAGCGAGGAGAAGAAACTCTCCGCGACGGCATTGTCATGGCAGTTGCCACGGCGGCTCATCGAGTGCTCAAGATTGTGCGCGCGTAGGAAGGCAGCCCAGTCCATGCTGGTGAACTGCACGCCCTGGTCCGAATGGATCAACACCCCGTGCCTCGGCTGACGGCGCCATACCGCCATGTGCAGTGCCTGCAGCACCAGATCGGTGGTCTGCCGGCTCTGCATCGACCACCCTCCGCAGCCTTTCCAACGATGCTCCGCATCGCCGGAACCTTTGGCTGCTCCGCCCACCACGCGGCAGGAGTACAGGTCGATCACGACCGCCAGATAGGCGAAGCCTTCCAGGGTGCGAATGTAGGTGATGTCTGTCACCCAGGCCCGGTCTGGCGCAGCCACGTCGAACTGGCGATCCAGCGTGTTGTCGACCGCCAGGGACGACTTGCCGCCATGGCTGCCGGGCCTGCGCTTGTAGCCGATCTGCGCCTTGATGACCGCCAGCCTGGTCAATCTGGCGACCCGGTTCGGGCAGCAGGTCTCGCCGTGATCCAACAGGTCGTCGTGCAGCTTGCGGTAGCCATAGACCCTGCCGCTGTCGTTCCACGCCCGCCGGAGCAGCTCCGTCTGCCGAGCATCTTCCCGAGCCCGCGGGCTCAGCGGGCTCTTTTGCCACGCATAAAAGCCACTTGGCTGCACGGCTAGGCACCGGCACATCGCCCGCACGCCAAAACAATTGCGATGCTCGGCAATGAACGCGTATCTCACTTTGCATCCCGAGCGAAATACGCGGTGGCTTTTTTTAGGATGTCGCGCTCCTCGGTCACCCGGGCCAGCTCGCGCTTCAGCTGGCGGATCTCCGCATCCTTGCCGGCATCGCCTGACCCCGCCTTCGCCAGCTGCCGCTTCCACGAATACAGCGAGTGCTGGCTGACGCCCAGACGCTGCGAAACCTCCGCTACCGGATAGCCGCGCTCGGTGATCTGGGCCACCGCGTCACGCTTGAATCCATCGCTGAAATTGGGCTTCCCCATCGTCGCCTACTGTCCTCAAAATTAGGATCCAAGGCGTCCAGAAATCTAGGGGCTACTCACGATGTAGCAGGGGCCGTTGTCGCTGAGCAGCCGGTAGACCGTGGGCTCGGAGACAAAGTACTGACGTTCATCGGTAAAGCGCACCGCCAGTTCGCGCGGGGACAACTCGCTATGCTCCAGCGCCATCTCGACGATCTGGCCCTGGATGTCGTCGCCGATGCGGTTCCACACCCTGCTCGGCGCCGATGGCCGGTCCTCCAAGGCTTCTGGCCCGCCGTCGAGGTAGCGGTCGTACCAGCGGTAGAATGTCCGCCGTGCGATGCCGAGCTGATCCAGCGTCCGCTTGGCGGACAGGCGCGACTGCTCGACGATCCTGATGATCTCTAGCTTTTCGGATGCGGGATACCTCTTTCGTCGTCGCCCCCATCCGCGATCATGCTTTTTCAGCAGACGGTTTTCGAGTGTCAGGTCGGCAACGCATTCCTTCAGGGCGCGGGCTTCGCGGCGCAGATCCTGCACCTCGCCGGTGGTCGCGGCGCGGGCAGTGTCGCCAGCAAGACGGCGCTTGCCCGCTTCCATGAACTCCTTCGACCAGGTGTAATACAGGCTCTGGGCAATGCCTCCCTTGCGGCACAGCTCGGCGACGCTGTCCTCGCCGCGCAGGCCCTCGAGCACGATCCGGATCTTGTCCTCGGCCGAAAAGTGGCGCCGCGTCTGCCGCCGAATGTCCTTCACCACCTGCTCCCCAGGGGCCTTCGCCGGCAATTTCACGTTGGAGGAACTCGGCTTCATCTTCGTTCCTTCGTCACTGCGACGAAGCCCAGATCCTCCTCAACTCACAACCTCAAATCTATTCCAGTGGTGCTGACGGGGTACAAGTGGCCTGAGCAATTTGTCGAGGTGAAGCGAGGAAGCCTCACGAAGCCTTTTAGTGTCCGTATCAGCAAACCACCGCAGACCACGCCGACTTGGGAAAGTCAGTCCGCCCCGTGGGGTGATTCCGTCATTCGAAATCTTTGCCCTTCATCTTCGCACGACACATCGAACAGCCCCACCTGCAGTGGCTCTTGATGAAAAATAGGTTGAACATGCACACTAATTCTTAAATATATTTAAAAATCTCTTAATTCACATTTCAATAACTAAATATGATCACCAATGAATCAAACCAGTAAATGAAATACAATTCATCGCATAAAAAAAGTAATTATTTCAATTTGTTTCTAGATCGTGTCAGAAACTGTCTCGAAAATGCAACGGTTTCGAGCAAGAATCATTCACAATCTGATTTTTGATTGGACACCAACCGATCGGAATTTGATCCTGACGCCAGCAAATCAAAGAAAGGCGCCCGGATGTTACCCAATTGTCGCACACTCCTAGTGGCCAGCTCCGCTCTCGCGATGGCGTTCGTTGCCATTGCGCCTGCCAGCGCACAGGATCGCCCCGCCAATAGCGCGGGGCAGGATGATACTTCCGCACCAACCACCAACACCGCCGCGTCCGGCGTTCAGGGTGCGCAGGACGAAGTCATCGTTACCGGAACCCGCACGGGAAAGAAGGTGGCAGACCAGCCCGTCGTCGCAATCACCGGCGACAGCATCGCCAAGCAGGGTTTCACGCAGATCAGCCAGGCGCTGACCAACATGCCGCAGTTCGGTATACCAGCTAACAGCACGATCGGCGGCCAGAGCAGCTTTAGCGCCGGCCAATCGTTCAGTAACCTCTACAATCTCGGCTCCCAGCGCACCCTGACGCTGGTCAACGGCTCACGCTTTATATCCGGCGCGACCTCCAGCGTGTTCGGCGCCTCGGTGGGCACCCCGGTCGACCTCGGCCAGATTGCGCCGGCGCTGGTCGATCGCATCGACGTCGTCTCGGTCGGCGGCGCGCCGATCTATGGTTCCGATGCGATTGCGGGCACAGTCAACGTCATCCTGAAGAAGAATTTCGAGGGGCTTGACGTCACGGGCAGCAACGGCATCTCCGCAAAGGGCGACGGCGCGGACAGCAACGTGTCGGTGCTGGTCGGCAAGAACTTCGGCGACGGGCGCGGCAACATCACGCTCAACGCCTATTATGACCACCAGGACGGCATGCTCACCGCCTCGCGGTTCGTGACCGGCGCCGATGCGCCGTTCCTCGGCAAGACCACCAGTCAGACGGGGCCCCAAAACATTGCCTATTTCGGCGGCGATCGTTTCTCCGTGGTCACCAACACGGGCCTTCCGACCGCCATCGACAACGTCCCGTTCAACCGCCTTTCCGCAGGCGGGCCGGCGGACCCGATTTTCGGTGCACCGTACCAAGCAATCACCAATGCAGCCGGCCAGGCGCTTGTGTTCAACAAGGCGGGGCAGCTCGTTCCGTTCCAGCACGGCACGCCAGTGGGAAGCTTTACCGACGAGGCCGGCGGTGACGGGTTCCGGATCGGCGACTTTGGTAATTTGCTGACCAAGAGCGAACGCATCCAGGGCGTCTTGATGGGGCATTATGATTTCAGCGATCATATCCGCTTCCACGCGGAAGCCTGGGCCAGCCGCAATACCGCGAGCAACACTGCGTCCCAGCCCCTGTACAACACCGCACTTTTCTCGGGCCCCGGGGGCGCCGGACTGCCCTATGCCAACTACGCGATCTCTTCCAGCAACCCGTTCCTGAGCCCCGCCGACCAGGCGACGATCCAGGCTTCGCTGGCGGCGGCGGGACAGCCGACCAACCAGTTCTATCTCGCCCGTGCGAACACCGACCTGTTTAACGGCGGCTTCACCACCCAATCCTCGCTGGCGCGCGGCGTCGCCGGCCTAGATGGCGACTTCTCGCTGGGCACGCACAAATTCACCTGGGAAGGCACTGTCACCTACGGGCAGGTCAACACGACTTCGAGCCAGCCAGGCCTGGTCTGGCAGAACATCCAGAACGCGCTGAACGCGGTGGTCGGCCCGAACGGCCAGATCACGTGCGCGCCCGGCTATACCAACGCCCCCATCGCGACGCTCAGCAGCACGTGCGCGCCGCTCAACCTCTTCGGCACGGGCAATGTCAGCCAGGCGGCACTGAATTACATCAACGCACCGGCCATCAGCCGCCAGGTCAACAAGCAGTTCGACGCAGTGGTCGACATCAAGGGCTCGTTGGCACATCTGCCGGCGGGTGACCTGAACGCAGTGATCGGCGGCGAAATCCGCCGGGAGAGCCAGGCCTTCAATGCCGGCACCTTCTTCTCGGGCCCCTATAGCCAATATGCGGTGATCGCGCCGGTCAGCGGTTCCTATTACACGCATGAAGGCTTCACCGAAGTTACCCTGCCGGTGCTCTCGCCCGACATGCACATTCCGCTGTTGCGAGAGCTCACGCTGAACGGTGCGGCACGCTATACCGACAACTCGCTGAACGGTGGCTTCTGGTCCTATACCGGCGGTGGCAACTGGTCGCCTGTCAAGGGTCTGACGCTTCGCGGTAACTTCACGCGGTCGTTCCGTGCGCCGTCGGTGACCGAAGCCTTCGCGCCTGTCGCAACGGTGTTCGAATCGGGTAACGATCCTTGCGATTCGCTGTTCATCAACGGCGGCTCAAACCCCGCAACCCGCGCAAAGAACTGCGCGGCGGCAGGTGTTCCCGCCGGCTTCACCTCGGCGATCTCCAATGCGACCGTCCAGGGACTGGGCGGTGGCAACCCCAAGCTGAACAACGAGATCGCAAATAGCTGGACGGTCGGCGGAACCTATGCGGCGCCGTTCCTGCCCGGCTTCGTACTGACGGCCGACTATATCCACATCGACATCAAAAACGAGATCGTCCAGCCGGGCATCCAGAGCATCATGCAGGCCTGCTATGACTCGGCGAGCTATCCGAATTCGCCCTTCTGCTCCCAGTTCACGCGCGACCCGACGACCCACCAGATCACCAGCTTCACCGACACCTACCTGAACATTGCGTCTCAGAACTACCGTGCCGCGCAGCTCTCGGCACAATATGCCCTGCGGCTCAGCAGCCTCGGCCTTCCCGACAGCGCCGGTGTCCTGAACCTGAGCTCCAACTATCTGCACGAGTTCAAAAACCAGTCGGTGGTCGGCACCGGCAGCTTGCAATATGCCCATGATGCGATCGGCGAACCGGCGGACGCGGTGACGTCGACGATCGACTGGCAGACCAAGCGCTTCGACTGGTCCTGGACGGTCATCTATGACGGCCCGACCAAGGTGAACCCCAACAACCCGGCGAGCAACTATCAATATTACAATGTCTCGCCCTACTGGATGGTCAACACCTCTGCCGGCCTGATGGTCAACGACCATTTCCGGTTGCGGGCGATCGTCAACAACCCGTTCAACATGGGCGTGACCTATGCCGGACCGGTTCCCGAGTTCAGCACGAACAAGGAATTCGACGCGGTATTCGGGCGTAGCTATCGCATCACCGCAGAGGTGACGTTCTAAAGCGCGCTTCACAAGCGAGGATGGCCGGCAGCGCCGCGAAAGCTGCCGGCCATTAGCGCTTGTGGCGCAGAATAGGCTTACTGAGAATGCGTATCGCTGTGGCTGCTCAGCGATACGCACCCTCTGCAGCAGATTCCGATTGCCAGTCGGGCGCCAGCCTCGCCTCAAGGCGGCGGAGTTCCTGGTCGAGCAGTTCCACCGTCGTTTCATCCTCATTAGCGATTGCGAGGCGGATACGGTTGGAAAGCTCTGCGATGGCATATTGCGCGTGCGCCAGCGCGTTGGACTCCCGATCGATGACCGCCGAAGCGTTGCAGGCAAGAGAAGCCAGCAGCTCAAGCGAGGGCGCGTCTACCGTCCGTGGCTTCTGGTCCAACAGACATAACGTGCCCAGCGCGAAGCCATCCCCCGTAACCAGGGGCGCCGCATAATAGGCGCGCACGTTCATTTCGATCACCGCTGGCGCAAATTTGAATCGAGGCTCGCGCCAGGCATCCGCCACGCACAAGGGCGCAAAGCCGGGTACCTGGATAGCCGCGTCGCAAAAGCTGTCAGGCCGCGCGAACTCGCGTGGATCAAAGCCATAGGCGACCGCAAGCCACAGCCTGGACCGGTCGACAATGGACACGGCGGCGAAAGGGAAACCCATCGATGAAGCGGCTATTTCGACGATCTCAGAGAGCTCGGCATCGCCCCGCATGCCAAAAACGCCGCTCGTCAGCACCCGGATTTGACGACGAACCTCGGCCAATGTGTGTTCGTCGTTTGCGAGTTGGCTCATGCTACATGCCCTGAATTAGAAAAATCATAGTTTAGTCTTTCATTGCAACGCAACCTCAATGCAGCCCCGCTTTGCGCCTGCCCGCACATTCCTGAACTCCGGTTATCTTTATCCGATCGGCGCGGCGTCTGGCGCAATCAGCCAGTCGCCATATGCAGCAGAAGACCGAGCGGTCGGAGCTTGTCGTTCCACCCCCGCTTGTGCCAACGCTTGCGCAGATCATGACGCAGCATTCCCCCCCCGGTCCGCGCGACTATCGGTTTCCCGAACCTGCAACTGCCCGCGCGACCATCGACGATGTCGCGGCACTCGCCGGCGTCGGCAGGGCAACTGCGTCCCGCGCGCTGAACGGACAGGCGAATGTCAGTCCCGCCGTTCGCGCGCGAGTGATGGATGCGGCCCAGCGCCTCGATTATCGCGCGAACCCGCTGGCGCGAAACCTCGCCAGCCGGACGAGCAATGTCCTGACCCTCGTCAACTGCATCGCGCTCGATTCTGCGCCCAATTCCTATTATTTCTCGGCCCTCGAACTCGGCGCACTGCGCGCCGCGGCGGCCGCAGGGTTCGAGCTTTCGACCGTCAATGTGCAGGCAGAGGATGACCGGCGCGGCGATAAGGTCATCGAGCTGTTCCTGTCGCGGCGCAGCGCCGGCATCGTGCTGGCACCGCCGCTGTCTGACGATCTGCAGCTGGCGGATCGGCTGATCGAACATCGCTGCCCCGTCGTGTGCATCTCCCCCAGCGACGCGGTGTGCGCCCTGCTCCCCAGCGTCGGCTTCGACGAAGAGGCGGCGGGCTTCGAAATAACCCGCCATGCGATCCAGGCGGGACATCGCCGCTTCGGCTATCTTCTCGGCATTGCCGGCCATCTTGCCGCCGAAGCGCGGTTTGCGGGATTTCAGCGCGCACTTGTCGAAGCTGGCATCGCACCCGACAGCGTCACGCCGCTGCGCGGGGATTTCAGCTTCCGCTCGGGCGCCGAACTGGCGCAAGCGCTGCTGGAAGGCGCGAACCGCCCCACCGCGCTGGTGTGTGCCAATGACGACATGGCCGTGGGCGCGATGTTCGCCGCGCATCGCATGGGCCTGTCACTCCCCGGTGAATTGTCCGTCCTCGGGTTTGACGACGCTTCGGTTGCCGCGTGCGTATGGCCGCCGCTTACCACCATCCACCAGCCAATCCGCCGGATGGCCGCACGCGCGGTCGAGCGGCTGGCCGAAGCGCTTCGTCGCGGCAGCGGCCAGGTGGAGCCCGGCCACGACCTGATCGAACACCATCTGGTGCTCCGGGAATCGGTTGCCTCGCCGGCAGCCTGATCCGCGAGAAGACCCTTCGCTGCCATTGCCGATTGACAAACACCCCCTCCGCGGCGTACCGACTGGAAGCGCTTCCAGTCGTGAGCACCAAAAAAGGCACCTTGTGCCGGGGACAGGAGAGGGGAACATGATGGCGGATCGTCGCCGGGCGCGAGGCGCGCGCCGCACCAAACAGAATCTGGGGCTTGGCATATCCACGCTGGCGCTGGCCGCCGCGATACCGGGCGAGGCGTGGGCACAGACAGCGCCGGGTGATACCGCGCCCGCAACGCAGGACGAGCAAGGGCAGGAAGTCGTCGTCGTCGGCCTGCGCGCCGGCCTGCAGAACGCCATCAACATCAAGCGGCAGGAAACCTCGATCGTAGAGGCGGTGTCGGCCGAGGACATCGGCAAGCTGCCCGACGTGTCGATCGCCGAATCGATCGCCCGCCTGCCCGGCCTCGCCGCGCAGCGCGTCAACGGTCGCGCGCAGGTGATTTCGATTCGCGGCCTTGCGCCCGACTTCACCACCACCCTGCTCAACGGCCGGCCGCAGGCGAGCTCGGGCGACAACCGCGCAGTCGAGTTCGACCAATATCCGTCCGAACTGCTGTCCAGCGTCGTTATCTACAAGACGCCTGACGCTGCCGTCTCTGGCATGGGCCTGTCCGGCACCGCGGACCTGCGCACGGTGCGGCCGCTGGCGTTCGGCAAGCGCGCCGTAGCGCTCAACCTGCGCGGCGAACTGACCGAAGGCAGCAAGGCGAACGCCGATCTCCGCAACTGGGGCTTCCGCGGCAGCGCCAGCTATATCGACCAGTTCGCCAATGGCACGCTCGGCATTGCGCTGGGCTATGCCCATCTCGATTCACCGTCGAAGAACCAGCATTTCAAGGCCTATGGCTACGACACGTTCGGCAGCGTCAGCCCGACGACGGTACAGCCGGCCTCTGCCGCCAACGCCCTGATCCTCAATGGCCAGGAAGTCTTCGCCACCTCGCGTCTGAACCGGCGCGACGCCGGCATCGCCATCGTCGAATGGCAACCGAGCGAGAATGTCCATTCCACGCTCGACCTCTATTATTCCAAGTTTCACCAGCAGGAGACGACCCGCGGCGCGCAGTGGTTCTCGAACGGCTGGGCAGACAATGCGACCTTTACCGGCGTACAGACCGACACGCGCGGCGGTTCCCTGTTCGCGGCGAGCGGCACCGTCAACAATGCCGTCCCGATCATCCGCAACGACCTGAACAAGCGCGACGACGAGATTTTCTCGGCCGGCTGGAACAATGCGTTCAAGCTGGATGATCGCACCAACTTCGTCGCCGATCTTTCCTATTCCAACAACAAGCGCAACGAGCAGATCCTGGAGACCTATGCCGGCTATGGCCTGGGCACGGGCGGCGTCACCTCGGCCACGCCGGACGTCGGGCGCACTTATGACAAGATCAGCTTCAGCGTGCCGGACGATGGCTATCCCACCTATGGCGCCGGGCTGAACTATGCCGATGCGTCGAAGGTGTCGCTTGGCGACCGTGCGCCTTGGGGCGGCTGGGCCCATGACGGCGCGATCCGTTTCCCGAAGGTGAAGGAAAGCATCTACGCGATCGACCTGAAGCTCGACCACAGCTTCGACGGTTTCCTGACCAAGCTCAGCGCCGGCGTGAACTTCACGCACCGCGAAAAGAGCAAGCGCGTCGGCGATTACGACCTGTTCCTGAAGAACGGACGCCAGCAGGTGCTGGTCGACCCGCAATATCTGGTCTCGCCCACGTCGCTGGGCTTTGCCGGACTGGGCAATGTGCTGAGCGTCGATCTCGACCGCGCGCTCGACGTATATTACCAGCGCGCGCCGATCCTCGACGCCAATTATTTCGACAAGAACTGGGACATCACCGAAGAGCTGCTGACCGGCTTCGTCCGCGCTGATTTCAAGATCGGGCCGGTGCGCGGCAATGCCGGTGTGCAGGTGGTGCAGCAACAGCAGGAATCGACCGGCGTCGTCATCAACGGGCTGGAACCCGGCAAGCCGATCACGCCGGTGATGCGCCGGGCGGGCGCGACCTATACCGACGTGCTGCCCAGCCTGAACCTGATCTGGGAACTGGGCGGCGGACACCGCCTGCGCTTCGCGGCTTCCAAGACCATGGCGCGGCCGCGCATGGACGAAATGCGGGCCAACGTTACGCCCAGCTTCAACGCGCTGGTCTGCTCCAGCGGGCCGGGCTGCGCGCCGGGGCAGACGGTGAATCCCTGGTCGGCATCGGGCGGCAACCCCAATCTGAAGCCGTGGCGGGCCGATGCGCTGGACGTTGCCTATGAATGGTATGTCGACAAGACGACCTATTTCTCGATCGCCGGCTTCTACAAGAAGCTGCACACCTACATCTACCAGCGCACCGACCTGTTCAATTTCTCCGGCATCCCGCTGCCCAGCACCGCAACGTCGATCCCGCCGGGCGTGATTGTCAGCCCGATCGGGCAGATCACCCTGCCCGCCAACGGCAATGGCGGGACGATCAAGGGCGTGGAATTCAGCGGCGCCTTCGATTTCGGAACGGTGGTGCGGCCGCTACGCGGGCTGGGCCTGATCGGCAGCCTGTCGCTGACCGAATCCGACCTAAATCCGGCGGACAATGGCCAGGAGGTTCGCATCCCGGGCCTGTCGGGCACCATCTACAACCTGACCGCCTATTACGAGAATGGCGGCTTCCAGGCGCGGATCAGCCAGCGGTACCGCTCCGCGTTCAAGGGCGAAGTCGTGCAGTTGTTCGCGACGCGCGGCTATACCGAGATCCTGGCCGACAAGCAGGTGGACGCACAGATCGGCTATACCTTCGACAAGGGCACGCTGAACGGGCTGGGCGTGTTGTTCCAGGTGAACAACCTGACCAACTCGCCCTATCGCACGCGGCTGGGCATGGATTCGGGCGGTACGCACACGTCCAGCGGCGGCACCGTGCTGGAAACCTATGAAAAATACGGGCGGCAGTTCCTGCTCGGCTTCAACTACCGGTTCTGAGGCACCCTGAGTCCCCAACCCCTTGCCCGAACCGGCATTTGGGGGAGCGCTGGCAAATCCAGCCCGCCTCCCCCCTTTTTCTTCCCAAACAGACCGGCACCGCGCCGGCATGCAAGTGAGGCCAGGATGCGGTTGCGAACCCTGCTGACAGTTTTTCCCCTGATCGCAGGCTGTACGGCTGCGGCCCCCTTCCCGAAACACCCGGCGCCGGCGCTGCACGCACCCCGCACGGCCGACGCGGCGCTCGAAAAGCGTATTGCCACCATTCTGGCGGGCATGACGCTGGAACAGAAGATCGGGCAGATGACCCAGCCCGACATCCGTTACATCACGCCGGACGAGGTGCGGCGCTATTATATCGGATCGGTCCTGAACGGCGGCGGCGCCTGGCCCGGTGATCGCAAGGATGCCGCGCTAACCGCCTGGACGGCGCTTTCGGATGCCTATTACCGCGCCTCGATGACCACCGACATGGCGGTGCAGATCCCGGTAATCTGGGGAACCGATGCGGTGCATGGGCACGGCAATGTCGCCGGTGCGACGCTGTTTCCCCACAATATCGGCCTGGGTGCGGCGCACGACACCGCGCTCGTCGAGCGGATTGGCCACGCAACCGCAAGGCAGGTCCGCGCCACCGGCATCACCTGGGTATTCGCGCCGACGCTGGCGGTGGGCGAGAACCGCCGCTGGGGCCGAAGCTATGAAAGCTATTCGAGCGATCCGGCGATCGTCGCGGCCTATGCCCGTGCAATGGTCAAGGGCCTGCAGGGCAGCCTGAAAGGCGATGGCGACGTGATCGCCACGGCCAAGCACTTCCTGGGCGATGGCGGCACCTTTCAGGGCGTCGACCAGGGCGAGAGCCGCGCCACCCGCGAGCACATGATGCGCGTGCATGCCGCCGGCTATACCCCGGCCATCGCTGCGGACGTGCAGACGGTGATGGCCTCGTACAACAGCTGGAACGACGTTGCCGCCGGCAAGGACTATGGCAAGATGCACGGCAGCCGCCCGTTGCTGACCGAAATGCTGAAGGAACAGCTGGGCTTTGACGGGTTCGTCGTGTCTGACTGGAACGGTATCGAACAGGTACCCGGCTGTGCCAAGGATCATTGCCCGCAGGCGATCAACGCCGGCATCGACATGGTGATGGTGCCGCAGGACTGGAAAGCCTTTATCGCCAATACTGTAGCCGACGTGTGCGCCGGGCGGATCGCGCAGGCGCGGATCGACGATGCGGTTACGCGGATTCTGCGCGT
The DNA here is from genome assembly GCF_056314225.1 of Sphingomonas sp. DMC6. Taxonomy (NCBI): domain Bacteria; kingdom Pseudomonadati; phylum Pseudomonadota; class Alphaproteobacteria; order Sphingomonadales; family Sphingomonadaceae; genus Sphingomonas; species Sphingomonas sp. DMC6. The sequence goes on from NZ_JBQUYT010000005.1 coordinate 114,838, forward strand.
CAAACTGCGTTCCGGCCTGTTCGATCATGCCCCCACGGCCAGCCGGTTCAGCGGCAATGCCGCCGCGCTCGACGCGCGCGACCTTGCGCGTGCGGCGGTGCGCAAGTCGGTCGTGCTGCTGAAGAACAACGGCGCCCTGCCGCTTGCGCGGGGCAAGCATGTGCTGGTGGTCGGCGCCAGCGCCGACAGCCTTGCAAACCAGAGCGGCGGCTGGTCGCTGACCTGGCAAGGGACCGAGAACAGCAACGCCGATTTCCGCGGCGGCACCACCTTGCTGGCGGCGCTGCGCCAGGCGCTGGGCGACGCCAACGTAACCTATGTCGCCGATGGTCGGGACGTAGACGTCAAGCGGTTCGACGCGGTCGTCGCGGTGCTGGGGGAGAGCCCTTATGCAGAATATAAGGGCGATGTCCGTTTTCCGGCTCCCGTCGGCCACAGCGCCCGCTATCCGGCCGACCTCGCCGCACTGCAGACCGTCTCCGGCAAGGGTGTGCCGGTGGTTTCGGTGCTCTATTCGGGCCGCCCCGCATATGCCAACGACCTGATCAATCTGTCCGACGCTTTTGTCGCAGCCTTCCTGCCCGGCACCGAAGGCGAAGGTCTGGCCGATCTGCTCGTAGGCGGCCGCTATGACTTTTCCGGCACCTTGTCCTTTGCCTGGCCGGGGTCCGCCTGCTCGACCGGCGAGGGACCGGGGCAGATCGTCCAGTTCGCCCGCGGCTATGGTCTGCGCTATGCCCATCCGAAGCGAACTGCTCCCCTTCCCTTGCCAGACACGCCTGCGACCTGCGAACGATAAAGCCGGGAGAGGACGGCAAAATCATGCAGCAGCTAAAGCGTATCCTGATCGTCGGCGGCGGATCGGCCGGGTGGATGACCGCTGCCCTGCTCGGCACATTGTTCCAGGGCCTGTACGAGATCGTGCTGATCGAATCGGACGAGATCGGCACGGTTGGGGTCGGCGAAGCGACGATCCCGGCGATCAAGAAATACAATGAACTGATCGGGCTGGACGAGAACGACTTTCTCCGCCGGACGCAGGGCACCTTCAAGCTGGGCATCCAGTTCACCGACTGGCTGCGACTGGGGGAAAGCTATATCCACGGCTTCGGCGTGATCGGGCAGGATCTCGGCTGGCTGCGCTGCCACCAATATTGGCTGAAGGCCCGGGCGCAGGGCCGCGCCGCCGATTTCGCCCGCTATTCGATCAACACGGCGGCGGCCCTCGCCAACCGGTTCATGCGCGCCGATCCGCGCATGGCGGAATCGCCTATCGGGCATATCGCCCATGCCTTCCACTTCGACGCCAGCCTTTATGCCCGCTATTTGCGGGAGATCGCCGAACGCCACGGTGTCCGCCGCCATGAAGGCAAGGTGACCCGGGTTGCATTGCGTAGCGACAACGGCTTCATCGAATCCGTGACGCTGGAGGACGGCACGATCGTCGCGGCTGACCTGTTCCTCGACTGTTCGGGCTTTCGCGGGCTGCTGATCGAACAGGCATTACAGACCGGCTATGACGACTGGACGCACTGGCTGCCATGCGATCGCGCCATCGCCGTGCCGTGCGTGCGCACGGAACCGCTGCTGCCCTATACCCGCGCCACGGCACGCACCGCCGGTTGGCAATGGCGCATACCGCTGCAGCATCGGACCGGCAACGGGCATGTCTATGCCAGCGGCTGGATCGACGATGCCGAAGCGGAACGGATGCTGCTCGCCAATCTCGACGGCGCTCCGCTGGCCGAGCCGAACCGCATCCGCTTCACCACCGGCAAGCGGCGCAAGGTCTGGAACCGCAACTGCGTGGCGATCGGGCTGGCGGCGGGATTTCTCGAACCGCTGGAATCGACCAGCCTGCATCTGATCCAGTCCTCGATCATCCGGCTGGTGAAGCTGCTCCCCGATGCCGGCTTCGATCCCGCCACCATCGCCGAATTCAACCGCCAGACCGACTTCGAATATGAGCGGGTCCGCGACTTCATCATCCTGCACTACAAGGCCACCGAGCGCGACGATACGCCATTCTGGCGTCATTGCCGGGCGATGCCGGTGCCGGACACGCTGCAGCACAAGATCGACTTGTTCGCGGCCAATGGCCGCGTCTTCCGCGAGGACGAGGAACTGTTCACCGAGGAGAGCTGGATCCAGGTGTTCCTGGGCCAGGGCGTGATTCCGCGCACGCACGACCCGCTGGTCGACATCCGCAGCGATGCGGAAATCGCCGGTTTTCTCGGCAACATCGAAACGGTGATCGAAAAATGCGTCGCCGTGATGCCCGACCATTCGGCTTTCGTGGCGAAGTACTGCGCCGCCTGAGCCCGAGCGAGGAATGAAGTGATGCGCATCCTGCTGGCGCTCAGCGCCCTTACCCTGAGTGTAGCGACCCCTGCGGCGGCGCGCCCGGCAGCGGACCGGGTGGAGCTGTGGCTCACGCGGGTGGACCAGTCGGCGCTGCTCGCCCGTCAGCCAAAGCTGCGGTTCGAGACTGCGACGGCGCGCGGCAGCCGCATCACAGTCGATCCCCGCCGGCGCTATCAGCGCATGGTCGGCTTCGGCGCCGCGATTACCGATGCCTCCGCCTGGCTGATCCAGCACCGATTGAACGACGCTCAGCGCAGCGCGCTGATGCACGAACTGTTCGGACCCGCGCCGGGCATCGGGCTGGGGTTCACGCGCGTGACGATCGGCGCATCGGACTTTTCGCAGCGCCACTATAGCTATGACGATGTGCCAGCAGGCGAGCGTGACCCCTCACTGGCCCATTTCTCGATCGCACCCGCAGAAGCCGATGTGCTGCCGACCATCGCGGCCGCGCGGGCCATCAATCCGCGACTGGCGCTGATGCTTTCACCCTGGAGCGCGCCCGCCTGGATGAAGACCAGCGCTTCGCTGATCAAAGGCACGCTGCGCGAAGATGCCTATGCGCCCTTCGCCACCTATTTGCGGCGCACCGTGGAAGGCTTCGCTGCCCGTGTCGGCAGGATTGATTATCTGAGCATCCAGAACGAGCCCGATTTCGAGCCCGGCGACTATCCCGGCATGCGGCTTAGCGCAACGCAACGCGCGCGGATTATCCGCGATCATGTCGGACCGGAATTTGCCCGGGCGGGGCTCAAGACCAAAATCCTCGACTGGGATCATAATTGGGACAAGCCCGAACACCCGCTGGGCGTGCTCGCCGACCCCGCCGCCGCCCGGTACGTCGCGGGGATCGCCTGGCATTGCTATGCCGGCAATGTCGCCGCCCAGAGCAAGGTGCACGACCGCTTTCCCGACAAGGACGTGTTCATGACGGAGTGCGCGGGCGGCGAATGGTCGAAAGCGTGGCCCGACAGCTGGACCTGGACGGTACGGACGCTGGTGATCGGCGCCACGCGCAACTGGGCGCGCGGTACAGTGCTTTGGAACCTGGCGCTCGACGAGAACCACGGCCCGCATCTGGGCGGCTGCAGCGATTGCCGCGGCGTGGTTACGATCGACAGCCATAGCGGTGCGGTGACGCGCAACCCCGAATATTATGCGCTGGGCCACGCCTCCCGCTTCGTCGCGCCGGGCGCGTGGCGGATCGCCTCGACCAGCGAGAAGGACCAGATCGAGACCGTCGCCTGGCTGAATCCGGACGGCAGCCGCGTGCTGCTCGCCTTCAATGCCGCTGCTGCGGATCGAACGATGATCGTTGCCGCCGATGGCCGCCAGTTTCGCTATCATCTGCCCGCCGGCGCCGCCGCAACGTTCCGCTGGCGACCGCACGCTTGAGACCGGTGACGCGCCACCGCCCGCGTTTTGCCTTCGCATGCGTGGTGGCGATGTTCTTTGGCTGGGGATTTGTTTCCGCCAATAACGACCCGCTGGTCGCCGCGGTGCAGCGCGTATTCGGTCTTGGGTATACGGCTGCACTCACGACGCAGCTCGCCTCCTTCGCGGCGTTTACGGTGGTGTCGCTGCCAGCGGCGCGACTGCTTGCCCGATTTGGGCCGATCCGCACGATGCAGGTCGCGCTGGCGCTGATGATCGCGGGATGTCTGGCGATGCAGTTGGGCCGCTGTATCACCGCGTTCGCGCTGGTGCTCGCCGCAATCTTCGTCGTCGCCGGCGGTGTGACGGTGTTGCAGGTCGCAGCCAATCCGCTCGCGGCTGCATTGGGGTCGCCCGCCCGCAGCCATTTCCGTCTGACCCTTGCCCACGCCTTCAACGCGCTGGGGGTGGTTTGCGGCGTCCATTTCGGCGCACGGGTCGTCCTGGCCGGCGCGGCTTTCGGGCGGGATGCCATTGCCAGTCCTGCCGTCGGCATGGCTGCGATCGGCCAAGCCTATCTGCTGATCGCGGCGATACTGGCCGTGCTGTTGCTGCTGCCTGGCCTTGCCGCGCCTTCCGTGTCCATCCCCCCCTCCGCTGCGACATCCGCCCCGCGCCTGGCCGCGCTGCGCTCCCGCTGGGCGATCCGCGGCGCGATCGGAATCGCTGCTTATGTCGGTGCGGAAGTGTCGATCGGCAGCACGCTGATCCTGTTCCTGGCCCAGCCGCAGGGCATGGGACTGTCGCTGGCCGCGGCTGCCGCCATGGTCGCCAACTTCTACTGGGGCGGCGCACTGGTAGGACGATTTGTGGGCAGCGCCCTGCTGCGTTTACTACCCGCCGGCCGGCTGCTGGGTACCGCCGGCGTCGCCGCTGCCGCGCTCTGTGCGATTGCACTGGCAACGCCGGGACAGATTGCCGGCCCGTGTCTCCTGGCGGTGGGACTTTGCAATGCCATCATGTTCCCGACGATCTTCAGCCTTACCCTCGAACGATCGCCGGTGCCGCCGGCGACCATATCCGGCCTGCTGAACTTCGCCATCGGAGGCGGCGCTGTCTTGCCACTGATGACCGGCAGTATCGCCGATCATACCGGCCTCGCATTCGCCTTTGCTGTTCCCCTGCTTGCCTATCTCTATATCGCCTGGTTCGGCTTTGCCCGGGTGGACCGGACATCCCCGGCACCTGAAGAGTAAAGCCCTGCGCCGGACCGATCGAAAAGCCGCGGGGCAGCGGAGATCACCCGATCAGGCAATCTCCGTGCGAGGCCGCCCCGCGCCACCGGCCCCCGACCTCAGAGCTTGAAGCGCGCGCCCACCACGATGGTGCGGCCGGTGTGATAATATTCGTAGTTCCGCTGTGCGGCGGCATCCGTGAAATGATAGGTATAGCGGTCGAGCAGATTGACGCCGTCGACCGACAATTCCAGCCGCTTGGTCACCTGCAGCCGCAGCGCCGCGTCCAGGCTGGAATAAGGCGCAAAGCCCTCGAAGATGTTGCCGGTGGCGCTGTTCTGATCGTTATATTGCGACCGGTAGCTATAGCTGACGCGTGCCTGCACCGGCCCCTGCTCGTAATAGAGCGTGGCGTTATAGGTGCGCTTCGACAGGCCGAAGAAGGTCGACGAATAGGACGGGATCGTCGTCAGCGTCACGCCGCCGCTGTTGGTGATCGTCGTCGCCGGCCCGCTGACGCTGTAGTTCGCGCTGGAAGTGGTCAGCGTTGCGTTCAGAATCGTGCCGAAGTTCGACAGGAACCCCGGCAGGAAGCGGAACGGTGCCTGCAGCCCGAGCTCGACGCCCTGCAACGTCGCACCTGCGCCGTTGCCGATGGTGCTGATGGTCCAGGGCTGCCCCTCCGGATTCTGCGCAGCGGGCGACCCCGGCGACAGGATCGACGTTGGCAGGCCGGTCGAGGCGAAGGTGCCGGTCGTCACCGTCGAAACCGGGAAGCTCGCGACATCCTTATGGAAATAGGCGACTGACAGGAGCGAGCCGCGGGCGAAATACCATTCGAACGCCGCATCCAGGTTGGTCGCCCGGTAGGGATTGAGGAACGGATTGCCGAAGCTGATCTTGTAGTTGAAGCTGTCCACCGACCCGCCCGGCGTGAGGTTGCCGAGCGACGGCCGCGTCATCACCTTGGCTGCGGCAAAGCGCAGCACGATGTCACGGTGCGGGAACAGGTTGAGGTTCGCCGACGGCAGCCAGTCATTATAGCCGCGCTGTACCGTCGCAGGCACGACATTGCCGCTCACCGTCTGCAGGCCCGTCGAGCTCTGCTGCGTATGGGCATAGCGCACGCCGCCGGCAAAGGCATAGCGCAGCCCCAGCAATTCGGATTTCGCATCGAACTGCAGGTAAAAGCCGCTGTCCTTTTCCGTCACCGACCGGGTGTTGCTGACATCGGGCAAGATCGGGCGGTTGTAGAGATTGGTAAAGGCCGTTCCCACGGGCAGATCGGCTACGATGAAGCTCGACGTGGTGCCAGCCGGCTGCCCGGCATTGCCGAGATTGACGGTGTCCACCATGTTCGACGTGAGCGGGAAGCCATAGACGGTTGCGGAACAGTTCAGCGTTCCCAGCACCGCATCGGGCTTGCCGTTGGTCGGGCAGACCAGCGTGTTGCGATTGCCGCCGCGGGTATCGAAGCCGAACCGCCGATAGAAGCCGCCCGTCCGCACCGTGAATTCGTCGGTCACGGCATATTCCGCGTCGAGCTTCGCCGTCTTGAACTGGTTGACGGTGCGGGTCGGCGCATCGCGGATTTCGGCGAGCTGGAAGTTCGCGGGGTTGGTGACATCGGTGCCGAAGGTCAGCGCCGGCGAACGCATGTTCGTATAGTCGTAGCTATAGTTCTGGGCGCTCTTGTTATCGATCATCAGCGTCGTGGCGAGCGGGATATCCTGCACGCTGCGCGACAGACCGCCGACCGCGGTGAGCTTCAGTTTCTCGCCGACTTCCTGCGTCAGCGTTCCGCTGATCTGATAGAAACTGTCGTTCTGGATCTGCCGGTAATTTTCCTGCCGGTCATACGCGTTGTTGAACGTGCCCTTGATCAGATTGTTATTCGAGTCATAGACCGGGTTGATAACCGCGATACTCTTCTCGTTTGAGCGGAACAGGATTTCTGCCCATTTCTCGGTGCGTTCCTCATGGTACCGCGACCAGAGCCCGTCGATTTCGAGATGGGTACGCTCACTCGGCTGCCATTCGATTGCGCCGGTAACGCCGATCCGCTCGCGATCATGGGTGATCACGCCATAACGTGGAATGCGCGGGTGGAAGGCGAGCGTCGCCTGATCGCATACTGTGGAACGAAGGTAGTTATTGCCTGCAAAGCAATTGGTCTTCGTCCCGTTCACCGTGACCGACTGAAACGCCCCCTGCGCCCAGCGCGTAGTGTTGTTGCCAAGTTCCAGGGTCTTGCCCCGCGAATAGGCGACCGAGCCGTTGATGCCGAAAGTGCCATCGGCATTGTGCCAGCCAACCAGCCCGGCCAGTCGCGGCGTCGCCTTCTTCGACAGGTCGTTATAGGAAGCCGCCGCCGAGGCGAGCAGGCTCAGCCCCGGCTTGCCGCCCAGCGGATGACCGGTGTTGAGATCGACGATCGCGCCGAGCGAGCCCTCGTCGAGCGAGGGCTCCGCGGTCTTGTGGACGACGAGCGAGCTGAACAGCTCCGATGCGAAGACGTTGAAGTCGAAACTGCGGTCGCGGTTGTTCGATCCGCCCGAACCCGCCAGCATGGAACTGGCCTGTGCCGGCAGTCCGTTTACGCGCGTGACGGTGAACTGGCCGCCCAGGCCACGCACGGTGATCTGGCGTCCTTCGCCGCCGTCGCGGGTGATGGCCACGCCTGGGATACGCTGTAGCGATTCGGCCAGGTTCTGATCGGGGAATTTGGCGACATCTTCCGCCACGATCGCATCGACCGAGCCGACCGACTGGCGCTTCAGGCTCAGCGCCTGTTCGAGCGAGCGGCGAAATCCCGTGACGATCACTTCCTGCGACGACGAATCGTCCGATTGCTGGTCCGTTGCGGCGGGTGCCTGCTGCGCCGCCTGCTGCAGAGTAGACACCGGTGTCTTTACAGGCACTGCCGGCACTTTGGGATCATCATCCGCCAGTGCCGTTCCGGAAAAGGCGAGGCCCAGCACCAGCGCGCCAGCAGACACACTCCGCTTCAGCGCCGAATGATTGCCAAGTACCACAGTCGATAGGGTATTCATCCGCAAATCCCTCTCCCTAACGCGCCCGGCCGAGCCGCAACGCAGGATGTCGCGCTGGCTGCGGCGCTCCACAGCAATGTGGGCTCGATGCCGGCGCGCAATCGTCGGTTGTTTCCGATCTGCGGCCTGTTCTGTCGCAAATAGGTAACCGGTGTCAACGCCAAATTCGCATCGGCGCGAACAGACGAGCTACTGTGTTTTTCAGGTACCGGGCTGGATATAGGGAATGCGCGCGAACAGTTCGCGCTGCCAGCGCCTTGGATCGTTTTCGACACGACTTTGCACGTCGAAAATCATCGTCGTGCGGCTGTCGAGGGTGTAGCGGAGCCAGCCCGCCGCGCCGGTCAAATCCGGATTGCCAGTGGCGGCAAAACGCACGAAGCGCGCCTGCATCGCCTCGGAGACTGCCTGCGCGTCGGGGCCAGTACCGGTCTGCGAACCCGCAGCGCCCAGCGTGCCGAATACCAGCGGAATATCGAGCGTGTGAAAGGCGCCGCGGCGCGGATCTGTACGCGACGTGAAATCGAGCTGATAGACCCAGGCAGGGGTCCCTGCCCGCGCCCGCGCCTCCGCCTCGATTACCTGCCCGCGCCAGCTCCGCCCTGCCGTCGTCGCCGCATAAAATATCTCGGTCGGCGACCAGTCAGGATAGTGGTCGCGATACTGCGCCACCACCCAATCGGGTAGCACGTCGATCCTCAATTCTGGCCCGATCCGCGCCGCCAGATTCGCCCAGTTGAGCCCGCGCACCTTCTCTGAATCGGGTGAAAGGAACCCGCGCGTCTCGTCATGCACATTGCCCAGGATCAGCGGAATCGACAGCCCCTGGGGATTGGCATCCGGCCAGAAGGGATGGCGGGTGAGCCATTTCATGTCGAGCACCGGTCCGAAATAGACCGATCCGCCCAGAATGGGATCGACCGTGTCCAGCGCCTCGACAAGTTGACGGACGGGCATATCGAGCAAGGGCTGCAGATTGCCTTCCTGCACCCCCAGCCGAGCGAGATAGGCGCGCGTGCGGGCGGTGGCGTTCATCGGGCCGGAGGCAGTGACCTGCTGGCCGCTCATCGTCGCGGCTCGGTGGAACAGGCCGTCGGCTGCCGGCATCCCCATCAGCGTCGCGATCTTTGCGCCGCCGCCCGACTGGCCGAAAACCATCACCCGCCGCGGATCGCCGCCAAAGGCCGCGATATTGTCGCGCACCCATTGCAGCGCCAGGATCAGATCGAGCTGCCCGGCATTCCCGCTATCCGCGAAGCGCGGATCGAACCGGGCGAGATACAGATAACCCAGCGCATTCAGCCGGTGGTTGATCGTCACCACCACCACATCGCCCCGTGCGGCTAGCGGTGCGCCGTCGTTGAGCGGGTCGGTCACGCTGCCGTTCGAATAGGCGCCGCCATGGATATAGACCATCACCGGCACCCCCGCACCGGCACGCGGCGCGGCGGTCCAGACATTGAGATACAGGCAGTCTTCGGCCTGCTGCCCATAAGCGCCGAGCTGCGGGCATACAGGACCAAAGGCGCGCGCCTCGCGGCGCTGCCCGGGGGTCGCGAAGGGCTGCGGCGCGCGAAAGCGATGGGCGATGCCATAGCGGATGCCGCGGAACCGGTGGACGACACCATCCCGGTCCCCCACGAAATCGCCCGCCGGTGCGCGCACAACGGCTTCACCCGAGGCAGCAACCGCATGCCCTGGCAGCGCTACAAGAGCTGCCGCGCCGCCCAGCACGGCCCGGCGATCCCAGCGATCAGCGCCGGGCGTCTCCGCGTAGCGCTCAGGCGCCCGGCCGGTCGTCACCTGGCAAGCCACCCGCCATCGACCGCAAGAATATGTCCCTGAACATAATCCGCCGCGCGGCTGGCCAGAAACACCGCCGCCCCGCCCAGATCGCTGGCATCGCCCCAGCGCGCTGCAGGAATACGGTCGAGGATCGCCTGGTTCCGCACCGGATCGGCCTGGAGCGCGGCAGTGTTGTTGGTGGCGATATAGCCCGGGGCGATCGCGTTGACGTTGATGCCCTTGCTCGCCCATTCGTTGGCCAAGAGCTTGGTCAGCCCGCCAATCCCGCTCTTCGACGCGGTATAGCTCGGCACGCGGATGCCGCCCTGGAAGGTCAGCATCGAGGCGATGTTGATGATTTTGCCGCCGGTGCCGTGCGCGATCATGTGGCGCGCCGCCGCCTGGCACAGGAAGAATACCGACTTCAGGTTGGTATCGATCACCGCGTCCCAGTCCGCCTCGGTGAAGTCCACTGCATCGGCGCGGCGTATGATGCCGGCATTGTTGACGAGGATGTCGAGTCCGCCCAGCTTCTCCACCGTCTCGTCGACGACGCGCTGGACCGGTTCGATCGACGAGAGATCGGCGGAGACGATTTCCGCGCGCCGGCCGAGCGACCGGGCCTTGGCGACGGTCTCCTCCGCCGGGGTGCGGCCGACCGCGGCGATGTCCGCCCCCGCTTCGGCCAGCGCCAGCGCGATCGCCTGGCCGATTCCGGTATTGGCACCGGTGACCACGGCCACCTTGCCGGAAAGATCGAAGGCCCCCGTCATCATGCGAGCTGGCAGATGTCGAGGACGTTCATGTCGGTATAGTCCTGGTTCTCGCCCGCCATCGCCCAGATAAAGGCATAGGCCTTGGTTCCGGCGCCCATATGGATCGACCAGGGCGGGCTGATCACCGCTTCCTCATTCTGCACCACGATATGGCGGGTTGCCTCGCCCTCGCCCATGAAGTGCATCACGCGGTCCTTCCCCAGATCGTCGAGTTCGAAATAGAAATAGATTTCGCTGCGCCGCTCATGGATGTGCGGGGGCATGGTGTTCCACACGCTGCCCGGCTTGAGCACGGTCAGCCCCATCACCAGTTGCGCGCTGTCGCACACACCGGGGATGACGAGCTGATAGATGGTGCGCTCGTTCGACTCGGCGAGCGAGCCGCGATCGAGCGCATTGGCGTCTGCGATCGACAGCTTGCGCGTGGCGAACGCTTTGTGCGCCGGGCAGGACGCGAGGTAGAAGCGGGCATCCTGTCCGGCAAAGCTGACTTCGCGCGCACCCATGGTGACGTAGAGGCAATCCTTGTTGCCCAGCGTGAAGGCTTCGCCGTCCACCGTCACCGTACCTTCGACCGCGCCGACATTCACGATCGCCAGCTCGCGCCGCTCAAGGAAAGGATGGCCGGCAGCCGATGGCGGCTCGCTCTGCGCCGGGAGCGCAACCGGCGTCGCGCCCACCGCCACCCCGCCGATCACGAACCGGTCGGCATGGGTATAGTTCAGCACGCATTCGCCTTCGCGGAACAAGTTCTGGATAAGGTAGCGGTCGCGCAACTCGTCATTGGACACGCATTCCATCATGTCGGGGTGCGTGGCGTAATAGGTACGGTCGAACATCGGGAACTCCGTGGGGTCAGGCCGTCAGTGCGGCGAAGCGGAAATCGGATTGCGTCGGACGCGGGATGCGGATCGCAGCAGAGGCAAGCGCGGCAACAGCGGTGCCCGCGTCACAGGCATGGCACTGCCGATCCGGATCAAGCCTTCCGTGCCGCTTCATCACCCTCTCTCGCCCATCTGCCCTCAGCAGGGCCGGGCATTTGGTAACCGGTGTCAGATATTCGCGCAAGCCCGCTGCGTCAGGCCGCCGGCGGTGCCACCGACGCGCGACGGATAAGGGTGGAGAGGAACAGCGAGGGCTCCTCCACCGCCGGCTCACCTTCCTGAACGCCGGCGGTCAGTTTCAGCGCCGCGGAGCGCGCCATCGACGCAATCGGCCAGCGTACGGTCGTGAGTGGCGGCCAGACATGGGCCGCGATGGGCGTGTCGTCGAAACCGATGATCGACAGGTCCCGCGGCACATCCAGCCCCCGCTGCCGCGCGGCGTGGAGTACCCCCGCTGCCATCTCATCATTGCTCGAGAAGATCGCCGTCGGCCGGGGCGTGACGTCGAGCAGGCGGTCGGCCGCCTTCACCCCCGATTCGAACGTGTAGTTGCCTTCCGCGACCATCGACCTGGGCAGCGCGATGCCGGCATCGCCCAGCGCCTGTTCGAAGCCGAGCCGCCGTTCGCGGGCCGAACGGAAGCCATGCGGCCCGCTGACCAGCCCGATCCGGCGATGCCCCTGCTCGATCAGATAGGCGGTCGCCGCGCGCACTGCGTCACAATCGTTCGAGGCGACCATGTGGTCGGCATCGTCAAGTTCGGCCGACCCCATGCGCACATAGCGGCAGCCGATCTCGTCGCAGAGGCGAGCAACCTGGTCATTCTCGCTGATCGGCGGCATCAGCAGCACGCCGAACGGCCGCTGCCGCTCGAGGAAATTGCGCAGATCGTCGAGAATCGTCGTGGAGCCCCGGTTCACCGGCCGCACGACCATCGCGAAATCGGTATCCTGCAGCGCTTCCAATATGCCCTGCTGCACGTTCATGACCGTCTGGGCATTGGGATTGTCGTGGATCAGCCCGATCAGGAAGTTGCGTCGCAGCGCCAGCGCACGCGCCTGGGGATTCGGCGTATAGCCCAGACCCTCGATCACCTCCTCGACGCGCTTGCGCGTATCGTCATTGAGTAACGGCGAACGGTTGATCACCCGGCTGACCGTCTTTTTGGAGACGCCCGCGATCCGCGCCACGTCGTTGATCGTCGGTTGTCCGGTCTTGCGCATCCCTGGATGCATATCGCCATGTGCCAAGCGATGCCAAGGGCGGTGACGGCGCCGGCATCGAGTTGCTTGTCATTGACACCGGTTTCCTTTACCTCGGCCCGATTGGCGAACCAGAAAAGGCTGCACGTCTGTGGCGACGAAAACGACCGACAATGCTGCACAAATTGCTGCGAAATTCGTCGCGGCACGGCGCGATGCGACACCGCTTCTGGACTATCCCGGCGAGATTCCGCCCTTCCTTGCCGATGCCTATGCCATTCAGGATGCCGCAATAGCGCTGGCCGGCCGGCGCATCGCGGGCTGGAAGGTCGGCCGGATCAACCCGCCGGTCGAAGGCAGCGATAGGCTGGCCGGCCCGATTTTTGCCGACCAGATCGTCGTACCCGGCAGCGATTCTGCGCCCGCCATGCCCGTGTTCGCCGGCGGCTTCGCGGCGGCCGAAGCCGAATTTCTGCTGCGGATCGGCACCGCGCCCGATCCCGGCAAGCGCAGCTATACGACAGAGGAAGCGACCGCGCTGATCGACGCCGTGCATGTCGGCATCGAGATCGCGAGTTCGCCCTTTGTCGGCATCAACGGCAACGGACCGTGCGTCACCATTTCCGATTTCGGCAACAATAACGGTCTGGTGCTGGGCCCGGCGATCCCCGACTGGCGGAACAGCGATATCCTGCGCTGGCCGGTGACGCTGGACATCGCCGGCACGCAAGCAGGTGCCGCGACCGCCGCTACGATGCTGGACGGCCCGTTCGGCGCTGCACGCTTCCTGTTCGAACTGATGGCTGCGCGCGGCATTGCACTGGCGGCCGGCCAGTGGATCTCCACCGGTGCCGTCACCGGCGTCCACCCCGTCACCATTGGCGATGCGGTAGAGGCATGGTTCGACGATCGCTACCGCGTTGCCTGCTCGATTATCGCATACTGACTACCCAATACGACCTGAGCGGTGCCCGGAAGAGGCATCGGACAAGGAGAGGACAAGATGGCCATCGCGACTCCGCCCGTGGATTCGTCGGCCCCGATCGGGCGCTATCGCTGGCTGATCTGCGCGCTGCTGTTTGCTGCGACAGCGATCAACTATGTCGACCGCCAGATGATCGGGCTGCTGAAGCCGGTTATCTCCAGCGATCTCGGCTGGAACGAAACCGCCTATGCCGATGTCGTCTTCTGGTTCCAGGCGGCCTATGCGATCGGTTATCTCAGCTTCGGCACGGTGGTGGACCGGCTCGGCGTGCGGATCGGCTATGGCATCGCCTTCGTCATCTGGACGGCGGGGCACACCCTGTGCGGCTTTGCCGGCAACGCGCTGCAATTCGCGGGGGCCCGCTTCGTGCTGGGGGTCGGCGAGTCGGGCAATTTCCCCGCCGGCATCAAGGCGGTGAGCGAATGGTTCCCGGCGCGGGAGCGTGCCTTTGCCACCGGCATCTTCAACGCCGGCGCCAATATCGGCGCAGTCGTCACGCCGCTGATCGTGCCAGCCCTGACGATCGCCTTTGGCTGGCGCATGGCCTTCATCGTCACCGGCGTGGCGAGCCTAGTCTGGCTGGTCGCCTGGCTGGCGCTGTATCGCCGCCCGCGCGAAAAGGCGGGGCTGGACCCGCGCGAGCTGGCCCATATCGAAAGCGATCCCGCCGACGGCACCGAAAGGATCGGATGGCTGCGCCTGCTCGGCTATCGCGAAACCTGGGCCTATGCGATCGGCAAGATCCTGATCGACCCGGTATGGTGGCTGTTCCTGTTCTGGACGCCGGACTTTCTGGCCAAGACCTATCATCTCGATCTCGTCCATTTCGGGCCGCCGCTGGTGGTGATTTATCTGATTTCGGATCTGGGAAGCGTCGCCGGCGGCTGGTCGTCGTCGCAGTTGATGAAGCGCGGCCTCAGCGCCAATGCCGCGCGCAAGCTCACCATGCTGGCCTGCGCGATTCTGGTGACGCCGATCTTCTTCGCGCAATATGCCGGCAACCTGTGGGTGGCCGTGGCGATATTGGGGCTGGCGACGGCCGCGCATCAGGCATTCTCGGCCAATCTCTACACCATCCCGTCCGACATGTTTCCGCGCGCGGCGGTGGGATCGGTGGTGGGCATAGGCGGCACGCTGGGCGGAATCGGCGGGATGATGATGGCCAAGGCGGTCGGCTATGTTTTGCAAACGACCGGCAGCTATGCGCTGATCTTCGCCGTAGCCGGATCGGTCTATCTGGTCGCGATCGCCGCGATCCATTTGCTCAGCCCCCGTCTTGCCCGCGTGGATGCTGCCTGACATGACGAAGCGCTTCCTGCTGCTCGCCGCCTGCGCGGCCTTCCCCCAGCCCGCGCTCGCTACGGGACCGGACGAGACCGGCCTGTTGTTCCGCGTATCCGCCGACAAGAGCCTGACCGCCGATGTCGCGGCGGGCGATCCCGTCCCCAATTTCCGGGCGGGCGTGAACGTGGTACCGGATGGTGCGATCGGCGGCGCGGCGCGCTGGGCGGATGATGGCTATGTCGCCTGGAACGCACCCGGCAACATGCGCGCGGCGCGCGGCACGCTCGCCTTTTTCTGGCGCGCCCGCACACCCGTGGGCATCGCGCCTTTCGTGATCTTCCGCGCGGGCTTTGCCGACCATACGAGCTGGGACATGGCGTTCCTGCGGATCGACTGGAACGGTCATGGCTTCGACGCTTTCGTTACCGACGCCAATCTGTCGCGGCTGCGCGTTTCCTGGACGATGCCCAAGGCACCCGCCCCGGACGCCTGGCACCATATCGCCTTTGGCTGGGACGAAACCCGGGGCGTTCGCCTGTTCGTCGATGGCCATGAAGTCGCACGCAAGGAACAGAAGGCCGATCTCGACAGCGGGCTCGACCAGTTCGGCATGGCCGGCCGCGTCATCAGCCCGCATCAGGTGCAGAGCCGCTACAACTTCATGCGCGGCAGCGATCTCGACGAGATTCGCATCTACGATCATCTGCTGGCGGCGGACGATGTCGCGGCGCTGGCTGACAAGCGCGAGCCCGGCACCCCGCCCGCTCGCGACGCCGCAGCAGAGCGAGCCGCATGGCTCCACCGTTACGGGTGGGACATATCCTCCCCGCCGGTCCTCGACGCCCCCGTCACGCAGGTGCGCAAGGTGGAGTTCGCCGATGCGAAGGATCTGAAGGAATGGATGTGGAAGGGCGTTGACGGCATTGCCGAGACGACCTGGCCCGGCGTCTATAATCGCTCCCGCCTGCCCGGCCGCGACGATTATTTCGAGCTGCCCGACTGGAACGTCTATGTCGAAGGCGGCAAGACCTATTCGCTGACGATACCGGCGGGCGAAACCGTCAACCGAGTCGAGATCCGCGGCGCGGCCTGGGGCACGCTGGACTGGACGGCTGACGGCAAGGCCTATCAGCAACTGGCGGTCCGGCCGAAAGGCGTGGTGCGCAGCGTCACCACGCTCGCCCCCCGCACCGGCGGCGTGCTGCGCTTCACGAACGCCATGCAGGAACAGCCGATTCAGGAGCTATGGGCCTATGATGTGGGCCCCGGCACCGAACCGGAGGGCAGCTTCAAGCTCAGTTACACGATCAGCGCCGCGACCGCGCCATCGCTTGCAGCACTGGCACCGCTGAACGCCTATATCGCCGGACGCTTCGCTCCGGACGAGCGCACCACCGTGGTCGCCCTGCCCTCTTCCGGCATCAAGGCAGCAGTCGGTGCGGGCGCTGCAGGCGGGACCGAAGCGGCGGTGCACCATGGCGATGCGGCGCCTATCGTCCATGTGCTGATACCGTCGAATCTCAACCAGGCGCTGCCCGACCGGCCGCTGGCCCGCGCGTTCGACTATGGCTGGCGCAACCTGCATGACGGGCTGGATGGCATTGCCATCGACCTGCCCGCGCTGAAACTCGCGCCGGACAAGGACGGGCTGATCCCGCTCAACATCCGCGTACACGACCCGATCTGGCCGATGCGCGACATGATCGACCTGTCGGTATCGGTCCGCCCCGGCGAGGCGCGGACCCTGTGGCTCGATCTGCGCGACCGCATCCTGTCCGACGACAGCCTGTTCCTGACGATCGCGTCCGCCGCGCCGGGGTTCGGCGCGCAAAGCCTCGACGGCGCGCGCATCCGGCTGGTGTTCAAGCCCCGTGCCGAAGCCTTGAAGGAGCATGTCGCGGACCGGTTCAACCAGGTGAAGGATAATTGGGGCTATCTGGTCGAGGAGCATACCGCATCCGAACGCGCGGCGCTCTATCGCCGGGTACGCACCGACATCAGCGACCTGCTGCGCGTCGACCCCGACAATGTCCAGGCGCGCGCCTATTGGGCCGATATCGACTATCGCCCGGAAAACCTGCCGCCGGTGACGCTGCCCCCCGTCCCCGTCGGCGTCCCTGCCTGGGCCGCGCGGCAGGTGGAGGATCTGCAATGGACGCGGAAATTCGTCGATTGGTGGATAGACAATCGCCAGGTCGCCTATGGCGACTTCGGCGGCGGCATTTCCGACGATGTCGACCTGACCGAGCAATGGCCCGGGCTGGCGCTGATGGGCGTGCAGCCTGACAAGATCAACGCGTCGCTGCGCGCACTTTCGGATGCGGTGTACAGGAACGGCATGCGGGTGAAGGGCCTGGGCTATATCACCACCGACGAGCTCCACGCCTATGAGGAAGGGCTGAATTCGGACGCCGAGCGCCTCTATCTCAACTGGGGCGAGCCGAAGTCGATCGAGCGGCTGATGGCGACGGTGAAGGCACTGACCGGCGTGATCCTGACCAACCCCGCCGGACACATGCACTTCGCCAGCAACTGGTATGGCGGTCGCACCATGTATCGCGAGGGGACATGGGAATGGCAGAAGCCCTATTCCTTCACGGTGCTGCACGCGCCGATCCTTATCGGCCTGTATAACGCCAATCCAGTGGCGCGCGGGCTGGCGACCGGCCTGATGGATGGCTGGATGGCGCATGGCACGCAGGGTGCCGATGGCCGCTGGTCTTATCCCAATGAAATCAACTGGCGCACGGACGCCACGCGCGCCGGCGACGGCGGCGGGGCGACGACACCGCTGCAGACGGCGTGGGCGGCGTGGCGTTTCACCGGGGACGCGAAATATCTGCGCCCGGTCGTGGCACGTGCCGCAAAGGACGCCGCCGTGCTTTCCGAAATGAACGAGAACAGCGCCAACCTTCCGGAGACGCAGCCGCTGCTGACAGGCGCCACCAAGGGAGACAGCCCCTGGGCCCGCTATCTCGCCTGGCAACAGAGCGGCGACACTGCATCGCTGGTGGCGCTTCATGAAGCATCGATCCAGGAGAAGATGCAGCGCTTCTACATGCAGACTGAAGGCCATTGGTGGACCGACCGCGTCGAGAGCGAGAATCAATGGTTGCAGCGCGAACGGCTAGGCGGAATCGCGCTACGTCGCGGCCAGCTATGGCCCGGTAACACCGTGAGCTGGCGCTTCGAGGAACAGGGCGCTGCCGAGCGCATCGCGCTGCTGCTGCCCGGCGCTACGCCCACGCACTTCCGCGTCATCGCCTATAATCTCGATGCGCAGGAACAGCGCGCGTTGATGACCGGCTGGAACGTCACTGCCGGTAGCTGGACACTGCAGCGGGGGACGAGCCCCGATGACGGCCGCACCTTTATCGCGCGGGGAGCAGCCGAAACGCTGGTGATCGAGCGTGACCGCACCGTTCCGCTTACCTTCGCACCGGGCCTTTCCGTATTCGACTTCTCGCTCACGCAAGCCGCCGATCCGGTCGAGACCCGCCCCGACCTGGGTATCGGCAGTGATGATGTGGTGCTGCAGGGCCGTCGCCTGACCGTCACCGTCCACAGTCTGGGAGCGCAGCCATCGCCAGGCGGCGTTCTGGAAGCGCTTGGCGAGAACGGTACGGTCCTGGCCAGGAGCGCGATTCCGGCTCTCCCCGCACCTGCCGACCTGACCCCCAAGACCGCGACGATCGCAATCACCCTGCCCGCTGAAGCACCGAAGGTCGCGTCAGTCCGCGTGCGGATGGCACCGGATCAGCCCGAAGTGACGCTGGCAAATAATCTGGCGGCAGTACCATGAAGCCCCTCGGGCGGCGTTCTGTCCTAACAGCCGGCGCAACCATGCTGCTCGCGCCGCACTTGGTGCTGGCGTCGCACGACGCGCTGGCCGACGCACTCGATGCCGCTGCAGCCGACCCTGATCCGGGCCGGGCCCTGCGCGCGCTTGCGCAGTTCGACGCCAACCGTCTGCCGCCCGGCGCGAGACGCGACGTGCTGGTTGCGCGCGCAGGGCTCGCCGTCGACGCGAGGGTTCACGCCGAATTCGGTATCGATCCGCGCCAGACGGAGGAGGTTCCCCGCGCGCCTGCATTCGCCGCATTGCGGCTCCGTCGCAAACTAGGAGACCTGCCGGACCCGACAACGGCAATCTTGCAACTCGATAACGAAATCGCCCGGTGCCAGCGCCGGGCCACGATGCTGTTCCAGGGACTCGGCATCGCAGGGACGACCACCGGCGCCCAATTCAGCGCGCTATGGCGCGATGGACGCTACCTCTATCCCGATGACAATGCCGGGCGCGAACTGGCGGTTGCAGACATGAATCGCCAGCTCGCCCGATTCACGGCCATGCTCGTCCCCCGCTTCGGTTGGGTGCCCCCCTGGTGCCGGAATGTCACCGCCCGGCGACCTTCTGCGGAGGCGCGCCCAGGCACCCGAACGCTCCCCACCCCGGATGCACCTGGCTTCTACACCGTAGATCTGGAAGAAATCCGCCGCCGCCCGGCATGGACGCTACCCAGCGTAGTCGCCCATGAATTGCTGCCCGGCCACATGCTGCAAATGCCGATGGAAAGAGCCGCGGCGCCGCACAAGCTGCGGCTCGATTATGCACAGGGCTTTCCCGAAGGATGGGGCATATTCGCCGAAAAAATGGCCGCGACCGCCGGTCTTTATCGAAACGACCCGCATGGGGAACTCGGCTATCTCCATTGGCGCCTGTTTCGCCTGGCGCGCGCGCGCGTAGATCTGGGCATCCACATGCACGACATGTCAAAGGATGAGGCGCACGCGGCGCTGGTCCGCTGGCAAGGTGAACCCGCATATTTCGCGGCATTCGAAACCGACCTCACCCGCATCGTCGCCGATCCGATGACAAGAGCAGCCGAATGCCTGATGGCACTTGCGCTGGAAAATGCGATCGACACCCGGCGAGGTGCGGCGCGTGTCCGCATGTTCCAGGGGCTGCTCCGTTATGGCCGGGTGCGCAGCGAGATGCTGCGAGATTAGAACACCGTTTCTACGCGACCACCAGCACTGCACCGTGCCAGCGATAATGGCGAACAGCTGCGGCGCGAGCACTCGCAGAACATCCTTCTCGGTCTCGGCCAGCCCATCTAGACTCCCGCTATTTGAGAGCCTGGACCTCGATCTGCTCGGGCGTGTTCGCGACGATCCGGCCGAAGCCGTTGAGTTCGATTGCCTGCGCCAGTGCTTCGGTATCACCCGACTGGAACACGCCTACGATCCGCTCGTCCGGGATATGATTGCCGCGGAACACCAGCTTCCGCCGCGAATAGCTGTTCATCTGCTCGACCGCATCGGCAAGCGGCTCGCCCATGAAGGACAGGCGGCCGGTCAGCCAGCTCGTCGATTGCTTCAGGTCCACCTGCGCGATGTCCCACGCATTGTCGTCATGGGCGATCAGCTGGCTGCCTGCCTCAATTGACGCCTCGTGCTCCACCGGGCGGCGCGGTCCGCGCTCGGTGACTTCTACCACGCCTTCTGCAACCGTCACGATGACGCGGTTGTGGTCGATCCGCACCTCGAATGCGGTGCCCACCGCACGCACCTGCTTGTTGCCGGCGGTAACCACAAAGGGGCGCGCCCGGTCCTTCGCGACCTTGAAAAAGGCTCGACCGCGCTGAAGCGTCACGGCGCGGCGGTGCTCGTCCATATGGATCACCAGCGCGCTTTCGGTATCGATCGATACGCTCGACGTATCGGAAAGCACGATCCGCGTTCGCTGGCCAACGCCGGTGAAGAAATGATGCCCGGCCGCCGCCGCCACCTGGGGCTCGGGGGCCAGCGTTTGCCATGCGACCAGTCCCGCCGCAGGCAAGAGCAGGCACAGGCCAATCGCTGCGGCGATGGCATGATAGCGCCGCGCGCGCCGTTCCGGTGCGAGGCGCGTGAGATCGCTGCCCAGCGATTCCCGCAATCGGGGATCGCCGGCGACCGCCCCGGTCAGAGCCCAGACGCGGTTCATCTCCTCGAGCGCCGCAATATCTTCGTCGCCGGGCAGTGCCGCGTCGATTGCCGGTTCATGGGAGCGCCAAGCCAGAAAACGCTGCGCGGCGCGTTCGCGACGGGGCCGGTCCGGTCGCATGCGGTTCCAGCCGATCATGCGTCGTGCCCCAGGCGTTCGGCGAGGCGGACCAGCGCGCGATGGATAAGCTCCTTCACCGATTCCCGCGATATTCCCATCCGCTCGGCGATTTCCTGATAGGTCATTTTCTCGAATCGATGGAGCTGAAACGCCGCACGTGCGCGCGGCGGCAGCTCGAGGATGGCGCGGACCGTCCGCTCATATTCGTCGATGCCGATCGCGATGCGCTCTGGCGAGATTGCATCGACCGGATCGTTCGCACCCGTCAAGGGGGTGTGCGCCGAGGCATGTCGCGCCTTCAGATAGCGATGACGCGAGATCAGAATGTTGCGTGCGACCTTGAAGATGAAACGATCGACATTTTCGATCGGCGTATCGCGGCGCATGGCATGCAGGCGCAGAAACACTTCCTGAATCAGGTCGTCGGCTTCCGATTCGCCCACCCGTCGCAGGAAATAGCTGCGCAGCGCCGGACCGTGGCGACTTACCCACAGCGCAAGATCGGATTGCATGCGCGAGGTGTCGCTCATCGCAGCATCTGCCCCGCCCCCCGTCCACCTCGCCCACATCGCGCGCCTCGTTCCGCTACGGCATCGGGCGCTGCAACGCTGTGCGCCCCTCTCCAGCATGGGACGCATCCGCGCGAGGATCGGGGGGAGAGAGGGGACATCATTTCATTGCGATCCCGGTTGTGCCGGCGGCCGCGCTTCATGCCACACGACAGTTTCTCCCGGGGCGAGGCCTGTGAGGATCTCGACACCCTCGGAGGTTATCTGGCCCAGCTGCACCGGTCGCTGTTCCACCTTGCCGCCGACGCGGACGCGCACCGTCGCCGCCGGCGCGCTGCCTTCCACCGCCAGTGGTGGCACAACCATCGCGCGCGCTTTCTGCCCGGTGATCACCGTAACCGCCGCCGTCATGCCGACCCGTATCAGATCAGCCTTTCCGGCGGGCGGCGTATCCAGGAGCGCCGTCGCGACGAAACGAATTTTGCCGGCAGTCCCCGCGTCCGCAGTTTCAGCGGCGATGGACGCCACGCGGCCGGCGAGCGAAACCCCGGGGAAACCGGGCCCGGTGACCGTCACGGCCTGCCCTAACGAAAGCGCGCTTACGTCCGCTTCATCGACATCGAATGTGGCCGACAAGCCGCCGTCGCGCGCGATCAAACCGAGGAGCTGACCGCGTGAAACACGTCCGCCCGCATAGATCGTCGCGGCGCTCGCCGGCGCGGCCGAGGTGGCGGGGCGAACCATCACGCCGGACACCGGCGCGCGGACCACGGCCGCACGCATCTCCGCCTCGGCCTGACGAAGGCGATCGCGTGCGACGTTCAATTCCAACTGCGCCGCGCGCACGGCCACGGCATCCCCGCGGGAAAGCGTATCCGCCAGCTCTTCACGCGCCGAAGCCGTGGCCATACGCTGCGCGGTCAGTTGCTGTTCGGCACCGGCATTCTCATTGCGCGCGATCAGTCCCTTCTCGAACAGGCGGCGACTTTCCTCCGCTTCGCGCTCGAAACGCGCCAAGTCCAGCTCGGCCAGGCGCAGGCGACGGCGAGCCGCCGCGACTTCCGGCCCGCTCGCCCAGTTGGCAAGATCGCGCGCCGGACGTTCGGACTTGAGCACGGCCGCTTCGGCAATACTGCGCGCCTCGGCCGCGTCTTCGGTGTCGAGTACCAGCAGCGTCTCCCCCGCCTGCACGCGATTACCAAAGGCGAAGGATAGCGTGCGCACCGCACCATCGAACGGCGCGATGATGCCGACGGCATTGCCGGGGGCGATCCGGCCGGCGAAGACAAGCGTTGAAACCAGCGGGCGCGGCGTAACGAGCAGACTCTGTTCGGCGCCTTCCGGCTGCGCCTCGGTGCCTGGCCCGGGCCGCAACGCCCAGGCGCCCGCCACGCCAATGCACGTGACGGCGCACAGCGCCAGTCCGAAGCGGCGCAGGGCGGGCTTCATTCATACCTCCAGTCGATTTTCCAGCTGTCGAGTGTCGCACCGATCTGGAGATCGAACGACGTCAGCGCATCGAGATAACCGATTGTGGCGCTCAGCGCCTGGATCTCGGCCGTGCGCAGCCCGTCCTGAAGCGACAGCACCTGAAAATTGCTCGATCGCCCGGCCTCGAGCTTGTCGCGCTCAATATCGACCACGCGTTTCGCCAGCGTCTTGTATCGTTCCGCCGATTCCAGCTCGAGCCAGGCTCCCTCGACGCGCTGCACCGCGTCGCGTACCTGCGTTTCCACGCTCTGATCCAGCTCCTCAAGGCGTAGTTCGGCTGTCCGCAAGCCGGTGTCGGCTTCTATCACGGCCAGCTTTGGGCCCGGGTCGCCGATCGGAATCGAAAGCTGTAACCCGACGCGATTGTCGGTGCGTGGCGGCAGCACTCCACTAAAAGCATCGCGCCCGGCGGTACGGGTCGCTGCGACCACCACCGATACGTCCCAAAGGCGCTGGTTGCGGGCGATGCGCAGCGACTCCCGCGCCTGCTCCACTGCATAGCGCTGGGCCTGAATGTCCATCCGCGCCTCACGCGCGATGGCGATCGCCGGTTCAAGGTCGATCGGCACATGCTCCGCAGTAATCGGATCGGCCGCGTCGATATTGGTAGAAGGATCGATGGCGAGCAGTTGCAGCAGCTGCAGCTGCGCCGAAACGCGCTGTTGCCGCGCCTCATACAGGCTGCGCTGCTGGTTGGCCTGATCCGCCTCCGACTGGACGATGTCAGCCGCGGCCATCCGGCCCGCCTCGATCATCGCCTTGTTCGTGGCAATCAATTCACCGGTGCGCGCTAGCGCCAGCTCCGCCAGCTTGACCTGGGCCTGCGCCCGCTGGAGCGAGCGATAGGCGAAAACGATATTGCTGATCGTCTCTGCAATCGTGTTGCGCACGGCCAACCGGTTGGTCGCGTCCCGCAATCGGGCGATGCGAAGCGGCGCGCGATTGACGGCGATGCCGCCTCCGCGCAGCAGGGGCTGGGTCAGCACCAGACTGGCAGTGTCCGCATCTTCGCGGCGATCGAGGCGCTGGCGGCGATCCCACACAAAGCCCAACTGCGCTCCGGTGGGAAGGAGCCAGCTTGCCGTGCCGCTAACGTCGGCCTGCCCGCTCACCATGCCCCCACTATCTGCGCGATAGAGGTCCGCGACAATGTCGAGCCGCGGCGCAAATCTTCGCTCGGCGGCGCGCAGACTGAACCGTTGCGCCACTCTGTCCAGAAGTGCCGAACGTATCGTGCGGTTGTCGCGCAGGCCGATCGACACGGCTTCCACGAGGCTGAGCGGCACGGGCCGCGAAACCTGCGACGGGCGGATGCTGGAGGGAGAAGGCACCGGCGCTATTGGCGCAATGCGCTGGGCCAAGGCAGGCGCAGGTACCGCCAGTGCGGCGGCAGCGAGGCCGGCTATGGCCCGCTCAATCCGCACGCAATGCATCGATCGGATTGAGCCGCGCCGCGGTCATCGCGGGATAGAGGCCGAAGATCAGGCCCATGCCCCCGGCCACGGCAGGGCCAAGCGCCAGCGTCCAGGGTGCGAGGTCGAAATCCCAGCCGGAGCCGCGCGCGATAGCGTAGCTGATGCCCGCGCCCAGCAACGACCCGGCGACGCCACCCGCCATGCTGAGCAACACCGCCTCGGTAAGGAACAACATGCGCAAGGCCCACGGGGAAGCGCCGGTGGCGGCACGCAGGCCGATTTCCCGCTGCCGCTCCATCACGGTCATCAGCATCACGTTCATAACGCCGATGCCGCCCACGAGCAGCGAGACGGCGCCAATCGCGATCAGCATCCGGCTGTGCACAGCCTTTTGCGCCTGCATCGTCGCCAGTATCGATTGTGCGTCCAGCACGGTCAGCGTGCCGTTGGCAGGCGCCAGCCGCGAACTGATCCGCGCGCCGGCCGCCTTGCTGTCGCTGCCGGGCCGCAGGCGGATCAGCAGCGCGTTAGGTCCGCCCCCGGCTATCACGCGGCGGGCGCAACCGGGCGGGATCATCGCTGCCATGTTGTAATTGACGGGGTCCAATGTCTCCGGCGTCACCGGGGCAAGCACACCGACCACCCTGAAACCATAGCCTCCCAGCAACAAGAGGCTGCCCGGCCCCACCGCTGCCGCCGGTCCGGCGAGGGCGCGGGCGGCATCGGCGCCGAGCACCACCGACAAGGCGCAATCTTCAACCGTGCCGAACAGGCGCCCGCGCGCGGCGACCAACCCCGCCATTGGCACGAGCGCGGGTGCCGGCGCGAAAATCGCCAGGTCCGCCGACGTCCTGCCCAGGCGCGCCATCGCCCGACCGGTGGCGAGGGCGATCGCCTCCACCACGTCCGGATCGGTGGCCGGCAATGCCGCGATGGTCGCCCGGGACAGCGCAACAGGCGCGTCACCCGTCGGCACAGCCTGGATCTGCAGCATGTCAACGCCAAGCTTGGCGAACAGCTTCAAAGACTCCCGCTGCACCATATGGCCGCTGTTGAGCATCGCAATGATCGACGCGGTCCCGATCAGGATACCGAGCAGCGCCAGAGCCGAGCGCCGCCCCTGCGCGCGCAAATTGGTCCATGCCTCGGCCAAAGTATCTGGAAGATGCGCGTCAAACTGCGGAAGCGCCGGTGCAACGCGCGTCATGCCGCCCGCGCCTCCGACCCATCGACGACGCGTCCGTCGCGCAGCGCGATCTGGCGGGGACAGCTGGCAGCAAGCTCCCTGTCATGCGTCACCATCAGCACGGTGACGTCCAGCTCTGCGTTGAGGCCGCGCAGTAGCGCCATCACCTCTTGCGAGGTCGCACTATCCAGGCTGCCAGTCGGTTCATCGGCGAGCAGCAGCTGGGGTTCGCCCACGAGCGCCCGCGCGATGGCGACGCGCTGGCATTGGCCGCCGGAAAGCTGGCTGGGCATATGCTCCGCCCAAGCCGCGAGCCCTACCCGCGCCAGCATCGCCTCGGCCCGGGCGCGCCGGCCGTGCCGCGGAACACCGCGATATTGCAGCGGCAGCGCGACATTCTGCCAGGCCGTCAGCCGCGGCAGCAGCTGAAAAGACTGGAAGACGAAGCCGATCAGGCGGTTGCGCAAAACGGCTGTTGCGTGGGGCGTCCAGGACCGGATGGCTTGGCCACCAATTTCGAGCTCGCCGTTGGTCGGCCGGTCCAGCAGGCCGATGATGTTGAGCAAGCTGCTCTTGCCGGAACCCGACGGGCCCACAATCGCGCAAAACTCTCCGCGCTCCACCGAAAGCGTCACGGAGTCAAGCACCGCGAGCGTTCGTGCCGGCGCGTTATACTCTTTACAGATGCGCTCCAGCCTAAGCATGACAACCCCTCATCATCAAAGAGGCACGGCCGCCATTTATTTGTCAATATACAGAGACCCGAGAATAGTTTGCGCCATTTTGCTATTATTTTGCGGTGCGGCGTAGGGGCTAATGCTGCACATGCGAAAGATATATTGATCAAAATGGAATATATTTTTTTGTCGATCCCCCCGCCCCCGTGAAAGCGTGCGTCTTATCTTCCCACAATCGTACGCAACGCCACGCGAGGGGGCGGAGGCGGCGATAAAAGGAGGGGATGATATGCGCAATTGGATGCCGGTGTCGCGACATCTGCTGCTGGTAGGCACAGCCACGCTCGCCACCATGGGAGCGATCGAGCCGGCCAGAGCCGCTCCGCCAGTTGTCGCGTTCCGGATCGAGGCGCAGTCGCTGGCCGGTGCGCTTCGCGATCTGGCCCTGCAAAGCGGCGTGTCGATCATGGCTGACGCCACGCTTACCCGCGGAAAGCTGGCGCCACGCTATGTCGCGACCAGCGAGGTCGAAGTAGCACTGAACGCATTGCTGCGGGGAAGCGGGCTTTCCTATCGCAAGCGTGGTGCGGTGTATGTGGTCGTGACCGCCACGTCCGAAGCCGAACCGCAAACAGCACCGGCAGAACTGGCCCAGGCGCCACAGGAACAGGCAGACCCAAACGTCATCGTCGTCACTGCACAGAAGATGCGAGAGTCAGTGCAGAACGTGCCGATTGCTGTCAGCGCCTTTTCGCCGGCAGCATTGGACAGCCAGAAGATCGAGACCGGTGGCGAACTGCTGCGCGCCATTCCCAACGTCACTTTCTCGAAAAGCAACTTCTCAGGCTATAATTTCTCGATCCGCGGGGTGGGCACCAAGGCCGTCTCCGCCAGTTCCGATCCGGCCGTGGCGGTCAGCTTCAACAACACGCCGCTGATCCGCAACCGCCTGTTCGAGCAGGAATTCTTCGATGTCGAACGCGTAGAGGTGCTGCGCGGCCCGCAGGGCACGCTGTACGGCCGCAACGCCACCGCAGGCGTGGTGAACGTGCTGCCCGTACTGCCGACCAACAAGCTGGAAGGATCGCTGTCGCTTGAGGCCGGCAATTACGAGACGCGCCGGGCCAGCGGCATGATCAACGTGCCCCTTACCGATACCGTGGCGGTGCGCGGCGCAGGCGCCTACACCAAGCGCGACGGGTTCGATTATAACAGCTTCAACAACACACGGGTGAACGGCCGCGATTTGTGGTCGACCCGCGTTTCAGCATCGTGGAAGCCCAGCAGCGACTTCACCGCCAGCGTGCTGTGGCAGCATTTCGAAGAGAACGACAACCGGTCGCGCAGCGGCAAACAGCTTTGCACCCGTGACGACGGACCGACCCAGATCGGCAATACGCCGGTTCCCGACGCACTCCGCGCCCGGCTGAGCCAGGGGTGCAAGCCGGCATCGCTGTACGACGATGCCGCATATGGCATGCCGAATGGCGCGAGCTTTCCGCAAGTCTACCTCGCCAGCAACATCGGCATCGGCAGTTTGCCCGATGGCAGCCAATATTTCGCGGTGCCGCCTTTGACTGACCCCTATGCGGGGCTTCGTCAGTCGCGGAACCTGCGTGAAATTTCGACGAGCTATGATCCAATATTCCGGGCGCGAAACGATTTCTACCAGCTCAATCTCGAAATTGGCATCGCCAACGGTCTGCGATTGATCTCGCAAAGTGCCTATGCCCAGGATCGCTATTATTCATCCCAGGATTATAACCGGTTCGCCTCGAACCCGATCTTCGGCAACTCCACGCGGCCAGATTTGATTAGTCCGTTTGGCGGCGCCGTCATCGCGCCGAATCTTACGCCGGGCGGAGTCTTCACCGACCCCCAACTTGGCCCGTCCAACCGGTTCCTGTCGGTCGATCTCAGCCAATCGCGAAACGAGCAATGGACTCAGGAACTGCGCCTGCAATCATCCTGGGACGGGCCTCTAAACATCAGCCTTGGCGCCAATTACCTGAAATTTAAATCCCAAGACGATTATTACGTATTCAGCAATTTTTTTACCCTCATTTCACAGTATTTTTACAACCTCGACAACCAGTTCAATTTTGATGACGGCTCACTTTCAATTGGAACGCGCAATTGCAAGCCGACCAGCCCCTCCGACAACACTTCGGACTGCATCTACGTCGATCCGAATTCCCTCGCCAACATAAACGGTGACGGACATAATTATTTCCGCAGCAAAAATGTTGTGAAAACAGAAAGTTGGGCGCTGTTCGGCGAAACATATTACAAGCTGTCCAACTCCCTGAAACTGACGGCCGGCCTGCGCTACACGGACGACACCAAGACGAGCACGCCCTATCCCAGCCAGTTGTTGCTGGGCATCGGCCCTGCGCTGACCAATTCGACGGGCGGCAAGGCGGCGATCGGCTATCCGGCCCAACCCGACATCGTCCAGAAATGGGGCCGCTTCAGCGGTCGCGCCGTACTCGACTGGAAACCGCGCATTTCCTTCACCGATGAAACGATGGTCTATGCGTCCTTCTCGCATGGCTACAAGGGCGGCGGTTCCAACCCGCCCCGCGTCGATTTCGATCCGTCGATCGTCCTGTATCAACCATTGGCACAGACCTTCGCCCCCGAATATGTCAACGCCTTCGAAATCGGCACCAAGAACGTGCTGGGCCATGGCAAGGCCGGGTTCAACCTGACCGGCTTTTATTATGACTATAAGAACTATCAGGTTTCGCAGATCGTCGACCGCATTTCGCTAAACGAAAATTTCAACGCCACGAGCATGGGTCTGGAGCTGGAGACCTGGTGGCGGCCATCGCGCAATTTCCGGATGAACCTGAATGCGGGGTATTTGCGCACGCGCATCGCCGACGGCGCGCGCTCTATCGACGTCATGAACCGGACTCAGGGAAACCCCGATTGGGTGGTGGTGCGGCCATGGATTCAGGTTCCTTCCAACTGCATCGCCCCCCGCGCGGCCGTAGAAGCGATCCTGGCATCACCCTTTTCGCAGGGTTCGGATGGCGGGCTTGGCCCCTTCGCGTTGGCGGCCCTTTGCAGCGGTTCGAACCGCCTTGGCAATTACGACCCCGCCCTGCCGCCGGGACAGACGCCATATTACGCACTGCTGGGGTTCACCTATAATCCGCTGTTGCCCTACAACCCTGCTCTCAGCCCGCTCGGAACGCTGGGCAGCGCCGATCCCCGCAGCGGCGCGCCCAATGGCGGCCGCGGCTTCTACGCCGATCTGAGCGGCCACGAACTCCCGAATTCGCCGCGCGTGACGGTGAATGTGGGCGCCGAGTACAGCGTGTTCGCCGACGCCTGGAAATTTACGCTGCGCGGCGACTATTATCGCCAGGGCCCCAGCTTTGCCCGGGTTTACAATACCGCCTATGATCGACTGCATGGGTGGAACAACGTGAATGTCGCGCTGACGGTGGAAAATTCGAACTGGAACATGACGGCCCAGCTCTATGTCAAAAACCTTTTCGACGACGCCCCGATCACCGATGCGTTCACCAATTCGGACGACACCGGCCTGACGACCAATGTTTTCACGCTGGAGCCGCGCATCATCGGCTTCCGCCTGTCAAAGCGTTTCTGAACAGACGACGCCCGGTCCCCGCCACGGGGATCGGGTCGATCAGCCAGGGAGTTGCCGTTGCTTCCGAAAGTCTTCCCCGGGGTGCGTGTGCTTGCACTTACCCTCGCCTCGTGCGCCTTGGCCGGCCCCATGTCGGGCGTAGCGCAGCAGGACCCTAATGCGCTGCTGATCGGCAAATGGCATACCGAACGCAAGGACGGGATGGTGGAAATCCACCGGTGCGGCGCGGCGCTGTGCGGGCGCGTGATCGACGGGGCGCCGCTCCGCGCCAATCCCGACCAGCGCGACGTCCATAATCGCGACGCCGCGCTGCGCGCGCGCAAGGTGAAAGGACTTCCCGTGCTGGATGGCTTTTCGGGCGGACCGAAAAGCTGGAAGGGCGGCCCGCTCTACGACCCCGAAACCGGCACGCTCGCGGCCAAGGGCTCGTTGACGCTGCGCGATCCGGATACGCTGGCGGTGGAGGGCTGCATCGCCCTTTTCCTCTGCCGCACGCAGATCTGGCGACGCGCACGCTGAACGCAACCATCCCCGCCGCTATCGGGGCGGGGCGGTCAGCACCGGCAGCAACTGGGTTAGCAAGGCGCGCATCGCACCGTCTTTCTGACCCAGCATACCGCGCAGATGCGGACCGATCAGTGCGTCGCCAAAAGCGCAAACGGCAATCAGCAGGATGCTGGCACGGATACGCTGCTCGCTGCCTTCCCCCTGCGCGACCCGGGCGCGAACGGCATCGACCAGGTCGCGCACTGCTCCACCCAGCGATTCCAGGTGCCCGGGCTCCTGGGCAAGCACCAGCCACGCCGCGAGCTGCGCTGCACCACCTCCATCGAACGCATCGAATACCCGGCCGACCAGCCGCGCCGGCGCATCGGCATCGACGCCCAGACTGCTCACCGCCTCGCCCAGTGCCCGGTCGAGATCGCGGATCATCGCTTCCATCAGCGCTGCCTGCAGCCCCGCCGCCGACCCGAAATGATGGATGACATTGCTGTGCGACATGCCGGTAGCGCGGCCGACATTGGCCAGCGTGACCGAGGCAGGCCCCTGTGACAGCAGCAATGCGCGCGCGGCGGCCAGCCCCTCGACACGCGCCTCGTCTGCGCTGCGCTTGCGGCGCCTGGTTCGCGCATCGTTCATGCCGCTCGTCCTGCCCTTTCCCGGTCTTTTCGCATATCGGTCTTGCTGCGTCGAAATAGTCCGCAGCTATCCCCCCTGTCACGCTTCCGTCGCGTCTGGTTGGAAGGGGAAATATTTCCCCCAGCGATGGGCAGTGCAATGCCTGAAAAAGCAAGGAGAGGAATAATGATCAAGAAGATCTTGTCGGCTGGCGCGATTGCAGCGTCGGCGATGTTCCTGATTTCACAAGCATCGGCGCAGACTTTCTCGCCGGCCGGTTCGTTCACGATCACGAATGTCACGACAATTACCGTCAGCAAGGGGATCACGCTCAGCTGCGGCTTGAGCGGCAGCGGAAATGTGACGTCCGGCGGGAGCGCCAGCGTCACCAGCCTCGCCCTTACCGGTGGCCTTTGCGGGTCGATCGGCTTCACGGGCACTCCCTATGCCGTCTCCGCCAGTGGGACGACCGTGACGATCAACAATGTCGGCGTAACGGGAATCACCGGCAATTGCTTCGGCAATCTCTCCGGCACCTACAACCAGTCGACCGGAATCCTGACCTTCAGCAACGCGACGATTCCGTCGAGCCCGGCCGGCGGTTCGCCCTGCCGGGTGAACGGCCAGGTGCGGCTGTCGCCGACTCTCACCTACTGACCTGCCCGCCGGGCGCGCCGATGGTGCGCCCGGCATACTGCGTATGTGGCCCCAGATCGGATTCGCCCCGATTTGCCATCGAAAGGCAAAGTCCGACGACAGCCCATCCCCAAATAAAATTTTTATAACAATGGATTGATCGAACTCCATCAACAAGCTTGACAGACGACCTCTCAATATTGACATTGATGTCAATATCAATGGAGCAAGCGTTATGTTCATGCCATTGTGGATCGCGGCCCTGATCGTTCCTGCGTTTATACTGCTGCTGGTGCGGGCTCCCGCCTGGCTCTGGGCTGCGGGACTGGCATTGTGGATAGCGACCGGCCGCGCCGCCGGGCTGGCGGGCGATGCGGCGCTGGCGGTGCTCGCCGCGCTCTGGCTTCCAGTCGCGTTGCTCGCAGTCCGTCCGCTCCGCCGCAGAGCGGTGGCACGCCCGCTCCGTACCTTGTTCCGCCGGGTCATGCCTCGCATGAGCGCAACCGAACAGGCGGCGATCGACGCCGGGACCGTCTGGTGGGATGCACAGCTTTTCGGCGGCCGCCCCGACTGGGCCAACCTGCTGGCGACGCCTGCGCCAAAGCTCAGCGTCGAAGAGCAGCGCTTCCTCGATGTCGAGACCGAGCATCTCTGCGATCTTGCTAACGACTGGGACAGCACTGCCGTGTGGCAGGATCTGCCGCCCGCAGCCTGGGCCTATGCGCGCGAAAAGGGCTTTCTGGGGATGATTATTCCCCGGCGCTATGGCGGCCTGGGCTTTTCCGCCTATGCGCACAGCCAGGTGATCCAGAAGCTGTCGACGCGCTGTTCGGCAGCGGCGGTTTCGGTGATGGTGCCCAACTCGCTGGGCCCGGCCGAGCTGCTGCTGCACTATGGCACGGAGGCGCAGAAGGACCATTATCTGCCCCGGCTGGCGCGAGGCGAGGAAATCCCGTGCTTCGCGCTCACCAACCCCTATGCCGGGTCGGACGCGGCCTCGCTCACCGACACCGGAATCGTGTGCCGCGAGATGTGGCAGGGCCGTGAGACGCTGGGGTTCCGCGTCACCTGGAACAAGCGCTACATCACGCTGGCCCCCATCGCTACCGTGCTCGGCCTCGCCTTTCGCGTGCATGATCCGGATCGATTGCTGGGCGGCGCGGAGGATCTGGGGATCACCTGCGCGCTCATCCCCCGCAACCATCCCGGCGTAGAGATCGGGCGCCGTCACTGGCCACTGAATGCCGTGTTCCAGAACGGCCCTACCTCCGGCACCGATGTGTTCGTGCCGATCGATATGGTGATCGGCGGGCGCGAGCAGATCGGCAATGGCTGGCGGATGCTGATGGAATGCCTGGCGGCCGGGCGCGCCATCTCGTTGCCGTCGTCCAATGTCGGCATGGCGAAGCTGGCGACCGGCAGCGTCAGCGCCTATGCTGCGATCCGGCGCCAGTTCAACGTGCCGATCGGTGCGTTCGAGGGGGCGCAGGAACCGCTGGCACGCATGGCCGGCCATCTCTACGCGATCGACGCCGCGCGGAAGCTGGCGGCCGCCGGGCTGGACCTGGGGGAAAAACCCTCGGTCGTATCGGCGATCGTCAAATATCATGTCACCGAGCGCGCCCGCATCATCGTCAATGACGGCATGGACCTGATCGGCGGCAAGGGCGTGTGCATGGGGCCGGGCAATTTCCTGGCGCGTGCCTATCAGCAGATTCCGATCGCGATCACCGTCGAAGGCGCGAATATCATGACCCGCACGCTGATCATCTTCGGTCAGGGCGCGATCCGCTGCCACCCCTATATCCTTGCATTGATGCGATCGGCCGAAGCGCCGGGCCGGGAAGGCTTGGTCACGTTCGATCGAGCGCTGTTCGGCTATTTCGGCTTCCTGTTCCGCAATGCGGCGCGGGCGCTGGCATTTGCGACGCCGGCACGACTGCTGCTGGCGAAGCCACGGGGCGCGGCTCCGGAAATGGCGCGCTATTATCGCAGCGCAACCCGGCTCTCTACCGCGCTTGCACTGGCGACGGACATCTCGATGGCGACGCTGGGCGGCACACTAAAGCGCCGCGAGACCGTCACGGGGCGGCTGGGCGATATTCTGTCGCAGCTCTTCATTCTGTCGGCGATCCTGAAGCGGTTCGAGGATGACGGCCGGCCTGAGGCCGATCTTCCCTTCATCCACTGGGCCGCACGCGATGCGCTGGCGCGGGCGGATGCGGCGCTGCGCGGGGTGATCGACAATCATCCGAGCCGCGCTGCCGCAATCCTCCTCCGCCTACTGGTGCGTCCGTTCGGCGGAATCGCCGCGGGGCCCGACGACCGGTTGGATGCCGACGTTGCCAACCTCGTGCAGGCGCACGGCCGCTCACGCGATCGGCTGCTGGCCGGGAGCTGGACGCCGCGCATGGAAGTCGATGCGATCGCCGCCACGCAGGTCGCTTTCGATTGCTATCCGGCCGTCGCCGAAATCGAGCGGCGGCTGCGCGACACGATCCGCGCCGGCGAGATTCAGCGGATGCCGCAGAATTATCGCCAGCTCGGCGGATGGGCTGCCGATGCCGAAGCCAAGGGCCTTATCGATGCAAACGAGCGGGCGCTGATCGCGCGCTTTGCGCACCATGCCGATCTGGCGATTCAGGTTGACGATTTTGCCGCTGACTTCGGGCTTGCTGAAGGATTGCGGCGGCGCGAAGCCGAAAGCACCCGCATCCCGCTGGCGGAGGCGGCCGAATGAGCGACCGTTATCTCGCCTTTGCCAATTCCGGGTTCGGCCACTGGCTAACCGGCGCGCTGGGCTTGCCCCAGCCGGTCCCGATCGATCGCGACCCGCAGCGGATGGCCCGCACCGCGCTGCTGGCGGACAGCGGCGACGGACGGATCATGCAGCAACTGGCGGCCGAACTGCACGCGCTGGACGTGGCACGGGTGGAGGGAAGCGAAGGCGCTGCGTTCGATGCGCTGCTGATCGACGCGACCGGGTGCCGAACCGTTGCCGACACCGATGCGCTGTACCGGCTGCTCCACGGCCATATCCGCTCGGTGGCCGCGAATGGCCGCATCCTCCTGTTCGCCATCGACCCTGCGGACGCCCCCGATGCCGAAACCGCCGCGATCTGGCGAGGACTGGAGGGGCTGACCCGCTCGCTAGGCAAGGAAGCCCGGGGCGCGATCGCCGTGCAACTCGTCTATGTGCCGCTCGCAGCGCCCGCCGCGCTCGGGAGCAGCCTGGCATTCCTGCTCTCCGGCCGGTCGGCCTATGTTTCGGGGCAGGTCGTCCACATCAGCGCCGCGAACTCGCCGCCACCCGATACATCGCGCCAGCGGGTCGTGCTGGTGACGGGCGCCTCGCGCGGGATCGGCGCCGCCATCGCTGCCTGTTTTGCGGGTCAGGGCGCGCATGTCGTCGGACTGGACGTGCCCGGAGCCCAGCCTGCGCTGCGCGAACAGGCCGCGCGGCTGGGCGGTAGCGCCTTGGCGCTTGATATAACCGCGGCGGACGCCCCGGAGCGCATCGCAGCGGATGCGGCCGGCCGCGGCGGCTATGATGTGGTCGTCCACAATGCCGGCATCACGCGCGACAAGACCATCGCCCGGATGGATGCCCCCCGCTGGGACAGCGTGATGGCGGTCAACCTCGCCGCGCCGATGCGGATCACGACAGCTCTGCTGGCCGCCGAGCAGATCCAGCGCAACGGGCGGATCGTCGCGGTATCCTCGCTCAGCGGGATCGCAGGCAATATGGGCCAGACCAATTATGCGTTGTCTAAGGCAGGCCTGATCGGCTGGGTGAAGCGGCTGGCACGCGACGTGGCGCCGCTGGGCATCACCGTCAACGCCGTCGCACCGGGCTTTATCGAGACGCAGATGACCGCCGCCATCCCCTTCACGATTCGCGAAGCCGGGCGGCGCATGAACGCCATGGGCCAGGGCGGCCAGCCGGAGGACGTTGCCGAAACAATCGCCTGGCTCGCGGACGCGGCCAGCGGCGGCATCACCAGCGAAGTCATCCGCGTCTGCGGCCAGAGCCTGCTGGGCGCATGACCCAAATGCCGGTTGTCGATACCGCCCTCGTTACAGCGCCCCCCACGCGGGGCGCCGTGCTGCGCGCCGGCCTCGCCACTCTGGCGAAGCGCTCGCCCGCCAGCCCGACGCTGCCCTCGGTCCGCCCGCTGCGCACCGGCCTCACCGTCGATGCGGACGCCGTGGCGGAATATCGTGCGCTGTGCGGCTTCGTCGCGGAACAGGAGGTGCCGCCCAGCTACCCCCATTTACTCGCCTTTCCACTGCATCTGGCCCTGATGATGCGCCGCGATTTTCCCTACCCGATGGCAGGGCTGGTGCATGTCGCCAACCGGATCGTGCAGCACACGGCCATCGCGCACGGCGACCGGTTGGACATCGCCGCCCGATGCGGCGCGTTCCACACCCATCCCCGCGGTCAGGCCTTCGCCATCCTGGCGGAAGTACAACGCGACGGCGCGACGGTGTGGCGAAGCGAAAGCAGCTATCTGCGCATCGGCGCGCCCTCTGCCCTCGGCACGCCGCTCGCGACGCAATCGGGCAACACCGCACCGACAGACGTGATCGCGAGCGAGACGATCCTGCCATCGGTCGCAAGACGCTATGCCCGCCTCTCCGGCGACCGCAACCCCATCCACATGTCGTGGCTGGGCGCCCGCCTGTTCGGCTTCCGCCGGCCGATCGCGCACGGCATGTGGACCAAGGCCCGCGCACTGGCGCTGATACTGCCGCCCACGCCGGCGGACGCGATGACCATCGACGTCTCATTCCGTGCGCCGATCCTGCTGCCCGGTGGCGCCAGCTTCTGCGCCACGCGACGCGACGCCACCACCGATTTTGCGGTGCGCGACGCGAGCGGTGCGCGCCTTCACCTGATCGGCTGCCTCTCGCGCGGCCACCCGATCCCGGAGACCGATCGTGCTTAGCATTCCCGCCCCCCGCCGCGTCGCGATACTCGGCGGTCGACGAATTCCATTCGCCCGCTCCAACACGGCGTATGCCGATGCCTCCAACCAGACGATGCTGACGGTCGTGCTCCAGGCGCTGGTCGAGCGCTTCGGGCTGGAAGGAATGCGGCTGGGCGAAGTCGCCGCCGGCGCGGTGCTCAAACATTCGCACGACATCAACCTGACGCGGGAAGCGGTGCTGTCGACCAGCCTGTCGCCCGAAACCCCCGCCTATGACGTGCAACAGGCGTGCGGCACCGGGTTGGAAGCGGCAATTCTCGTCGCGAACAAGATTGCGCTGGGGCAGATCGATGTCGGCATCGCCGGCGGCGTCGACACCACCTCCGATCCGCCGATCGCGATCAACGAAGGGTTCCGCCAGGCGTTGCTGCGCGCCAATCGTGCGCGCTCGATGGGCGCCCGGCTGAAGGCATTGGCAGGCATCCGTCCCGACCTGCCCTTCCGCCCGGAGCTTCCCCGCAATGCCGAGCCACGCACCGGGCTGTCGATGGGCGAGCATTGCGAGCAGATGGCGAAACATTGGGGCATCGCCCGCGCGGATCAGGACGCGCTGGCAGCGGCCAGCCACCGCGCCATGGCCGCCGCCTATGACCGGGGCGACTTCGACGATCTGGTCACGCCCTGGCGCGGCCTTGCGCGCGACAATAATTTGCGGCCGGACAGCAGCGTGGAGAAGCTGGCGCGCCTCGCCCCGGTGTTCGACCGCACGAACGGCACGCTCACCGCCGGCAATTCGACACCGCTCACGGACGGCGCGGCGGCCGTACTGCTGGCCAGCGAGGAGTGGGCGCGCGCGCACGACCTGCCGGTGCT
Source organism: Sphingomonas sp. DMC6 (assembly GCF_056314225.1). Lineage (NCBI taxonomy): Bacteria > Pseudomonadati > Pseudomonadota > Alphaproteobacteria > Sphingomonadales > Sphingomonadaceae > Sphingomonas > Sphingomonas sp. DMC6. Next base: position 152,351 of record NZ_JBQUYT010000005.1, read on the forward strand.
CGCCTATCTCCACGCCGCCGAGACCGCAGCGGTGGACTTCGCCAGCGGAGCGGAAGGACTGCTGATGGCACCGGCCTATGCCGTGCCGCGGATGCTCGACAAGCTTGGCATCGCGCTGCAGGATTTCGACTTTTACGAGATTCACGAGGCGTTTGCCGCACAGGTGCTGTGCACGCTCGCGGCATGGGAAGACCCTGCCTTCGCGCGCGAACGCCTGCGCCGCGCCACGCCGCCCGGCGCGATCGACCGGGCCAGGCTGAACGTCAACGGCAGTTCGCTCGCCGCCGGGCACCCCTTTGCTGCGACGGGAGGGCGCATCCTGGCCACGCTGGCCCAGAGCATCGACCGCCGCGGCGGCGGGCGCGGGCTGATCTCGATCTGCGCGGCCGGAGGCCAGGGCGTAGTGGCGGTAGTCGAGAAATGAGCCCCGCGCCGGAGCCATCGGAAGACACCGATCGGCTCTGGGCCGAACGCTTCTGGACGCGCCACTACAGCCCCGGCGTCCCAGCCTCCATCGAGGCCGAGCTCGAAACCGCAGGATCGATGGCGGATGTCTTCGAGCGCGATGCAACGCGACACGCGGCGCGCGAAGGCTTTGTCAGCCTAGGCACCGGACGCACCTATGGTGCCGTACTGCTGGATGCGCAGGCATTCGCGGCGTGGCTGCAGGGCCAGGGCGTGAAAAAGGGCGACCGGATCGCGCTGATGATGCCCAATTGCCTGCAATATCCGGTCGCGCTGTTCGGTACGCTGTTCGCCGGCGCCGTGGTGGTCAACGTCAACCCGCTCTACACCGCGAGCGAGCTGGCACACCAGTTGCGGGACAGCGGCGCAACGGTGCTGGTCGTAATGGACATGTTCGCCGCCACCTTCGCCGCGATCCGCGAACAGACCGACGTGCGCCATGTCGTGGTAACGTCGATGGGCGACATGCTGGGGCCGGTGAAGGGGCGGTTCGTCTCGCTGATGCTGCGCGCCGCCGGGCAGGCGCCAAAGCTCTATCCGCGCGCAGGCATGATGCGCTGGCCTGCGGTTCTCAGACGCGCGCGCCGGCTGCCGTTCCACCGGGTTCCGATCGACCAGCAAGATCTGGCCTTCCTGCAATATACCGGCGGCACCTCGGGGGTGGCAAAGGGAGCAATGCTCACCCATCGCAATGTCGTCGCCAATGTGCTGCAGGGGCGCGCCTGGGTGATGTCGCAACTGCCGGACGACCGGCCGCGCACCAATGTGACGCTGCTGCCGCTCTACCATATCTTCTCGCTGACGGCGAACCTGTTGCTGTTCAGCGGTATCGGCGGCCGCAACGTGCTGGTGGCCAACCCGCGCGATACCCGGCGCGTGTCCTGGATCCTGCGCAAGGAGCGCTTCTCCGGCCTGGCCGGCGTCAACACGCTGTTCGCCAGCCTGATGGAAGACGATGCGTTCCGCGCCCGCGATTTCTCCGCGCTGGAACTGACCATCGCCGGGGGCATGGCCACGCATCCGGACATTGCTGCACAGTGGGAGGCGCTGACCGGCAAGCCGCTGGTCGAAGGCTATGGCCTCACCGAATGCGCGCCGATCGTCTGCATTCGCCCTGTCGACTTCGCGGCGCCGGAGCGGATGCGGCACAATGGCTCGGTCGGCCTCCCCGTCCCTTCCACCGAAGTACGGATGCGCCGACTGGACGGCAGTTGGGCCGCTATCGGCGAGCCGGGCGAGCTGTGCGTGCGCGGCCCGCAGGTGATGCGGGGATACTGGCAGCAGCCCGAAGCGACCGCAGCGGTGCTCTCGCCGGACGGATGGCTGGCGACCGGCGATGTCGGGGTGATGGACGCGAGTGGCGCGGTACGGATCGTCGACCGCATCAAGGACATGATCCTGGTGTCTGGCTTCAACGTCTATCCGGCCGAAGTCGAGGCGGTGATCGCCGGCCATCCGGATGTGGCGGAAGTCGCGGTGGTCGGCATACCCGATCCGGTCAAAGGCGAGCGGATCAAGGCAGTCGTCCATCCGCGAGAAGCAGGGCTGACCGCTGAGGCTGTCCGCGCCCATTGCCGCGAACGGCTGACCGGCTACAAAATCCCGGCAGTCGTCGAACTGCGCGACACGCCGCTGCCCAAGACCAACGTCGGCAAGATTCTGCGACGGGAGGTGCGGTAGTTACGCCCCACATGCGGCTGTTATCGTCGTAGCGGCCGGTTCCGCGGACAGGGTCGCCAGGGCCGCTAGTGGCATACCCCCTCTGCGACGCGGCTAGGCGCTATCGTTTCCAGCGGCCGATGTCGCCCCAGGTGGGCGCGCGCTTTTCCGGTGCGGCGCTGGCCTTGAGTCCGTTGCCAGCGCCTTCCGGCGGCTGGAAGAGCTGACAGGCGGGCAGCGTGTCGGGGTCGATACCGGCGACTTCAGACCAGATTTCCGGGCTGGGCTGGGTCGCGGCAAAATTGGTATAGTTCTGGCTGACATAGGGCGCATTGGCGGGCGCCAGGGGGTAGCCGGAAAAATAGAAGGACTGCGGCAGCACCTCACCTGCAGCATTGGCCTGAAAACCGTAGCCGAACAGAATGCCGCCCTTGTCGGTCAGGTCCGGACTTGCACCTACCTGCATCACATATCCGTTCGCCGCGCTCACCCAGAAGGAGTAACCTTGGCCGCCCGCACCGATGCGCGCACTGTCTTCCTTGCTGTAGGGAAGGTGCGATACGAAGTCGCGGCGCGGCGGATGATTGAGGCCCGAGAACAGGCAAATGCGCGGCATCCACGCGGGCCGCCCCTCCCCCGCAACGAAATAAGCCACATCGCCCAGGGATATGAATTTGCAGGAATAATGGTTGTCCAGCGGGAAGATCGGCAGGCAATATTCGTCGTACCGCTCTTCCATCGCCCCTTCCCCGGACTTGCCGCGCCAGGTGGAGTCGTAAAACGTCTTGCCATAGGAAGTCTGGTAGGTCGCGCCTGCCGGCGGCTTCCCCTGATAGGGCGGCGGATATTTGCCGGCATCGTCCCCGTAAACGCGGTACATCGTCCAGTCCGATTGCCAGTATACAGGCCATAGCGGATCGGCCGGCTCACCCTTTTTGCGCTTGTAGACGCAATTCTCGACCTGGCACGGGCTCGCCTCGGCGGGGTTGTGGGCGCCATAGGTCTGGTAGACCTGCGCAGCAGCCGGCGCCGCCATAACCATGACAGAGCCCGCGATCATCGAGAATAGCAGCCCCTTGGTCATCGGCTTCCCCTCCCGCAACGATAGCGAAATTATCGCAACAAGCCCCTCAAACCCGTAAATTCGATCTAATTTCATCGAATTCACACACAGCCTTCACATACTTCTCAAGATAAATATTTCATGGACTATGAGAATATGTCGACACGAAACATAACACTTGAGGATCCAAAACACCCCAATAGATGAAGCCAATATGGTTTATATTGCAGTTGACGAAAAATACGCCGCAGCGACCATAGCACCCTGAAGTCAGGCGGAGTCTCGATTGCATGTCGGGGCGGAGCGCCTGCAGGCGTCATGCGATATCCAAAGGGGAGATACCCGGGGTGATCAAGCTTTCCTGGTGCGAACCGCGCGGCCTAGCCGACGTACAGGCGCTGGTACAGGGCGCAGTCGATATCGAATTCTCGACCTTGCCGCCATATCTCTACGCCTCGCTCACCATCCTGCCCGACACCAATGCTGCAGCCAAATCCCGCCTGCAGTCGGTGATCATGCAGGAGATGATCCACATGTGCCTGGCCTGCAATATCCTGAACGCGATCGGCGGGACGGTGCAGATCCAGCCGCCCTCCTATCCGGGCACCCTGCCCCATGCGGTCGGCGGCAGCCTGGTCGTGCACCTCTACCCCTTTTCGCCGCAGGCCATGGAACAGGGCATGGCGATCGAGACTCCGCTTGAGCCGATCGAACCGCGCATGTTGCTCGCGAAAGGCAACGGCGAGGAAGAGGAAGTGACAATCGGGGTCTATTACGAGCGGCTGAAGCTGGCGCTGCAGGCGCTGCCCGCCTCGGCATGGACGCGGGACCGCAATCAGGTGACCGACGCACAGTTCTTCCAGGGGCAGGTGTTTGCGGTCAACAACTGTGAAGATGCCTGCAACGCGATCGACCAGATCGTATCGGAAGGCGAAGGGACGCCCAGGTCCCCGGAAACGCAAGGCAGCCCGCTCGATTTCCAGAACGAGCTGGCCCATTATTATCGCTTCTGGGAAATCCACAAGAACCGTGTCCTCCAGAAGGACGTTTCGCCTGACGGGAACGGCTCCGGCTATATGTGGGGCGGGCCGCTCGGCGTCGACTGGAAGGCTGCCTATCCCGCGATCACCGATCCTGAGCGCTATGATTTCAGTCGGGAATCCGAAGCGGTCCAGATCGCGCAAGCGAAGTGCAATGCCGCCTTCACGGCGATGGTGTACGCGCTGCAGGCGGCCTTTGGCGGAGTGCAGGGCCAACTCGGCGTAGCGGTACGCGCAATGTTCGATCTCCGCATGGCGGCGATGCAGGCGCTCAACACGCCGCTCAGCAACGGCTTGGTCGCGGGCCCGGCGTTTCTGTTCGAGCCGGTCGTCACCACCGAAGTTGCCGATATGGGAGCGGTAGCATGAGCATCCTCGAATTCCCCCGGATCTATTTCTCGGGCGAAATCAGCTGGGATCCCGTTACGACCAACAACAACACCTACGACACCTGGAAAGCCGATTATGACGAGGTGAACGCCGACCCGCAGCTCGACGGGCAGGCGCTGCGCCCGAACCAGGTCGCGCAATATCGCCAGACGGCCATCGAACAGATTCCCACGCAGAACTGGAACCCGGCGGGTACCTATCGATCGTTTTTCTACAATTGCGCCGTGTCGGGCGTCGACATCGGTGCGGGGTTGGACACGACCGATCCGTTCGTAAGCGCGCCGGCCAATTTCGCCGGCATGCTCGTCGATGCGGAGCCATATGGCCCCTATACGTCGCAACTGTTCTTCGATTCGATCCATCTCGGCATCGATGGGGGCTGCCGCATCCTCGGCAGCCCGGTGTGCCGGTCGAGCGACCGCTACATCAACTTCAGTGCCAATCGCGCGAATGCGTTCATCGCAGGCGTCGCCTCCGTCTTGTGGCAGGCCTGTTACGCTTGGGATCCGGACACGCTGACCATCGATGCCTTCGATTCCCCCGCCCTGCAGGCGCTGCGCGCCAGTATGGAGGCACCGGGCGTCAAAGGGCTGATGACTCGCTTCTGCACCTATCGAACGATCTATTATGACGACCTGAAGCTCGCCACCGGCTCCAAAGAAGAAGTGGCGAAGGAGGTCGAAGCACAGGCCAAGGCGCTGATGGAGAAATTCGCCGCCGGCGGGTTCCAGCCCAATCCGGCGCGCAGCCTGCTGGTGGGCACGGCCGGCATCTGGCGGGACACGGACCCGATGCACGAGCCCGGCGATCGGGCACTGGTCACCACGAACAAGAAGGTGGCGATCGGCGACGGGCTGGGCAAGGTTCCGTTCGGCACCGCCTGGGCGCGCGTGGATCGCGACAGGATCGCGCTTGACCTGTCAAACGCAGTTCCGTGGAACACGGTGACGCCGGACAAGGCCAATGTCGGCAATCTCCTGATCTCGGCGGGCGATGTGCCGATCGCGACACTGACGCCCGACCGCTATGACCAGGCCGCCTATCTCGCAACCTCGGGCATCGTCGATGTGCCTCTCCCCGTGTCGCAGGTCGCGCTCGACCTGAACGCACTGACTCTTTCGGTAGAAATTGACGACACGCCCACACCGCTTCTGGCCGAAGCGCCCCTCCGGGCAATCCCGCTCGCACCCAATCTCTATGTCAACCAGGGCGAGCCGGCATTGGCGCAGGCGCAGGTCTATGCATATGGCAAGCTGGCGGGCGCAGGCATTCGCGTCAGCCTGATTGAGGTCGGATCGAACAGCACCACGCCTGTTACAGCCGTAACCGATGCGAACGGGATGGTCAGCTTCTCGCTCGACAGTACGGCACCGACCGTCAGCGCCTTTGTCTTCGAGCCGGGCGACAATCCGACCGTGCCGATCTCGGCGGACGCATTCAACCCGCAGGTGTACACCTATATGTATCTGCGCGTCCTTCCCGGCGATGACGCCCTTGCGAAGCTCGAACCCAGCTGGGACAATGTCTATGCCCATGTCCTATCCTATTGGGAGGCGATAGCGCCGTGCATGGACAACTGGCTGCGCCTGGGCGACGAGGCGCAGGTGCGAGCCTATGCGCCGATCATCAAGAAGCTCACCGATCCCGGTTATTTCGAGCACTTTCGGTACATGCCGGTAACGCGAGACCTGACCCGCGGGCAGCGCGCCCTGCTCTACCGGTTCCTCGACAACGCACCGCCAAAAGCCAGCGAGCTTACCGAAGCGTCGCCTGCACCGGAGGCGGAAATCGGGTTCGCGGCGCTTGCCCGGCAAATGCGCTGAGCATCGGCGTTGAAAACAAGCAACTGCCTGGCGGCGCTCGCAGTTCTTCTTGCCGCACCTGCCGCTCGCGCGCAGCAAGTCGCTTCGGACAGGGAAGAGGATGTCTTTGTCACGGCCTCCCGCGCCGGGGATAGCGCGGGCATTGCGACCATAGGCTCTGATACAATCGCGCGCCGCCAAAGTGCGTCGCTGGTCGAAACGCTCGACGATGTGCCCGGCGTGCACGCATTTTCGACTGGGGGGCCCGCAGGCGGTACCTTTCTTACGATACGGGGCGGCGAACCCAATTTCACTGCCGTTATGATCGATGGCGTGCGGCTGAACGACCCCACCAACAGTGCCGGCGGTGCCTTCGATTTCACGCTGCTCGACCCGCTGATCGTCGAACGAGTCGAAGTGTCCCGCGTGGCAGAATCGGCCATTCATGGATCGGATGCGCTTTCAGGCGTCGTCCAGATCGTCACCCGCTCCCCGGCGAACCAGGATATTCGCGTCGGTGCGCGGGGATGGCTCGACAGCCGGTATGGCGGCGGCGCCTCTGCCAGCGTGTCGAGCGGCTGGCGCGAGGGCGGAATCCTGGCCTCGGGTGCCTATTACGACAGCGGCGACGGGGATGCCGCCGGCACGCTGCGCCGCGACCAACTCTTCGGCAGTGCCCGTCAGTCACTGGGCGGTTACAAGCTCGCGGCGATAGGGCTCTACGGCACCATGCGCGGCACGCGTTTCCCTGAAGATAGCGGCGGCCCGCTGCTGGCGGTGAACCGCGCGCGCGAGAACCGCAGCAGCGATCTGTCGCTAGCAGCCCTGTCGCTTTCGCGGGATCCGGCAGCCAAGATCCGGCCGAGCCTGACTGCATCCTGGTCGGTCGCCCATGCTGACAGTGCCGCACCGGCAATCGCGCCGGGCGTGCTGGCCGGCATTCCTGCGACAACGGCGCACGACCGCTTCGTTCGCTTTGAAGGCACCGGCGCGGTCACCGGCGAGCTTGGGCCCCTCACGCTGTCGGCGGGCGGCGCGGTGCTGCGCGAAAACGGCCGCAGCACCGGTACGCTCAATTTCGGCTTTCCCCTGCCGGTGAAATTCGCGCTTACCCGCGTGACACATAGCGGCTTCGCCGAAGCGGTGCTGCACGCCACGCCCCGCCTCACACTGGGAGGCGCGGTTCGGTACGACAAACTGGAGCGCGGCAACGGTAACTGGACCGGCCGGGGTAGCGTGCGATGGGAAACCGCGCCCTCGGGAGCAAGCCTGTTCGCGCACATCGCCAGCGGGTACAAGCGGCCAAGCCTCTACGCGCTGGGCCATCCGCTGGTCGGCAATACCGCGCTGGTGCCCGAGACGAGCCGCAGTATCGACGCCGGCATCGAAGTTCCGCTACCGGGCGGTCGGGTCAGCCTGACGCTGTTCGATAACCGCTTTCACGATCTGATCGACTTCGATCCCGCATCGTTCCGCATCGTAAACCGCGCACGGGTCGGCGCGCAGGGCGCGGAGGCCGCGCTGGCGCTGGCGCTGGGAAAAGGCTGGTCGCTGGGCGGTGCGATCACGCATCTGTCGCTCGATAGCGAAACACCGCTGCGCGGGCGCCCGGACTGGAGCGGCAACCTGCGGCTCGGCTGGCAACAGCATGGCTGGCAAGCCGATGTCGCACTGCGCGGTAACAGCGATGTCAATGACAGCGCCATTCCGACCGGGCCACGCATTACCGCAGGCCATGTCGAGGCCGATCTGGGAGTCGGCTATCGGCTCGCCAACCATGCGAAGCTGCGGGTTACGGTACGCAATCTGGGCGACACGCATAGCTGGGACGCGGTCGGCACGCCCGCCCCCGGCAGAAGCCTGAGGCTGTCGGTCGCGCTCGATTGACCATGGTCGCCTAGAGGGTGGCCGGCACTCCCTTCACCTTCGCCCGAAAGGCATGAAGCAGCGGCTCGGTATACCCGCTGGGCTGGTCGACGCCCTCGAACACCAGCGCCCGCGCCGCCTGGAATGCCAGGCTCCCCGCCGGATCGCTCGCCATCGGCCGGTAAAGCGGATCGCCGGCGTTTTGCGCATCGACCTTCGCCGCCATGCGCAGCAGCGCCTCGTCGACCTGCGCCGGCGTGATCACCCCGTGGAGCAGCCAGTTGGCGAGATGCTGGCTGGAAATGCGCAGCGTCGCCCGATCCTCCATCAGGCCGACATCGTGGATGTCGGGCACCTTCGAGCATCCGACGCCCTGATCCACCCAGCGCACGACATAACCCAAAATGCCCTGGGCATTGTTGTCGATCTCGTCGCGGATCTCCTCCGCCGACCAGTTCTGCCCCTGAGCGAGCGGGATGGTCAGCAGTGCATCGAGCGGCGCGACCGGCTCACGGGCACGCGCCGCCTGACGGGCCGCGACGTCGATCTGGTGATAATGGGTGGCGTGCAGTGTCGCGGCCGTCGGCGAAGGCACCCAGGCCGTGGTCGCGCCCGACTGCGGATGAACGATCTTATGCGCCAGCATGTCGGCCATGCGGTCAGGCATCGCCCACATGCCCTTGCCGATCTGCGCCTTGCCGGCCAGCCCGCATGCCAGCCCGATCTGGACGTTGCGATCCTCATAGGCGCTGATCCAGGCGCTCGCCTTCATGTCGCCTTTCCGCAGCATCGCACCGGCCTGCATCGACGTGTGGATCTCGTCACCGGTGCGATCGAGGAAGCCGGTGTTGATGAAGACGATACGATCCTTCACCGCATGGATGCACGCCGCCAGATTGGCGCTGGTGCGGCGCTCCTCGTCCATCACCCCGATCTTGAGCGTATGGCGGGCGAGCCCGAGCATATCCTCCACCGCATCGAACAGATCGTTGGCGAAGGCGGCTTCCTCCGGCCCATGCATCTTCGGCTTGACGATATAGACCGATCCGGCGCGGCTGTTGCGTAGCGGCCCGGTCCCTTTCAGATCGTGGAGGGCGATTGCCGAGGAGACGATCCCGTCGAGAATACCCTCCGGTGCATCGCTACCATCGGGCAGGCGCACGGCCGGCGTGGTCATCAGATGGCCGACATTTCGGATGAGCAGCATCGACCGCCCCGGCAGGGTAAAGGCACTGCCATCGGGGGCGACGTAGTGACGGTCCGGTGCCAGGCGCCGGGTCAGGGTTTTTCCGCCCTTCTCGAACGTCTCTTCCAGATCGCCGCGCATCAGCCCCAGCCAGTTGGCATAGGCCAGCACCTTGTCCTCGGCATCAACCGCCGCGACCGAATCCTCGAAGTCGCAAATTGTCGAGAGCGCCGCTTCGAGAACGATGTCGGCGATGCCGGCCGGATCGCTCTTGCCGATCGCGTGCGTGCGATCGATCACGACTTCGATGTGCAGGCCGTTGCGCACGAAGAGCAGCGAGTCCCCTGCCCGCCCGACGAGTTGCGCCGGGTCGGCGAGCGTCGGCGCCGTTCCCTCCCAATCGGCCCAGCTTCCCGTCGCAAGCGGCACCGCCCGATCAAGGAACGCCTTGGCCCAGGCGATCACCTGAGCCCCCCGCGCAGGATCATAGCCCAGCGCCGCTGCCGCGCCCGGAATCGCATCGGTACCATAGAGCGCATCATACAGGCTGCCCCAGCGCGCATTGGCGGCGTTGAGCAGGAAACGCGCATTCAGCACCGGCACGACCAGCTGCGGCCCGGCAACCGACGCCAGTTCGGGATCGACCTTTCGGGGATCGACCCGGAACGGCGCAGGCTCCGGCACCAGATAGCCGATCTCGCGGAGCAAGGCGGCATAGGCGACCGGATCATGGGGTTGACCGGCTCGCTCCCGGTGCCAGTCATCGATGGTGGTCTGAAGCGCGTCGCGCGTCGCCAGCAGCGCCCGGTTACGGGGGGAGAACTGTTCGAAAATGCCCGCAGCGCCACGCCAGAAAGCGTCGGCAGCGATACCGGTGCCGGGCAGCACATGGGTTTCGACAAAGTCCGCCAGAATCGGCGCAACCCGAAGTCCGGCCCGCTCCACCATCTCGCCCATTGTCCTTCCTCTCTCGTCTCTGCCCGAGCACGCTTGTAGCGCGACCGGATTTTCAGCGGTAGAAGGAAATAATTTATAGCATCTATTCCCACGAGTTACGAATGTTCGATCCGGATTATGATCTGTTCCTCGACATCCTCGCTGCTGAATCCATTTCGGCCGCGGCGCGGGCACGGGGATTGTCGCCGCCAGCGCTATCGAAGCGCCTGGCGCGGCTGGAAGAGCGGTTGGGCGCGCGGCTGCTACAGCGAACCACCCGCAGACTGGCACTGACCGCGGCGGGCAAGGAGCTGCTCGATACGCTGGCTCCGCTCCGCGCGGCGCTGGCTGCAGCCGAGGGACGAATCGCAGGTCGTCACAGCGCGGTGCGGGGAATATTGCGCATCACCGCCCCCACCTCGTTCGGCCGAATGCATGTCGTTCCCACGCTGCCGGCATTTCTAGCCGCCCATCCCGATGTCGAACTGTCGATCGATCTCTCGGACGAATTGATCGATCTGTTGGGTGGCCGGCACGATCTGGCAATCCGGATCAGCGGACGGGTCGGCACCGGGCTTATCGGACATCGGCTCGGCACCAGCCAGCGCGTACTTTGTGCCGCCCCGGCATATCTGGAGGCCGCAGGCGAACCCCGGTCGCTCGGCGATCTTGCGCGGCACCGGCTGCTGGCAACCGACAGCCAGCTTCCCTGGCGTCTTCAGGGCCCGGAAGGGCCGGTCCTGCAAACGGGCATCAGCTTCGTCCGGACCAATTCAAGCGAAGTGGTACGCGAGCTGGCCATCGGTGGCTGCGGCATTGCGCTGCGATCGCTCTGGGACGTCGCGCAGGCATTGGCCGAAGGAGCGCTACAGCGCGTGCTGCCAAACTATGCAGGATCGGAAGAGACAGGTGTTTTCGCCGTTCACGCGCCCGATCCCCCTGCCCGCGTTACCGCAATGGTGGCACATCTCCAGCAGACCATCGCGCTCGCCCTATAGCGGCGGCGCGGCGAGCCGGACATGTAACCGCCTGGCAAATTCCCGGATTTGACAAGCACGAGTACGGGGCAGAAGATCGCGCCAGGAGAAGCGATGTCCGACGGGCCTCAACACGCCGATCGCGTGTTCGACGCGATTCATTCCGCCGCCCTGCCTGCGCAGTCGGCGATCGCCGCGTCTTGGTGCCGGTCGGCGCTCCGCCATGGTCTGGATCCCGAACGCCATCCCGGCCGCGTCCGACTAGACGAGACCGCACTCGCTGAACGGCGCGCCGCGCACGATGCGCTGCTGGCGATCGCGGCGCCGGTGATCGACCAGACGTTCCGCTATGTCGGCCGATCCGGATGTGGCGTCCTGCTGAGCGACCGCGACGGCGTGATCCTCGCCCGGCGCGTGGAGGAAAGCGACGCCGCCGGGTTCGCCCATGCCGGGCTGGTCGAAGGCGGGCGCTGGGACGAAGCGCACGAAGGCACCAACGGCATCGGCACCTGCCTTGCCGAAGATCGCGCGGTAGTTATCCATCGCGACCAGCATTTCGCCACCCGCAATATCGGCATCAGCTGCATGGATGCGCCAGTGCACGATCCGCACGGCCGGCTGGTGGCGGCGCTCGACGTGTCGAGCTGCCGCGACGATCACGGTCCGGCCATGGCGGAAATGATCGCGGCGATCGTCCGCGACGCGGCGCGCCGGATCGAGCGCGACTATTTCTGCAGCCATTTCGACGGCCACCGCATCCTCTTCCTTTCCGACGATGCTTCCGGCGGCACGGCGCTGCTCGCGGCGGACAAGGACGACATGGTGGTCGGCGCTACCCGTGCCGCACGAATCCGTCTCGGCATCGACGATCCACGCGCCGTGCCGCGCTCGGTCGGCCAGTTGCTGGGGCAGGACAGCATTCCCGGCTTCGATGACGGCGACCGCACCGTCCTTCGCCAGGCACTTGCCCGGGCCGGTGGCAATGCCAGCGCGGCGGCGCGGCTGCTGGGCGTGGGCCGCGCGACGCTGTACCGGCGGCTGGCGCGGGCAGGGATCAAGCACTAGCATAATCCGCTGTCGACCTGTCTCGCGATTGAGACAGGTGCCCCGATCAATCGCCGCCCCACGGCTTTCGCCGAACCGATTATCGGACTTATCCTCCCAGCAGAGACGCCGGACCACGGCGCCTTCACCGCTAGGAAGAGGATCAAGAGGCACATGGACGCCATCGTTCAGGATCGGCTTGTCACCGGGCTCAAGGCGCCCTTCGCCGCGCGCTATGACAATTTCATCGGCGGCCGCTGGGTTGCCCCGGTTGCCGGCCGCTATTTCGAGAATGTCAGCCCCGTCACCGGCAAGGTAGTGGGCGAGATCGCCCGCTCACAGGCGGAGGATGTCGAGGCCGCGCTGGACGCCGCGCACAAGGCGAAGGACGCCTGGGGCCGCACCTCGGTCGCCGAACGCGCGCTAATTCTCAACCGCATCGCCGACCGGATGGAGGAAAATCTGGAGCGGCTGGCGATTGCCGAGACATGGGACAACGGCAAGCCGATCCGCGAGACCATGGCCGCCGACGTGCCGCTGGCGATCGAGCATTTCCGCTATTTCGCGGGCGTTATCCGCGCGCAGGAAGGCTCGATCGGCGAGATCGATCATGATATGGTAGCCTATCATTTCCACGAGCCGCTGGGCGTGGTCGGCCAGATCATCCCGTGGAATTTCCCGCTGCTGATGGCTGCGTGGAAGATGGCGCCGGCGCTTGCCGCGGGTAACTGCATCGTGCTGAAGCCGGCCGAGCAGACGCCCGCCTCGATCATGGTATGGATCGACATCGTCGGCGACCTGCTTCCGCCCGGCGTGCTCAACATCGTCAACGGCTTCGGTCTGGAGGCCGGCAAGCCGCTCGCGTCCAGTTCGCGCATCGCCAAGATCGCCTTTACCGGCGAGACGAGCACCGGCCGGCTGATCATGCAATATGCCAGCCAGAACCTGATCCCGGTGACGCTGGAACTGGGCGGCAAATCGCCCAACATCTTCTTCGAGGACGTGGCGCGCGAGGATGACGACTTCCTCGACAAGGCGATCGAGGGCTTCGTGATGTTCGCGCTCAACCAGGGCGAAGTCTGCACCTGCCCCAGCCGCGCGCTGATCCACGAAAAGATCTACGACCGCTTCATGGAAAAGGCGCTGCAGCGCGTCGCTGCGATCGTGCAGGGCAGCCCGCTCGATCCCGCGACGATGATCGGGGCGCAAGCCTCGTCGGAACAGCGCGAGAAGATCCTGTCCTATATCGACATCGGCAAGCAGGAAGGTGCCGAACTGCTGATCGGCGGCCAGGCGGCCGACCTCGGCGGCGAACTAGCGGGCGGCTATTATGTCCAGCCGACCGTGTTCCGCGGACACAACAAGATGCGGATATTCCAGGAAGAAATCTTCGGTCCGGTCGTATCCGTCACCACCTTCAAGGACGCGGACGAGGCGCTGCACATCGCCAACGACACGCTCTACGGTTTGGGCGCCGGCGTGTGGAGCCGCGAGGCGAACACCTGCTACCGCTTCGGCCGCGCCATCCAGGCGGGCCGGGTATGGACCAATTGCTACCACGCCTATCCGGCACATGCCGCGTTCGGCGGGTACAAGCAGTCGGGCATCGGCCGCGAGACGCACAAGATGATGCTCGATCATTACCAGCAGACGAAGAACATGCTCGTCAGCTACAGCCCGAAGAAGCTGGGCTTCTTCTGATCCCGGCCTGCGGGTGCCCGGTCCGTTTGCGGGCCGGGCGCCTGCGCGGTTTCGGCACGGCAGGAGCAAGGGCCATGCAGGACGGGACGAGCAGCGTCGCACGCGTGATCGCCACGCCGGCGGCGATTGCCCTGATCCGCGAGATCAGAGCCGATCACGGCGCGATCCTCTTTCACCAGTCGGGCGGCTGTTGCGACGGCTCCTCGCCCATGTGCTACCCGGCCGGCGAGTTCATCACCGGCGACAGCGACACGCTGCTCGGCGAAGTCGACGGCGTGCCGGTCTATATCGGCAAGGCGCAGGGGCAGGCCTGGGCGCACACCCAGTTGATCCTCGACGTGGTCGAAGGACGCGGGGGCATGTTCAGCCTCGACAATGGCCGCGAGAAACGCTTTCTCACGCGCGGTAGGGTCTTCACCGACGCTGAGCGGCAGGCGCTGGGCATCGCCTAGGCGCCGCCCCCGCCGCCGCCTCACAGCGCGATGTCGAGCGATAGTCGCACGGTCGCGGGCAGGCCCGGTGCGAGCAGGTCGGAGCCCGTGGCCGCCCAATATCGCTTGCCAGTGACATTCTGCCCATAGGCGCGCACCGTCGCGCGTTTGCCGAGCAGTGCGAAGCCATAGCTCGCCCCCAGATCGAAGGTATCATAGCCGGGCACGAACGCCTGGTTGAGCGCATCGACCGCGCGGGGGCCGACATGGAACATGCCCGCCGAAAGGCGCAGATCGGGAAGCTGCGGCACGCGGTATTCGAGGAAGACGGAGCCGGAAAAGCGAGCGACATTCTCGATCCGCTTGCCGACCACGCTGGCGGCACCCGAGCGCTGGGTGGCATCCAGCGTCATCGCGCTGGCGGAAAGCGAAAGGTGCGGCGTCAGTTCGCCCACCGCACCGAATTCGCCGCCTTCATATACCGCCTGGCCATCCTGAACGAAGAAATTGGCGCTGTTGAGATAGGCGGAAGGACGGCTGATGCGGAACCAGCCGCCGGTCAGCACCAGCCCGCGCAGGGGCTCCAGTTTCACCCCTGCTTCCTTCTGCTTGCTGACCGCCGCCGGCAATATCTCACCGGCATTGTTCGCGATCTGCTGCGCGACCGGGCCAGGCTCCAGGCCCTCGATGTAATTGCCATAGACGCTGACCCAGCGCACCGGCTTGACCAGCACTCCGTAAGAGAAAGTGCCGGGCGTGATCCGGAGCCGGCTGATCCGGCTTTCATCGATATATTCGGTCTTGCGATAGCCGATCGTCGCCTGCAGCCACTCGCCGAGCGAGGCACGGTCGAACAGATAGACACCCAGATCGGTCGTCTGCGTTGGATTCGGAATGATGCGCGGCGCGCCAGGCTGCGGCGCGATCGATACCGGCGCATAGAGATTCTGGGCAAAGCTGCGCCGGACGGCGGTCGGCACGGCGCCGTCGCGGGTCTGGTAGGCGACGCCCACCAGAATATCGTGCACCACCGGCCCCGTTCGTATGCGGCCCGACAGGTCACCCCGATAGACCCGGCTGGTATAATCATTGCCGCTGGTCTGCGCGACGGTAAGCCGCCCGTTCCCCGTCGCGAGATCATAGGCGCCGAACGACGAGAAGGCGCGGTCGCGGGTGAGATAGGATTGCCCCACGGCCAGCGCGAGCCGCCAGTCGGACGCAAGCTGATAGTGGATGCGCGCGAGCAGGTTGGTTTCACGCCCCCGCGCCTGCATCCAGCGGTCGCCAAGATTGCGCGAGGCCGGCGGTATCGGCGGCAGTGTGATGGCGCCCTTGACCGCGGTGAGGCTGATCACTGCCGGCTCGGAAATGGTCTTGTAGATATATTCCGCGTCGAGCAGCACCTTCAGCCGCTCGCTCGCCTGCCAGTCGAACGCGCCGGTGGTGAAGAACCGCTCGCCATCGGTACGCGACACGCCGGTACGCAGCAGCGAACTGCCTGCATTCACGCGGAACCCGACATCGCCGATACGCCGGCCCACATCGACATCGGCACCCACCGATCCGTTCGCATCGCCATGGACGGCGAAGCGGGTCACCGGCTGCGCGGTCGGACGCTCGGTGACGAGGTTGATGATCCCGGACGGAGCAGCAAAGCCGTAATAGAGACCCGCCGCCCCCTTCAGCACTTCGATACGGTCCTTGCTCTCGATCGGCTGCTCGATGAGGTTGATGACCGGGAGCACGCCGTTCCAGCGGACATTGGTGAAATTGTTGACCGGAATCCCGCGGATCGAGAGATTGCTGTAGATGCTGGTGTTGATCTGCGCCTCGGTCACGCCCGGCGTGTTGCGCATCGCTCCGCCCAGCGACTGCACCTGCTGCGCATCAAGCAGTGAGCGAGTGAGGATGGCGACCGTCAGCGGCGTGTCGAGCAGGCGGGAATCACGGAACGTGCCGGCCTGGACATAGTCGGCGCTGAACGTGCTGCGCCGGTCTGCCGTGACGACGATCTCCTGCGGGTTCGGCTGGTCCTGCGCGGTTCGGGCATCCGTCCCGGCGACCACCGCCGGCTCTGCGGTGCGCCCGTCGGGCCCTTGCTGCGCCGAAGCGCTTCCGGCAGCGATCGAAACGCCCACCAGTCCACCTAACACCAGTCTGTTCACCGCGCCCCCTTATTTGCGAATCATTATCACTCGCAATTTCCTAGCTGGGGGATCTGACTTATGCAACCGCCGCCCCGGCTTGCCCCTGCGCAGCTCCGCGGGGGCAGCAAGATGCCCATGCGTTCCGCTTGGATCTCAAAGTGCGTTCTATCCGCACGCCTATCCAACCTGTGATGCATGAAACCGAGGGCTTTTTTACGATGCCCATTCAGAATGCGGTTCGCTCCCATCCCTCATTTCCCGACAGCCCGCGTTCCCCTTGCCCATCCCAAATTGTTTCCTATTTGTTCGAATTGCCCACACAAGGCGCCGCTCTTTGCACCTGCCGGACCAACGATCTGCTGTCTCGCGCACATGCGCGCGTGAGCCTAAACTTCCTAAACTTCACAACACCCGCAGGTGTGGAAATCGCGGCCCGCGCCTTGCTCGGCACCACGCCGCCGGAGACCCAAAACGGCACCCGCCTTTCGCTGCGCACGCTGAGGGGAACCCTTGATTCCCATTATCTGAGCAGGGGTCAGCGCCTGGCTGAATCGGCGATCCTCAAGCTGGAGTCCGGCTGATTTTGCCAAAAATCTTCCCAAAAACGCCTCAGGCGTCCGCCTGAATCCCACAACCAACTGCGCGGTTTTTGTTTATAATCAGCGCCTTGGGAATGGTAGCGGAGGAGGGACTTGAACCCCCGACACGCGGATTATGATTCCGCTGCTCTAACCAACTGAGCTACTCCGCCCCGGAAGCGAGGGCGCCGCTTAGGGCCTCCCCGCGCGCCAGTCAAGCGAACATGTGGCGGGAATGTGCTTCCCACGGGCCGCCGCGATACCACCAGCTCGCGAGCCCGGCGATTTCTACCTCGCGCGGGCGAAAATCGCGGCTCAATGCCCCCAGCAGCGCCTTGGCGAGCACCAGCGTCACCTTGTTTTGGATGGTGACATGCGGGCGCCAGCGCCCTGCATCCTGCGGTGTCAGCAGTCCCGCAAAGGCATCCAGCAAGCGATCGCGAATCGCATCCAGTGCGGGTGCCTCGATCCGGTAGGCGACGCCCTTCCCCAGCGACATGAGGCCCGTCACCCGCGCCTGTGGCGCCCGCAGACCGCGCGTTTCCTGCGTAAGGCGATGCTTCAGTTCGTCCGCCACCGAGGGCGGTAAATGGTGGAAAAGGGTCAGATGCGCGTCGAGCTGGTTTCGCTCGGGCGGGAAATGCGCCCGGCGTAGCGCATCGAACCAGGCCTGATCGGCCTTGCCGAACAAGGCCGTGACAATGAGGGGCGCGCCCCCACCGCTCAAATCTCCACCTGGCTGCCCAGTTCGACCACGCGGTTGGTGGGCAGGCGGAAGAACTCCATCGCGCTTTCGGCGTTGCGCAACATCCAGGCGAACAGCTTTTCGCGCCAGATCGCCATGCCCGGCCGCCGCGACGGCAACAGCGTCTGGCGGGCGAGGAAGAAGCTGGTTTCCATCATCTTGAACTCGCCGCCACAGGCATCGACCCGCTTCAGCGCCGCGGGCACATCGGCTTCCTGCATGAAGCCATAATAGAGGATCATGCGGTGGAAGCCCTTGCCCAGATCCTCGACGATCAGCCGCTTTTCCTCCGGCACATAAGGCACGTCGCTGATCTTGACGGTCAGCAGGATGACGCGGTCGTGCAGCACCTTGTTGTGCTTGAGGTTGTGGAGCAGCGCGTGCGGAACGCCGTCGGGCGTGGAGGTCATGAACACCGCCGTGCCGGGCACGCGGGTAGCGGCGTTGGCGGCAGAATCGATGAAGATCTGCACCGGCATGGCGCTTTCGCGCAGCCGCTCGATCATCAGCTTGCGGCCCTTGGCCCAGGTGGTCAGCAGCGTGAAGACCAGGAAGCCGACCATCAGCGGGAACCAGCCGCCGTCCGGCACCTTGGTCAGGTTCGCAGTGAAATAGGCGAAGTCGACCGTGAAGAAGAGCAGCAGCAGCGGGATCGCATAGCGCTTCTTCCAGTGCCACAGGTTGAACAGCACGACGCCCAGCAGGCAATTGTCGATCAGCATCGCGCCGGTTACGGC
Organism: Sphingomonas sp. DMC6; assembly: GCF_056314225.1. NCBI lineage: Bacteria > Pseudomonadati > Pseudomonadota > Alphaproteobacteria > Sphingomonadales > Sphingomonadaceae > Sphingomonas > Sphingomonas sp. DMC6. The sequence continues at coordinate 171,118 of NZ_JBQUYT010000005.1, forward strand.
AATGCCATAGGCCGCCGTGAGGTTCGACGAGGTCTGGAACGAGAGCACCAGCAGGATAACCATCACCATCAGCGCCCAGTTGATGATCGGGATGTAGATCTGCCCCGCGGTCGAGGCGCTGGTGTGGTCGATGCGCAGGCGCGGCACGAAGCCGAGCTGGATCGCCTGTTGCGTGACCGAAAAGGCGCCCGAGATCACCGCCTGGCTGGCGATGATCGCGGCGGCGGTGGCAATGCCCACCAAGGGCAGCCGCAGCGCTTCGGGCGCCAGCAGGTAGAAGGGGCTGCGCAGCGCCTCTGCGTCGCGGATCAGCAGGGCGCCCTGCCCCATATAGTTCATCATCAGCGCCGGCAGCACGAACCACAGCCAAGAGATGCGGATCGGCTTGCGGCCGAAATGGCCCATATCGGCATAGAGGGCCTCGGCACCCGTCACCGCCAGCACGATCGAACCGAGCGCGAGAAAGGCACGCAGCGGATCGAGCGTGAAGAAATGCACCGCGTGATGCGGCAGCAGCGCCTGCAGGATGTCCGGCGTCTGCACCATGCTGATCACGCCCAGCGTGGCAATCGTGACGAAATAGACCGCCATGATCGGGCCGAAAAAAGCCCCCACGCGCGAGGTACCAGTGCGCTGGATCGAGAACAGCATGACCAGGATCACCACCGCCAGCGGCACCACCAGCCGGTGAAATCCCGGCGCGGCGATCGCCAGGCCTTCGACCGCCGACAGCACCGACACCGCCGGGGTGATCATCGAGTCGCCATAGAAGAGCGCCGTGGCGAATACGCCGAGCAGCACGATACCCTGGGTCCAGCGGCGCTGCCCGCCGCGCCCGGAAATCAGCGCCAGCAACGCCAGGCTGCCGCCCTCGCCCTTATTATCAGCGCGCATGATGATGGTCACATATTTGAGCGTGACGACGACCATCATCGACCAGAACATCAGGCTGATCGCACCCAGCACATGCGGCGTGTCGAGCGGCAGCTCGTGATGCTCGTTCGCGAACGTCTCGCGGAACGCATAGAGCGGACTGGTACCGATATCGCCGAAGACGATGCCGATCGCGCCTAGCGCAAGCTTCCACGTCGCGTCCTGGCCATTGCCATGATCGCCTTGCGATGCGGTATCGGGGAGGAGCGCTGCTGCGTCTCCGGTCGCAGGCGCGGTCACCGGCGGGACTGACGCTGGGCTAGGCGAACGGGACGGGCCATGCAGACCTGTGTTCTCGTCTTCATCGGGAAGCGGGCCGTTAGCACGCGCAACATGGCCTAGCAATCATCGCATCAAGGGGGTACGCACATCGCCCGCAACTGTTCCAAAACAGTCACATAATCAGCGATTGTCGCCAAACAAGGCGTCCGCCTCGCCGCGCGTCGGCACCTCGCGCAGAACAAAACTGCTGTTGATCGTCACGACTCCGGGGAGTCGCCCCAGATGTTCGCGGTGGAGTCGCTCATAATCGTCGAGGTCGCGGCACAGTATCTTCAGCCGGTAATCCTGTCCGCCCGACACCAGCGCGCATTCCACGACGCCGTCGATACGCCCCACAGCGGCTTCAAACTGGGCAAGGTCTTCCTCCACCTGCGTGCCGAGGGTGATGTCGACCAGCGCCGTCACGCGAAATCCCAGCCGTCGATGCCCCAGCCGCGCCCCATAGCCGCGGATCAGCCCGTTCGCTTCCAGTGCCTGAATGCGCCGCGTGCAGGCGGATTGGGAAAGGCCCACTGCCCCCGCCACCTGGCTGACGGGAGCGCGCGCATCCGCAGCGAGCAACTTGAGGATTGCTGTGTCGATTCGATCCATTGCGCATGAACCTATCATATTTTTCCAAAATACGCATCTTTCATGCGCGTCAGCTACCTGCGCGCGCTTACTTTGCAGGGATTCCCGGCGCGGTTTTCGATACGATGCCGCCACATTTCTTAGGTGGAGGAAATTCCATGCGCGTCGGTGTTCCCAAGGAAATCAAGAATCACGAGTATCGCGTCGGCCTGACCCCGGCATCGGTCGCCGAGCTGGTCCATGCCGGCCATGAAGTGCTGGTCGAAACCAAGGCCGGCATGGGCATCGATTTCGACGATGCCGCCTACACCGCCGTCGGTGCGAAGATCGCCCCCGCCGCCGCCGCCGTGTTCGCGGGATCGGACATGATCGTGAAGGTGAAGGAGCCGCAGCCGAGCGAAATCGCGATGCTCGAGGCGCGCCACCTGCTGTTCACCTATCTCCACCTCGCCGCCGACAAGCCGCAGGCCGAAGGGCTGATGGCCTCGGGCGCCACCTGCATCGCCTATGAGACGGTGACGTCGAACTCGGGCGCCCTCCCGCTCCTCAAGCCGATGTCCGAAGTGGCCGGCCGCATGTCGGTGCAGGTCGCCTCGCACTATCTGGAAAAGGAACAGGGCGGCCGCGGCGAACTGCTCGGCGGCGTGCCGGGCGTGGCGCCGTGCAAGGTCGCGATTCTGGGCGGCGGCGTCTCCGGCATCAACGCCGCGCAGATGGCGACCGGCCAGCGCGCCGATGTGACCATCTATGACATCAACAACGAACGCCTTGCCGAACTCGACATGCATTTCGGCAGCCAGATCAAGACCGCCTATGCCAGCAAGGCAGCGATCGCCGAGGCGGTGCGCACCTCGCAGGTGGTGATCGGCGCGGTGCTGGTGCCGGGCGCGGCAGCACCGAAGCTCGTCACCCGCGACATGCTGAAGACGATGATGCGCGGATCGGTGCTGGTCGACATCGCGATCGACCAGGGCGGCTGCTTCGAAACGAGCCGTCCGACCACGCATGACGACCCCGTCTTCGAGATCGACGGCGTGATCCACTACTGCGTCGCCAACATGCCGGGCGCAGTCGCCCGCACCTCGGCCTTCGCGCTCAACAACGCCACGCTGCCGTTCGTGCTGAAGCTGGCCAATCTGGGTGCCGAAGCAGCGATGAAGGCGGACCGTCACCTTGCCAACGGCCTCAACGTGTCGGGCGGCAAGATCCGGCATCAGGCGGTGTCGGAAGCACTCGACCTGCCCTTCGAAGCCTGGGCGGGCTGAGCCCGAACCGCCAGGTCGACCTCACCCTTCCCACCGCCATCGGCGGCCGGTCCCTTCCCTCTCCCAATGGGAGAGGGCGGGAGGCACGAAGCGCCGGAAGGGTGAGGTTGACCGGTGGTCTATCGCGCGGGAGCGCGCATCAATTCGCCTTCGCCCCCTGTGCCGCGCGCATCTGGCGCAGCACCTCTACCAGGCCGGGATCGACCCGCAGCATCTGGACCAGCATCGCCTCGCGATAGCTCGCCTTTTCCGGCGCCAGCGACAACGCCCTGCCCCATTGCCTGCGCGCCGCTGCCAGATCGCCCGACCGGGCGAGCGCGATGCCGTAGAAGAAGGGCGGGCCGACATGGTTCGGCCACAGCGCGATCGCATGTTCAAAGGCATAGCGCGCCGCAGGCGACATGCTCATATCGTCATGTTCGGTCAGCGCGGTTCCCAGGCCGGTCCACAAGGCAGCATCCTGGGGCGCCTTGCGCACGCCGCCGATCATGATGTTCGCGGCCAGCTCCGGCGATCCCGCGCGCGTCATCGCATCGGCCGCCATGAAATAGCTATAGTCGAAGTTGAACCGGCCGAAGATCGTCTCGCGCAGCGCGACCATGTCGGGATCGACCGCCGCCGTATCCGCCTGGCGCTCGGCGGGATGGCCGGCAAGACCGGGGCTGCCCTGCCATGCATAGCCTGCTGCACCCAGCATAAGCGCCGTGGCCGGCAGCATCCACAACCGCGCCGGAAAGCGCAACAGCGCCAGTATCGCAGCCACCGCCACGGCAATGCCTGCGAACAACAGCCAGCCTGTCATGCCTTGCGCCTCCCGAAAATCCGGCGCGCGAGCAGCAGCCCGACGCCGAGCAGCACCAGCGGCGCGATCCACAGCGGCGCCGTCACCCAACTGAGCAGCGGATCATAGGTCACGTAATCGCCATAACGCTGGATCAGCCAGCGCCGCACCTGTGCCGGGCTTTCGCCCGCCTGGATGCGCTGGCGGACCAGCGCACGCATGTCACCGGCCAGATCGGCATCACTGTCGGCGATCGACTGGCCCTGGCAGACAAGGCAGCGCAGCGTGTTCATCAGTGCCTTTGCCTCGGCCTCCTTCGCCGGATCGGCGAGCTGGGTATAGGCGAGCGGCTCGGGCGGCTGGCCGGAATCGGCAAAGGCGCTCGACGCGGCCAGCGCCAGCGGCAGGAACAGCGCAAGCCGCCTCACTGTGCCTTCTCCAGCGCGGCGAGCAGCTTCGGCACATCATCTTCGCGAATGTCGCCGATATGCTGGTCGACGATCCGACCGTGCGAATCGATCACGAACGTCTCCGGCACACCCGACGAACCTAGGGCGAGTTGCGCCCGGCTCGCCTTGTCGTCGCCGATCCGCGCATAAGGATCGCCATTGCGGGCGAGAAACGCCTGCATCGCCTCGGGCGTGTCGCGGATGGCGACGCCGTCGATCTCCACGCCCGCCTGACGCAGCTTCATCAGGTTCGGCGCTTCGGCGACGCAGGGAATGCACCAGCTCGCGAAGACATTCAGCAACCGCGGCTTGCCCTTGCCGAAATCGCCGGCTGCGATGCCGGGCTTGCCGGGAACCAACGGCGGCAGGTTCAGAGCCGGCACCGGCTGGCCAATCATCGCCGAGCGCACGAAATGATCGGCGGGCTTCAGCAACCCGTTGGCGACCAGCACGAACACCAGCGTAAACAACGCCAGCGGCAACCAGATCAGCAGCTTCTTCATGCGTAATGCTCCGCATGCGCATCACGTATTTCGCGGCGGACGCGGCCGATCAGCGCCAGCGCACCGCCCAGCGCAATCAACGCGCCACCCAGCCAGATCAGCGTCACAAAAGGCTTCCACCACAAGCGAATTTGCCAGCGTCCCTTGCCGTCAGGCGCGCCCAGCACGGTGTAGAGCTGCCCGTCCACCATGGTGCTGATCGCGACTTCGCTCGTCTCGGTACGGGGATTGGGGAAGAAGCGACGCTGCGGGAACAGCGTGAAGGGCTCGCCATCGCCGCGACGGACGCTGAGCTTCGCTTCCATCGCCGACCAGTTCAACCCAACGGCCGGCCGCACTTCGTCCAGCGTCACGCGAAACGGGCCGACTTCCAGATTATCGCCCGGCATCACTGCCGCCAGTCGTTCCTGCTTGAAGGCGGAATCGCTCGCCATGCCGGCCAGGCTGACCGCCACGCCCAGATGCGCGATCACCATGCCCCAGATATGGAGCGGCGTGCGGCGCAGCTTGCGTTTCCACAAAGGCGCGATGCTGGCAGTGGCCAGTCCGGCCGCCAGGCCAAGGGCGAGCACCGGCAGCAGCGCTGCCCCGCCCGAAAGCGCGAAAACCAGCGCGAAGGTGACGCTCGCCACCCCCACCGGCACGGTGATGCGGCTGAACAGCGCCTGCAGCGAATCGCGCCGCCACTTGAGGAGCGGACCCACCGCGGTTGCCACCACCAGCAACAGCGCGATCGGCGCGGTCGTCTTGTCGAAGAAGGGGGCGCCGATCGAAAGCTGCACGCCTGCGGCCTGCGCCACCAGCGGATAGAGCGTGCCGATGAACACTACGCCAAGGATGACGCTGAGCAGCAGGTTGTTGAGCACCAGCGCACCTTCGCGGCTGACGATCTCGAAAGTCGAGCCCTGCGTGACCGTGCTCACCCGCGCGCCGAACAGCGCCAGTGCGCCGCCGATATAGATGCCGAGCAGTGCGAGGATGAAGGTGCCGCGCGTGGGATCGACCGCAAAGGCATGGACGCTGATCAGGATGCCCGAGCGGACCAGAAAGGTGCCGATCATCGACATCGAGAAGGCGACCAGCGCCAGCACCAGCGTCCAGGCGCGCAAGCCGTCGCGGGTCGCCAGCACCGTCACCGAATGGAGCAAGGCCGTCGCCGCCAGCCAGGGCATCAGCGAGGCATTCTCGACCGGATCCCAGAACCACCAGCCGCCCCAGCCCAGCTCATAATAAGCCCAGTAGCTGCCGGCGGTGATGCCGATCGTCAGGAATATCCATGCCGCCAGCACCCAGGGCCGCATTGCCCGCGCAAAGGCCGGGCCGACATCGCGCATCACCAGCGCGCCGACTGCGAAGCTGAACGCCACCGACAGGCCGACATAGCCGAGATAGAGCGTCGGCGGGTGGAAGGCGAGACCGGGGTCCTGCAACAGCGGGTTGAGCCCCTGCCCGTCCGCCGGTGCCGGATTGAGGCGCAGGAACGGGTTCGAGGCGAAGGCGAGGAAGGCGTAGAAGCCCAGTGCGATCGCCGCCTGCGCGCCCAATGTCGCCGCCAGCGTTCCGGGTGCCAGCCGCCGTTCGAACAGCGCGACGCCGGCGCCGGCGACGGCGAGCACCGTCACCCAGAGCAGCATCGAGCCTTCATGGTTCCCCCAGGCGCCGGCGACCTTGTATAGCATCGGCTTCAGCACGCTGCTGTTCTGCGCGACGAGCAGCACCGACATGTCCGATCGCACGAACAGCCAGATGAGCAGCAGGAACGCCGTCAGGGCCAACGCACCCTGCACCAGCGCAATGCGGCGCAGACCGAACAGCATGGCCGCCGCCTGCGGCGAACGCGCGGCACCCACAGCCAGCATCAGCTGTATCACGGCAAAGGCCGTGGCGAGCCACAGCGCGGCCAGTCCCGCTTCGGCGATCATTGTTGCAGCGTCTCTGTCTTGTGCATCTTGCCGGCCATTTGCGGCGGCATGTAGCGCTCGTCATGCTTGGCGAGCAGATTGTCGGCGGCGAAGCTGCCGTCAGGATTGAACTTGCCTTCGGCCACCACGCCCGATCCTTCGCGGAACAGGTCCGGAGTCACGCCGCGAAAGGCGACGGGCACGGTCGCCTTGCCGTCGCTGACGGTGAAGCGGATGCTCACCCCGTCGGCGGCGCGCTGCAGCGAGCCCTTCTCGACCATGCCGCCCAGCCGCACCGCGCGGCCCAGCGGCAGCGGCTTTCCGGTCAGGTCGCCGGGGGCATAGAAGAACGCCGCCTGATCCTTCAGCGCCGACAGCGCGAGCAGCGCGGCCGCGACGATCGCACCGATCGCCGCCAGCCCCAGCACCAGCCGTTGATGCTTCGCCTTCATCGCTTGCGCCCCAGCGCATCGGCAGCGGCTTCGGCACGCCGCATCGCGATCCAGCTCGCCAGCGCCAGCGCGCCGGTGCCGATCGCCGTCACCGCATAGGCGGCGGTTACAAACCACCAGTGATTCATTGGGCGGCCATCCTCCGCAGCCGGGCTTCGACTTTCTGCGCGGCCAGCAATGCGCGCATCCGCATCAGCACCACGCTGGCGAACACCAGCGTGAAGCCGGACAGGGTGAACCAGAGCGGCCAGAGCATCGACGCATCGATCGTCGTGCGGGTGAGGCCGATGCTCTCGCCCTGATGCAGCGAGTTCCACCACACCACCGAATAGCGGATGATCGGCAGCAGCACCGTGCCCGCGACGCCGAACAGCGCCGGGATGCGGCCATCGCCCCCCCGATCCGCATCGGCGCGGGCCAGCGCGATCCAGGCGATATAGACGAAGAACAACAGCAACATGCTGGTCAGCCGCCCGTCCCATTCCCACCAGGTGCCCCAGGTCGGGCGCCCCCAGATCGAACCGGTGATCAGGCACAGTGCGGCAAAGGTTGCCCCTGCCGGAGCCAGCGCCCGTGCAGCGACATGCGCCAGCGGGTGCCGCCAGACAAGATAGACCAGGCTTGCCACCGCCAGCGCGCTCCATCCGCCCATGCCCAGCCAGGCGGTGGGCACGTGGATATAGAGGATGCGGACGCTGTCCTTCTGCAGATAATCGGCCGGGGTCTGGGTCAGGCCGCCCCAGGCGCCGAACAGCAGCAGCGCCAGTCCCGCCCAGAACAGCACTGGCGTCAACGGACGGGCGATCTTCAGGAAGCGCGCAGGATTGGCGAGGGCGTGAAGTACGGGCACCGGCGCTGGATAGCGGGGATCGGCGCCCGAATCCATGTTGGGAATGTTCCGCAGTTCACCACCCGGTCACAGCCCCGGACTTGCACGCCCGCGCAGAAGCCGCTAGCAGCCGCTCCGTCATCTGGGGAGTAGCCAGCCGGCGCCGCGCAGGCACCGGGCGCCCGCGTCAACATACTTGGCCGAGAGGCCATGGCGCAGGCGGAGCCGCAGCAGCGGTTCGGGCGAGACCAATGCCGCCGCATCTCCGCACCTGCCGGGCGGAGAGATGCTGCGTCGTTGGATTCGCAAGTCCGCCCGGCCCGGAGTGATTTCCTTGGAAGCCCTGCTCACCTCCACCGCCGTCGTTGCGCTCGCCGAAATCGGCGACAAGACGCAACTGCTCGCGATCCTGCTCGCCACCCGGTTCAAGCGGCCGGTGCCGATCATCTTCGGCATCTTCGCGGCGACCATCGCCAACCATTTCCTCGCCGCGCTGGTGGGATCGGAAGTGGCCGGGCTGCTCGACAGCATCTGGTTCCGCTACGCGATCGCCGCCTCCTTCGTGGCGATGGGCCTGTGGACGCTGATCCCCGACAAGCTCGACGAAGAGGAATCGCCGAAACCGGCGCGGTTTGGGGCCTTCCTGACGACGCTGATCGCCTTCTTCCTGGTCGAGATGGGCGACAAGACCCAGGTGGCGACGGTTGCGCTCGGCGCGCGCTTCCATGCTGTGCTGCCGGTTACGGCGGGGACGACGCTGGGCATGATGCTGGCGAACGTGCCGGCGGTGTTCCTCGGCAAGGCGGTGATTGACCGCGTGCCGCTGCAGACCGTCCACCGCATCGCCGCCGGGCTGTTCATCGCGATCGGTCTGTGGCTGGCAGCACAGACGGCGGGGCTGGTGTGACAGGCCCCTATCCTCCCCTCCCGCTTGCGGGAGGGGAACGCGCTCACCGCCCGATCAGGCGCTGAGCGATCCGGTCGGCAACGTCGCTGGCCGGGTCGCCGGTGGCGGCGCTTTCGTCCCACACCTGGTTCAGGCGCACGGGGATCTTCTCGACGCGGGCATCGACCTCGGAGCGGTCGCCCTGCCCCAGATATTCCAGCGCCACGTTGATGATGCCGCCGGCGTTGATCACATAATCCGGCGCATAGAGGATACCGCGCGCATGCAACCGGTGGCCGTCCTCGCGCGTCGCCAGCTGGTTGTTGGCGCCACCGGCGACCACGCGCACCTTCAGCGCCTCGATTGAGGCTTCGGTGAAGATCGCGCCCAGCGCACAAGGGCTCAGAATATCGGCTTGGTGCGTCAGGATCGCATCGGCCGCGACCGCTTCGGCGCCCAGTTCCGCCGCCAGCGCCCTGGCGCGATCGGCATTCACGTCCGCCAGAACCAGCTTCGCACCGTCCGCCGCCAGCAGCCGGGCGAGCCCGCTGCCGACCGAACCGACACCCTGGATCGCAACCCGCACGCCCGCCATCGAATCGGCGCCCAGTCCGCGCTTCGCCGCCGCCTTGACGCCCAGATAGACGCCGCGCGCCGTCACCGGCCCCGGATCGCCACCCGCGCTGCCCACCGATACCGGCAGGCCGGAGACATGGCGGGTCTGGGTGGCGACGACCTTCATCCGCGCTTCGGACATGCCGACATCCTCGGCCGTCACATAGCGACCGCCCAACGATTCGACCGCCCGGCCGAACGCTTCAAGCTGCGCCTGCGTGACTTCGGCGCCCGGCTTTTCAGCGAGGATCACGCCCTTGCCGCCGCCCATCGGCAGATCGGCCATCGCGTTCTTGTAGCTCATGCCGCGCGACAGGCGCAGCGCATCGGTGATCGCCGCGCGGTGATCGGCATAATGCCAGAAGCGCACGCCACCGGCTGCAGCCCCCAGCGCCGTCGAGTGCACCGCTATGATTGCGCTTAGGCCCGACGCCCGATCCGAGAAGAGGTGAACGCCCTCGTGGTCGTCGAAATCGGGGAAGCCCCAGTCGGTGATCATGGATGGATCTACACCGTGATATAATGGGGCGACCAACGGGACTTGAACCCGCAACCCCTGGTACCACAAACCAGTGCTCTGACCAATTGAGCTATGGTCGCCACGAAGGAAAGCGCGCTTAGCGGGCTCCGGACCCGAGCGCAAGATAGTTGCGGACCTATCCGCGGGAAATTCTAACCGCTTCTTCCGGCGTCGTAACGCCGGCTCGTGCGAGCGCCCGCGCCGCCGAACCAAGATTCGGCGCAGAGACAAAGGCATGGCGGGCGAGTATCGCTTCGTCGCCGCCATCATTGATCAGTCGGCGAATGTCCGCATCCGCGCGAATCGCCTCGAATACGCCGGTGTCGCCGGCAAAGCCGGTGCCGTCGCACGCGCTGCACCCGGTGGGGGCATAGACGATCGCGCCGGGATCGAACCCCAGCAGCGCGGAGACCGAGCCCTGCGCCTGCACCGGCTCGCGACACGCGGCGCACAGCCGACGCGCCAGCCGCTGGGCGAGCACGATGTTGAGGCTGGACGCAAGCTGAAACGCATCGACTCGCCAGTTGCGCATCTGCCCCAGCGCACCGACCGCGTTGGGCGCCACAATACCGGCAAGCACCAGCCGCCCCGACAGGGCCGCCTCGATTGCGGCGCGCGCTGCGCTGCGCTCGTCGAGCGAATCGATCAGCAACACATCGAAATCCTGGTCGATGCCGGCGCGAATCCAGTCGGCCATCGGCACCGCGTTGCCCGGGCTGACCGCGGCCGGGGTAGCAGGCCCGCCGTCGACACCCGCGCCGATCGCCAGCCCCGACCGAGCATCATCGGCAGCAACGCGGAGCAGCGCCTGCAGCGTCGTCGTCCGCCCTGCCCGTTCCGGCCCGGCAACGAGGACCAGACCGCATCGCTGCAAGGCGCGCCGCACTTCGCCCGCCAGTCCGCCCGGCATCCCGAGCGATTCGAGCCCGCGCTCGCCCGAGGCGACCGCTTCGCGCGCCAGGGCAATCCGCAAGCCTTGCGCCCGCGGCAACAGCGCCACACCGACCCGCTCGCCTGCCCAGTTCAGCCAGCCGCGCTGCGGCGCGTCGGGTTCCACCTGCAACCCCGCGGCAGCGAAAATCGCGTCGCTCAGCGCATCGACTTCCGCCGCCGGCAGATCGGCGCGGCGCACGCGTTTTCCCGCAATGCGGAACCATTGCGCCGCACCGCCATCCGCCAGCGGCTCAAGATGCATGTTGCTTGCCTGGGCCTGGGCAGCCTCCGCCAGCAGCCGCTCCAGCAACGCTTCGCCTGCGGCGCCGCCGCTTGCGAAAGCGCGAGAATCATCCTGTTTTTCCCGGCCCCGTGCAGCCTGCTTACTGGTACTCGTCTGCGCCTGTGCCATCGCTATCCCCCTGCGGACGCTCGTGGCGCTATGCAGAAGGTGTGACATGCGTCCTGCGCTTTCATGACATTTTAGTTGCGTGCTGGCACCCTCCCCAGGCTTTTGGCAAAACCGCACCATGGATTCCCAAACGCCGTTGCAGCCCCGCCCGCCCCTCTCTCTTGGCAGCGGCCACCCTTCCGAGCCGATCATCGCACATATTCTTGGTCATGCCGGCGTGCAGCGCGTGCCGAACCCTAAGCTTTCGCTGTTCATCGTCCGGAACTTCGTGGACCCCAAACTCTGCGAGGAACTGATGGTCCGAATCGACGCCCATCGCCGGCCTTCCACCATTGCCAATGCCAGCGGTGACTATGCCTTTCGGACCAGCGAGACCTGCGATCTTTCGTCCGACGACCCGCTGGTTGCCGCGCTGCAGGCGCAGATTCTCGACTTTACCGGCATCGACGCTGCCCATGCCGAACCGATGCAGGGCCAGCGCTATGCCGTGGGCCAGGAGTTCAAGGCGCATACCGATTATTTCGAGCCGAACACCGCCGATTTCGACCGGTTCTGCAGCGTTGCCGGCCAACGAACCTGGACGGCGATGGTGTATCTGAACGATGTAGACGCGGGTGGCGCCACGCGCTTCAAGGCGATCGACAAGATCGTCCAGCCGGAGCCAGGCAAGCTGCTCGCCTGGAACAATCTGCGCGCCGATGGCAGCCCCAATCCGGTGACCATCCATCATGCGATGAAGGTCCGCACCGGCACCAAATATGTGATTACCCAGTGGTTCCGCGAACGCCCCTGGGGCTGATGAGGCCGCGCGCTTTTACAGCCCTGCAGTAAGCACCACGCCCACACAGACCGCGACGCCGGCAATCGCCTGCCGCACGGTCAGTTTTTCGCGAAACAGTCGGTGTCCGGCCAGCGCCGCCATCGGCATTTCCACCACGCCCAGCGAACGCACCGCAGCGGCAGGGGCGAGATTGAGCGCGAAAAACCAGCCCGAAGAGGCCAGTGCCCCGAACAGCCCGGCACCGAACGACCCGCGCCACCCCGCGATTACCGCGCGCAGCGCTGCAGGATCACGCCACAGCAGGAAGACGACCAGGCCGACGGTCTGGACGGCCTGTGCCAGCGTAACGCTGGTCATCGCCGAGAAGAACGGATGGTGCGGTTCCAGCGCCAGCCCGGCATGGCGAAAACCGTTGAGCGCCAGTCCGAACAACAGGCCGGACAGCGTCCCGAATAGCACACCGGGCACCAGCCGGCCTTCGCCGCCCAAGTTCCGCGGCCAGACCAGCACGGCAAGTCCCGCAGTGGTGACGCCTACGCCGACCCAGCCAAGCGGGCTCAGCGTGTCGCCAAACACCAGCAGCCCAGCCAGCGCCGCCAGCGGCACTGAACTCTGCTGCAACGCCGTTCCCACCGCGAAGCCGGCATGGTGCATCGCCTGCAGCAAGGCGGCCGTTGCCAGCACCTGCGCCAGCGCACCGAGCAGCGCAGGCCACCAAAAGGCCAGCGCGAACTGCGGGTGCAACTGGTCCGGCCCGGTCACGGCGATGGCAACCAGCATTAGCGCCACGGAGAAAGGAAGCCCGAACAGAAAGCGTACCAGCGTCGCGCCCCAGGGGCCGCTGGAAGCCATCATGCCGCGTTGAAAAGCGTTGCGCGCGACCTGGAACGCCGCCGCTGCTACTGTCGCGCCTGCCCACAACATGGAAACCGCCCCCTCGCGCACCCGACGCGGCGATCAGCGAAGCGGGCCTTGTCGATACGACGGCGTTCCTATCGCCCGGCGCCGCACCCGGCAACGAAAAAGCCCGCCGGTGCGACACCGACGGGCTTTCGAAATGGTGGGCGCGGCAAGGATTGAACTTGCGACCCCTGCGGTGTGAACACAGTGCTCTACCACTGAGCTACGCGCCCTTTGGCCTCTCGGCCGAAACGGGAAGCGGGCCTTTACGAGCAGCGATGCGCCCTGTCCAGCCCTGATCCGAGTTCGAAGCGAGGAATTTCGCGTCGAACGATCAGTTCACCGAGTCCTTCAGCACCTTGCCGGGCTTGAACTTGGGCTGATTGGAAGCCTTGATCGTCATTTCCTCGCCGGTGCGCGGATTGCGGCCGGTCGAGGCCTTGCGCTTGCTGACGGAAAAAGTGCCGAAACCGACCAGGCGGACTTCGTCGCCCTTCTTCAGCGCGGTGGAAATGACGTCGAACACGGCCTCCACGGCCTTGCTCGCATCGCCCTTGCCGAGGCCGGATACATCGGCAACCTGGCCGATCAGCTCTTGCTTATTCATGCTGGTGCATACCCCCTTGAAGTCTGAAAAGCGCTATCGCGTTGAAACAATTGAAGTTGGAGCGATTCGCTCCAGAAAGCCGGTACTCGAATGAGCACTGGCTTTCCGAAGGAGTCAAAGCCTTTCCGACAGAATTGCGTCAGAAAGGTTACGCTTTGTCAATGATGCACCGCATCCCCGATTGCCGGCACCCCGACGGGCGGTTGCGCAGCCAGTTCGTCGGCGTCGGTCCAGTCGATCGCAGCCAGCGGCTCGGTGAGCGCGAGACGCAGCACTTCGTCGATATGTGAAACCGGCACGATCTCCAGACCCTCGCGGATATTCGCCGGAATTTCCGCGAGATCCTTTTCGTTTTCGGTCGGGATCAGCACCTTCTTGATGCCGCCGCGCAACGCCGCGAGCAGCTTTTCCTTCAGGCCGCCGATCGGCAAGACACGCCCGCGCAGCGTGACTTCACCGGTCATCGCCACATCCTTGCGGACCGCCACGCCGGTCAGCGTCGAGACGATCGACGTGACCAGACCGATGCCGGCCGAGGGTCCATCCTTCGGCACCGCGCCTTCGGGCAGATGGACGTGAATGTCCTTGCGGGCGAACAGGCTGGGCTTGATGCCGTAGCTGGGGCTGCGCGCCTTGACGAAGCTGAATGCGGCCTCAACCGATTCCTTCATCACATCGCCCAGCTTGCCGGTCGTCTTGATCGCGCCCTTGCCGGGCACGGTGACGCTCTCGATGGTCAGCAGTTCGCCGCCCACTTCGGTCCAGGCGAGGCCGGTGACGGCGCCGATCTGATGCTCTTCCTCGCCGATGCCGAAGCGGAATTTCCGCACGCCGGCATAGTCCGCCAGATTGTCGGGCGTTATGGTGACTTGCGTCTCCTTGCCCTCCAGGATCTTGCGCAGCGCCTTGCGGGCGAGCTTCGCAATCTCGCGCTCCAGCGTACGAACGCCGGCCTCACGGGTGTAATAGCGGATCAGATCGCGCAGGCCCGCATTGGTCAGGGCGAATTCGCCCTCCTTCAGGCCGTGCGCGTCGATCTGCTTGGCAATCAGGTGCCGCTCGGCGATCTCGACCTTCTCGTCTTCCGTATAGCCTTCAAGCCGGATGATCTCCATGCGGTCGAGCAAAGGCTGCGGCAGGTTGAGCGAGTTGGCCGTGCACACGAACATCACGTCCGAAAGATCGATGTCGATCTCCAGATAATGGTCGTTGAACTTGTTGTTCTGTTCCGGATCCAGCACCTCGAGCAGCGCCGAAGCGGGATCGCCGCGGAAGTCCTGGCCCAGCTTGTCGATCTCGTCGAGCAGGAACAGCGGGTTGGAGGTGCCGGCCTTTTTCAGGTTCGACACGATCTTGCCCGGCAGCGAGCCGATATAGGTGCGGCGGTGGCCGCGGATCTCGGCCTCGTCGCGCACGCCGCCCAGCGACTGGCGGATGAACTCGCGGCCGGTGGCCTTGGCGATCGACTTGCCCAGGCTGGTCTTGCCGACGCCCGGCGGGCCGACGAGGCACAGGATCGGCCCCTTCAGCTTGTTGGTGCGTGCCTGGACCGCGAGATATTCGACGATCCGGTCCTTCACCTTTTCAAGCGCATAGTGGTCCTGATCGAGCACCGCCTGCGCTTCGGCGATGTCCTTCTTCAGCTTGGACTTCTTGCCCCAGGGCAGGCCCAGCAGCACGTCGAGATAGTTGCGCACGACGGTGGCCTCGGCCGACATCGGCGCCATCGTCTTCAGCTTCTTCAGCTCGCCCTGCGCCTTGGCGCGCGCTTCCTTCGACAGCTTGAGCGTGGCGATTTTCTGAGTCAGCTCGGCGACTTCGTCGCCCTCGCCCTCTTCGCCCTCATTGCCCAGCTCGCGCTGGATCGCCTTGAGCTGTTCGTTGAGGTAATATTCGCGCTGCGTCTTCTCCATCTGCCGCTTCACGCGGCTCCGGATCTTCTTTTCGACCTGCAGCACGCCCAACTCGCCTTCCATGAAAGCGAACACCATTTCCAGGCGCTTGTGGGGGTCCGTTTCGACCAGCAGCGACTGCTTGTCAGCGACCTTGACGGCGATGTTGGCGGCCACAGCATCGGCCAGACGCGACGCGTCATCCAGCTCACCCAGCTGCACCGCCGTTTCCGCCGGCAGCTTGCGGTTGAGCTTGGCATAATTCTCGAACTGGTCGACGACCGAGCGCATCAGCGCCTGGATTTCGGCGCCCTCCACGGGCTGCTCCTCGACCGGGCTGACATGGGCGGTCAGGAACGCGCCCGTCTCCTCGACCGAATCGAGCGTGCCGCGCTGCTTGCCGGCAACGAGCACGCGAACGGTGCCGTCGGGCAGCTTCAGCAACTGGAGCACCTCTGCAGACACACCGGTATCGTACAAGTCCTCGCGGCCGGGATCGTCCTCGGCCGGATCGAGCTGTGCGACAAGGAAAATCTCCTTGTCCGCAGCCATTGCCGCTTCCAGCGCCGCTACCGACTTATCGCGGCCCACGAAGAGCGGCACGATCATGTGCGGAAAGACGACGATGTCGCGAAGCGGCAGGACGGGATAGGATTGCTTCATGAAAACTCCGGTCGGCCCGATCGGGCCCTTCTTTCCCCTATATATGGGGCCGGGGCCAGCCGCATCAATCGTCCAGCGGGTTTAACCCGTGGATGAAGCGCGAAAGCAGGCGATTTGATGCCAATAGCCCATGGCGGGGCTTGCGGCGAACCGGAATTTGCCTGCAAGTTCTCCGCGACACGATGCAGACCGGCGCCAGGGGGGCGGCGGGGGTTCGGCATGGGAGGCTGCCATTCGCACGACGCTTTTGCTTGTTTCGGCTGCAACGCTGGCAATTGCGGCGTCGCCCGCGCTGGCACAGAAGCACGGCGAACCGCCGATCACGCCGACTACGCAGGAATCGGGGGGGCCGATCAGCGAGGAACGTGCAGCACTCCATCTCGAACATGCCGATCTCGCGATCGAAGTGTTTCCCGACACCTACAGGCTCGCCGGCGTCGCCACCTTGACGCTGCGCACCGCCGCGCCGCAGACCCGGCTGCTGATCGATCTGGACCGCAACCTGCCCATCACCGCGATCAACCTGGACGGCAAGGCGCTGAAACCCAGCCAGTGGACCAATCCGGAAGGACGCCTCGCCATCTCGCTTCCGCGCCCGCTCAAGGCCGGCGATAAGGCGGTGGTAAGAATCACCTATGGCGGCACGCCGCACGTCGCGGTCCGGGCGCCCTGGGATGACGGACTCGTCTGGTCCAAGACCAAGGACGGCAGGCCCTGGGTAGCAACCACGGCAGAGGGCTATGGCTGCGACCTGTTCTGGCCCTGCCTCGACTTTCCCCGCGGCGAGCCGGACCTCGTCGATCTCCACATCACCGTGCCCGCCGGGCTGAAGGCGCCCGCCAACGGCCGCCTTCTCGGCGTCGACACGCTGCCCGATGGCCGCACCACCTGGCACTGGCGCGCGAAGAGTCCCAATCCCTATTCGGTGGCGATCGACGTCGCTCCCTATGAGGAGCTCTCGGCGACCTATCACAGCCGCTTCGGCAACGATATTCCGATGCACTATTGGTATCTGCCGGGCCGCGAAGCCAAGGCCAAGGCGCTGTTCGCCGAATTCGAACCGACCATCGCCTTCTATGAGCGCGTGATCGGCCCCTATCCCTGGGGCGACGAAAAAATGGGCGTGGTCGAAACGCCGCACCTGGGCATGGAGCACCAGACGATCAACGCCTATGGCAACAACTACCGCAAGACGCCGTCCGGCTTTGATGAGATCTTCCAGCACGAATTCGGCCATGAATGGTTCGGCAACCAGCTCACCGCCGCCAACTGGGACGATTACTGGCTGCACGAAGGCTTCGAACAATATATGCAGCCGCTCTACGGCCAATGGCGCGAGGGGGACGCCCGTTACGCCGCGATGATGGACCAGATTCGCCTCGCCATCCAGAACAAGGCGCCGATCGTCTCGGGCAAGATCCGCACCGAAGAACAGGTGTATGAAGAGGCCAATGGCGGCCCCGGTCAGGACATTTACATGAAGGGCGCCTGGGTGCTGCACACGCTGCGCTACCTGATCGGAGACGACAAGTTCTTCGATGCCACCCGCCGGCTAATCTATGGCCGACCGGACCCCAAGCCCGGCAACTTCAAGCCACGCTTTGGCAGCACACCCGAATTCATCGGTATCGTGAAGCAGGTGAGCGGCCAGGACCTGCAATGGTTCTTCGACATCTATCTCTATCAGGCGGCGCTGCCCGAACTGATCCAGAAGCGCGAGGGTGACCTGTTGACGCTGAGCTGGAAGACGCCGGCCAACCTGCCCTTCCCGATGCCGCTGGATGTCACAGTCGACGGCAAGCGCCAGCGCGTCGAGATGCAGGGCGGGATCGGCACGCTCCACGTACCCGCCGATGCGCACGTCGTAATCGATCCCGATGCGCATGTGCTGCGGCGTTCGGAGGCCGTCGAAGCCGTCCAGAAACAGGGATACCGGGGATGATCGGACTGGTTGATCCACAACCGGTCTGGATCTTCACACCGGTTCTTTTCACCCTGTTCTTTCTGCTTGGCATCGGCCTGCTGCTGCTTGCCCGCCGCCGCCGGAACACGCCGGCTGCGCCCGAACGCACTCGGGCGACGGCACGAGCGTCTTTTATCGGCATCGGCCTGCAGGGCGTCGCTTTCTTCCTCGCCAGCGCTGGCCCGCTCCTTCTGTCCTCGCCGCCGAACGCAGCGGAGATCGCCGGCGCAATCGGCGTGGTCGCACTATGCGGGGGGACCATGGCGCTGTTCTTCGCAGCTTCCCGCGCGATGGGCCGCAACTGGAGCGTCGTCGCCCGCACCCGCGACGACCATGCACTGGTCACCTGGGGGCCGTTCGCCTGGGTACGCAACCCGATCTACGTCGCGCTTTTCCTGTACCTGTTGGCGATGGCGCTGGCCTTCGGCCATTGGCGCGGCTTTCTCGCCGGCGTACCGCTCTACGCAATCGGCACCTGGATTCGCGTGCGCGCCGAGGAGCGCCTGCTGCGCGAACAGTTCGGGGCAGCCTTCGATGCCTATGCCGCGCGCGTGAAACGCTTTGTGCCCGGCCTGTTCTGAACCGCGCCACCCCCGTAGCTTTCCCTAATCGTGCCCGTCTTGCGGTGCGATAGCAGGTCTGCGAACAGGGAAGCGTCCGCGCGGCGGATCGCGCGACAAGGAGTGGCATGAAGGGCATCTGGACGCTCGCGGCGCTGGCCGCGCTGGCATTGGCTGAACCAGCCTATGCACAGGGCGATATTCGCACCGACGGCGATTGGGCGCACCGCGGGACCGGCATGGTGTTTCCCGAGCAGATCGGCGACGCCGTTCGCACCAACATCCACGAATATGATGCCGACGGAAACGACGCGAGCGCCGGCTATTTCTGGAAGCGCGGCGACGACGCGGCCTTCGTCACGCTCTACATCTATCCCGCCGATCCTTCGCTGGGCTGCGCCGGCGCCTTTGAAGAGATGGCGGGGAATGTCGCCCAATCCTATCAGGACGTCGAGCGGCTGGAGACCGACCACTGGCCCTCACCCTCCGGCAAATATCCCGCCGTGGCGTTTCACACCCGCTTTGTGATGACCGGCACGCTGGGCACCCAGACCGAAGCGCGGCCACTCGCATCAGAAAGCTATCTCTTCTGCCCGGCTGGCGGCAAATGGCTGGTCTATGCGCGCGGCACCTGGGCGCGTGAACAGGATTTCAGCGACGCCTTCGCCACCCTGATCCATACCCTGCGCTGGCCCGAGGCGTTGGACACGCCGTAAGAGGATCAGGCTGCGGCTTCGCCGGCCGGCCTCAGCATCAACCAGAAGCGTGGTCCATCGGCGCCGACGCGCCAGTCGCCGGTGGGCAAGAAGCCATAGCGGGCATAGAGACCCAGATTGGTCTCGGTCGCGGTCTCCAGATAGCAGGGCGTGCCCGGCGGCACCGTGGCGAGACCGGCGCGGATCGCTGCGCCTCCCAGCCTCCGCCCCTGCGCTGCCGGATCGCAGCCGGCAATGTGAAGATAGGCGAAGGGATGGTCGGGAAAATGCGCCTCGATCGCAGCAAGCAGCTGTAAGGCACGCGTCGTTGCCGGACCCAGCGCGCGAAACAATGGAATGGCGTGCGCGAACATTTCGCCCCAGCCCGCACTGGGGCGGCCGGGCGATCGCCATAAAGTCGCTGCCTCGTGGGAATGCGTCACGCGGACATAACCGCCACGCAGGTCCGAATCGAACAATTGCGCGAACAGCAAGGGGAGCCGCCACGCGCGATCGGCGGGATCGGGGAAGATATAGCCGAACGCCGGGTCGCCCATAAAAGCTCGGGCGAGCATCGTTGCGATGCCCGCCCGGTCTTTAGCCTCAGCCGCCCGCACATTGACGGACGCCGTCATGGGGTTAGGCAGCGCTGCCCGCCTTTTCCTTCTTGGCGTAGATGCGGACCGGCTCCTTGCGGCCCTCCACCACTTCCTTATCGACCACCACTTCGTCGACGCCGTCCATGCTGGGCAGGTCGAACATCGTGTCGAGCAGAATGCCTTCGAGGATCGAACGCAGGCCGCGCGCACCGGTCTTGCGCTCGATTGCCTTCTTCGAGACCGCCGTCAGCGCGTCGTCGGTGAAGCCGAGCTTGACCGTCTCCATGTCGAACAGTTTCTGATACTGTTTGACCAAGGCGTTCTTCGGCTCGGTCAGGATCTTGATCAGCGCCTCGACGTCGAGATCTTCCAGAGTCGCGATCACCGGCAGACGGCCGACGAATTCGGGGATCAGGCCGAACTTGAGCAAATCCTCCGGCTCGGTCTGGCGGAGCAGCTCGCCGGTGCGGCGCTCGTCCGGTGCGGCGACATGCGCGCCGAAGCCGATCGACTTGCCCTGCAGACGATCGCCGATGATCTTCTCGAGGCCCGAAAATGCGCCGCCGCAGATGAACAGGATGTTGGTCGTGTCCACCTGCAGGAATTCCTGCTGCGGGTGCTTGCGGCCGCCCTGCGGCGGAACGCTCGCGGTGGTGCCTTCCATCAGCTTGAGCAGCGCCTGCTGCACGCCCTCGCCCGACACGTCGCGGGTGATCGACGGATTCTCGGCCTTGCGGCTGATCTTGTCGATCTCGTCGATGTACACGATGCCGCGCTGCGCCCGCTCGACATTATAGTCCGAGGCCTGGAGCAGCTTGAGGATGATGTTCTCCACGTCCTCGCCGACATAGCCGGCCTCGGTGAGCGTGGTGGCATCCGCCATGGTGAACGGCACGTCGAGGATGCGCGCCAGCGTCTGCGCCAGCAGCGTCTTGCCGCAGCCGGTGGGGCCGACGAGCAGGATGTTCGATTTGGCGAGTTCGACATCGGCACCCTTGGCGCCGTGGTTCAGCCGCTTGTAATGGTTGTGCACCGCGACCGAGAGGACGCGCTTCGCCTTCTTCTGGCCGATGACGTAATCGTCCAGCACGTCGCAGATTTCCTGCGGCGTCGGCACGCCTCCGTCCTTCTTCGACACCAGCGAGGACTTGGTTTCCTCGCGGATGATGTCGTTGCAGAGCTCCACGCATTCATCGCAGATGAATACGGTGGGTCCGGCGATCAGCTTGCGTACCTCGTGCTGGCTCTTGCCGCAGAAGGAGCAGTAGAGCGTGCTCTTGGCGTCTCCGCCTCTCACCTTGTCAACCATTCAAACCATCCTTCGCGCCCCACGGCGCGTTACGCTCGCCCGCCATCCTACACGCGGGCGAAGTTCCGGCAAACGATAATCGCCCTGCACGCCCGACGTTCCATCGCAAGATGGCGCCGGGCAGAACAGGTAATGCAACAGTCTTAAGCAGATGCTGACGCCTCTTCGGTCGGCACCGGACGCTTGTCATACACTTCGTCGACGATGCCAAATGCCTTTGCCTCTTCCGCCTCGAAGAACGAGTCGCGGTCCATCGTAGTCTCGATCTTGTCGATCGGCTGCCCCGTATATTTAGCATAGAGCGCGTTCATCCGGGCACGGATGCGCAGGATTTCCTTGGCCTGGATCTCGATGTCCGACGCCATGCCCTGCGCACCGCCCGAGGGCTGGTGCAGCATAATGCGGGCGTTGGTAAGTGCCACGCGCAGGCCTGGCTCACCCGAGGCGAGCAGGAAGCTGCCCATCGACGCCGCCTGGCCGATGCACACCGTGCCGACGCGAGGACGGATATATTGCATCGTGTCGTGGATCGCCATGCCGGCGGTCACCACGCCGCCCGGCGAGTTGATGTACATCCAGATGTCTTTCTTCGGGTTCTCGGACTCGAGGAAAAGCAGCTGGGCGGTAATGAGGGAGGCCATGTGATCCTCCACTTGCCCGGTCACAAAGACGATCCGCTCGCGCAGCAGGCGCGAATAGATGTCGAAGCTACGCTCACCGCGGCTCGACTGTTCGATGACGATGGGAACGAGTGCGCCGGTGACGGGATCGATGGTCATCTGACCGGAAAGCGGATGCATGTAGGATTGTCTCGTGCTTGTTGTCTTGCCCGCCACAACATCGGCGCTCCGGCTGCCCGGCGCAAGGGGGAAGGCGCGCGGTAAACACATGCACACCCGCATGCCGACCATCTGAGACAGATTCCGCCATAAAGTCACCGGTCGGCGAAGTAATATAGCCCGAGTCGCTCAGGCGGCCTGCTCCCGTACCATGCCAAGCATTGCAGGACGGCGCTTCGGCCGACGGAACCAGAAGGTCCACACCGCGAGGCTGCCCAGCATCGCCATGGCGAGCCCCGACGCCGTCATCAGCAATGCATAGGCAAGTCCCCCCACCTTGCCGGCATGGAGCGGATAAGCGGTGTTGAACACACGGGCACCCAGCGGCAGCGCCTGCGCGTCGTTTGCCTGGAGCAGACGCCCGTCTGCCGAATCAAACGCCAGCGAGGTGCGACCATTGGGTAGCCATTCGCCGGCCCGCTTCATCCGGATCATGATCGGCTCGCTAGGCTTGCGGGGCAGCGACAGACCGCGGAACTGGGCATCGGGGAAGCGCGCCTGCGCGGCCGCCAGCATCGCCCGCCAGTCAGGATGCGCCGCGAGTGGGCCGCTCTTCACCCGGGGCGGCCGGTTGGCGGCGAGTGCAGCATTGGCGTTCCCGAACGGTGCAATCATCAAGGCGGCGAAGGGCTTGAACACCATCATTGTACCGGTGACGGCCGAGAACAGCAGCACCGGTGCCATCACGATACCCAGGTCGCGGTGATGCATCACGATCGCCGGCCGGCTCATCCGCTTCGGCCACAGGCGGAAATGGAAGGTGCGGCGGGTGCGCCACCACAGGATCGTGCCGGTGATAACGAACAACATCCCCGCCACGCCGGCAATGCCGATCACTGTCTCGCCGGTATCGCCCGTGAACAGATGATGATGAAGGTCGAACAGCCACAGCTCCGGCCGCTCCCACTGGCTGTGCCAGCGCAGCACGACATTCCCGGCCTGGTCGGCATAGGCGCCCGCGCCCCGCCCCATGCGCAATTGCAGCAGCCCGAAATTGTCGCTCGCATAGAGGATGGACTGGGTCTTAGGCTCGGCTGCCAGCAGCCTTTGGGTGGTGACCGCGATGGCTGCCGGATCGTCCATCCGCGCATCGCCCGCATGCGGGAGCCACAGCCAGCGCTCCTTGTGCACCAGCAGCGCACCGGAGAGCCCCAGTATCGCCAGAATCAGCCCCAGAAAGCCGCCGGTCCAGCGGTGTGCGAGATCGAGCCACTTCATCAGAAACGATAGTCCCAACCGAGCGTGAAGGTCCGGCCACGGCCGGCAAAGTAACTGAAGTTGTCCGTAGGCAGCCGCGTGTCCGAGCTATAGTCGATATATTGGGTGTTCAGCAGGTTGGACACGCTCAGCGTCCAGCCGCCCAGCCCCGTCTGGTAGCGCGCGGTCGCATCGAGCAGCGTATAGCCGCCAAAGTCGTTGCGGGGATCGCGGACTTTTCCCTGAAAACTGCGGGCAAGGAAGAAGCGGCTCTGGAGGCGAGCACTGAACCGGCCAGTGACATAGTCTGCCGCCAGATTGAGCCGGTCGGGCGAGATGTTGGTGCCGTCCAGGTCACTATCGACCTTGCCGTTGCCATCGCTGTCATATCTGCCGACCAGATGCGCGTAGCCCAGGCTCACGCGGGCGCCGGGTGCCGGCAGCTTCACGCCCAGGTTCAATTCCAGCCCCTGGATTTCGACGCGCAGCCGCTGCACGTCGAAGATCCCGCCCGGATTGGCGATCAGCAACTGGCCCTTGTCGCTCGATGACCAGAAATAGGCGACCGATCCGTCGAGCGGCCCACGCTTCACCTCCACGCCAACTTCGCGATTGTTCGATATGATCGGTGCGATGTTGAGGAAGTTGTCGATCGAAACACCCGGCTTGCTCACCGCGCGGGTGATGCGACCCACGTCCGGCACCGTATAGCCCTCGGCATAGCTGAGATAGCCGCGGATGCCGGGCAACGGCTCGGCGACTAGGCCGCCGTTGAACAGACTTGCCTCAAAGGTCGGCGCGCCGCCGGTAACCGCCACGCCGCCCGCCGGCGTCGTCGTGGAGGCGAGCGTGTGGTAATCGCCGATGCGAATGCGGACATTCTCGTAACGCACGCCGCCCGCCAGCCGCAGCTTCCTGTCGAACAGCGCGAGATTCGCCTGCGCAAAGGGCGCGATGCTGCGATAGTCGGTCGGCGGCACCCAGACGCGGTTGGTGAGGATCAGCCGCTGTTCGGTGCGATCGGTCAGTACGTCGAGGCCGAGGATCGCCGTCAGCGCCTCGATCCCGGGCACGGCGCGTTCGTAGCTGATCTTGCCGCCGATCTTGCGTGAACGGTTCTCGGACTGGTCGATCAGCGTGCCGACGGGCGCGATTCGCGCATCCTGGAACGCGGCAATCGGCGTCTGTTCGGCGCCGAACGTGTCGTGGGTTCGGTTCCAGAAGAGCTGGCTCACCAGATTGCCGCCCCACAAGGCGGTATCCGTGTAAGACAGCGCCACGCTTTCGGTGCGGCTGGCGGCGGCGATGCCCGGCGGGTCGCCACGGCGAGCGCTGGTCGGAACGCCCGTCAGCCGGTTGCCCGCCACCGCGACATAATCGCCTTCATCCTGCATCTTGAAGCGACTGGCGATCAGGTCGAACCGGCCGCTGTCGCTAACCTGATAGCCGAGGCGGGCGAACAGCGAGAGCGTGTTCGAATCCTGCGTTTCGCCCTGGGTGAGGTTCAGGCCGACGCGGCGCCCGTCGCCGTCATAATACACGCCGCGACGCTCGAACGCCGCACCAGCCGCAACATCGAAGCGCCCCGCCTTGTATTCGAGCAGGCCCGCCGCCTTACCGCCCAGCCCTTCGCCCTGAAAGTCGTTGCCGGCGCTGCCCTGCAGCAGCACCCGGCCGCCCAGCCCTTCTTTGGTCGGCGCGCCCACCGTCACCTGATTGACGATGCCGCCGGTGCCGCCAATCCCCTGCAGCGCGTTCGAACCATAGATCAGCTCGACCCGGTCGATAAAGAAACCGTCGATCGTGAAGCCGTCGCGGCTGCCGTCCCGCAGCGGCGTCGATTGCGGGATGCCGTTGATCGCATAGAGCGGCGAGCGCCCGCGCAGCGTCTCCCCCGCCCCGGAGAGTTTCTGGCGGGTGGGCGAAAAAGAAGGCGTCAGGTTCGAAACCGCGTCCGTCACCGATCCAGAAATCGCGATCTGCTGGTCGAGCGCGGTCTTGTCGATCACGTCGATTGTAAGCGGCAGGGCATTGGGCGGCAGCACGGTGCGGGCGGCAGTGACGACCACCGTCTGCCCGTCACTCTCGGGATCCTGCGTCTGGGCGCAGGCGATCGACGGAAGCGTCGCGGCAAGCGCGAGCAACGGTAGCGAAAAACAAACAGTATGTACGCGAGATAACATGCAACGGCCCCCTTTCGCCGCACGGTGTCGCGACGACCGGGGGTGCCCTATCAAGGCCCATCTAATATTGCAAGTCATTCGCATGTGCATGAGGAGATCCCGTCCTCATCCACATGCTCCTGGCGCATGAATCCGCCTTAGCAGCGCCAGCAATTGCGCCCGCTCTGCATCGCTCAGGCCAGCGATCAGCGGCGCTTCGGAGGTACGCAATCGCGCGATCATCTCGGGCAATTGCGCCTCGCCCTCGGTGGTCAGGTGCAGTGCGTGGCTGCGAAGGTTGCGGCCGGGCCGGCGTTCCACCAGCCCCCGTTCGACGAGCAGATTGACCAGCTTCATCGCACTCGCCCGGTTGATCGACAGCGCCCGCCCCAGCGACGACTGGTCAAGCCCCGGCTCGGCGCGGATCAGCGCCAGCGCCGTCACCCGCGCCGGCGAAATGCCATAGGGAACCAGCGCCGCATGCGCCGCCTCGATCAGCCGCAACCGCGCCATCTGCAGCTGATAGCCGATCAATCTACCCAGTTCGTCGTCCATGATAATTTGCTGGATCACCTTGCCGCGTCGGTATGCCTAGGATACATTTTTACAAAATGGAAGATTCGCTCCCGCGAGTCGCCCCTTGTTTTAGGAGGTTGGTCTTGGAACGCACTTTCAAACTGGTGATCAATGGCGAGACGGTCGACGGCGCCGGCAGCTTCGACGTGATCAACCCCGCGACCGCCGAACCCTTCGCGCGCTGCCCCAAGGCCGATGCCGCGCAGCTCGAAGCCGCCGTCGCCGCTGCCAAAGCCGCCTTCCCCGGCTGGGCCGCCACGCCAATCGAACAGCGCGCCGCCCTGCTCGAAGCCGCAGCCGACAAGCTGCAGGCGCGCGCCAGCGAATTTGCCAGCCTGCTCACCACCGAACAGGGCAAGCCGCTCGAACAGGCGATGAACGAAGTAATGGGCACCGTTTTCACGCTGCGCGCCTTTGCCGCGATGCGACCTGAAACCAAGGTGCTGCGCGACGAGGGCGGCAACAAGGTGATCGAGCACCGTACCCCGCTGGGTGTGGTCGCCGCGATCACGCCGTGGAATTTCCCGGTCATACTCGCCGCCAACAAGATCGGCCCGGCGCTCGTGACCGGCAATACCATGGTGCTGAAACCGGCGCCGACCACGCCGCTCACGTCGCTGCTGCTGGGCGAGCTTCTCGCCGAGCTGCTGCCGGCGGGCGTATTCAACGTCATCTGCGACCAGAACGATCTGGGCGGCATGCTGACCGCGCATCCGGATGTTGCCAAGGTGGCGTTCACCGGCTCGACCGCGACCGGCAAGAAGGTGATGGCCACGGCCGCTGCCGGCGTGAAGCGCGTGACGCTGGAACTTGGCGGTAACGACGCTGCAATCGTCCTCGACGATGTCGAGCCCGCGCTCGCGGCGAAAAAGGTGTTCCAGGGCGCGATGTACAATGCCGGCCAGATCTGCGTCGCGGTGAAACGCGCTTATGTGCCGGAGGGCATGTATGACGAGTTCTGCGAAGAAATCGCCCAGCTCGCCCGCGATACCGTGGTTGACGACGGCGCCAAGCAGGGTGCGAAGGTCGGCCCGATCCAGAACGCAATGCAATTCGAGAAGGTCAAGGCGCTGATCGAGGACGCCAAGCAGCGCGGCACCGTGCTGGCCGGTGGCGAGCCGCTCGACCGGCCCGGCTATTTCATTCCGCCGACGATCGTGCGCGACCTGGACGACGATGCACCGCTGGTGCGCGAGGAGCAGTTCGGGCCGGTGCTGCCGGTGCTGAAGTACAGCGACATCGACGATGTGATCGCGCGCGCCAACGATTCCGACTATGGCCTTGGCGGCACCGTGTGGGGCCGCGATGTCGAACGCGCGACCGAAGTAGCGATGAAGATCGACACCGGCACGGTCTGGGTCAACCAGCATCTCGCCATCGACCCGCGCATTCCGTTCCGCGGCGCCAAGCAATCGGGCATCGGCGGCGAGCTGGGCCAGGCGGGTCTCAACGAATATACCCAGCCGCACATCGTCAACGCCGTTGCGCTGGAGCCGGCCGCCTGAGCGCGGTCGAGCATTTCACCACCCAGGCGGTGCCGCTCCAGCGGCGGCACCTCTTCTGGCGCGAGATCGTCGCCGAAGCCTTTCCGGGCATGACGGCCACGGCACCGGAGGGCATTCGCGCTGATCTCGCCCGCTGGCGTCTGGGGCCGGTGGGCCTTGCCCGCGCCCGCAGCGGCCGGGCACAGGTGAGCCGCACCGTCAATCGCGACGGCCACAATCTGCTGTTGCACCTCCAGCGCCGCGGCAGGCTGACCATGCTGCAGGGCGACATGGCAGTCTCCGGCGGCATGGGCGACATTCTGATCGCCGACGACAGCCGCCCCTATTCGATCGATATTTCCGACGCGAACGAGTGCCTGATCCTCCAGGTGCCCGCTGCCCTGCTCGGCGATTCCCTGGCGCCGACCGCGCTGCACGGCTGCCTGTTGCCCGGCCATGATCCGCACGTCGCGTTCCTGAACCACATGCTCGTTGGCCTTTGGGATCAGCGGGCCATGCTGGGCGATGTCGATGACGGAATCGGCGATCTGCTGGTCGATGCCACGAGGCTCGTATGCCGGCGCCCCCCTGCCCCCCACGCCGGCCCGCGCCCGTCGGTGGAAACGCCGGTGGCCTATGCGCTGCGCCACCTTTCGGACCCGGAACTTGGCACTGCCAGCCTGTGCGCCGCCACCGGGCTCACCCCGCGCGCAGTGCAGAAGGCGTTTCTGCGCGAAGCTGGCCTGACCCCCACTGCCTTCATTACTGAACGCCGTCTGGTGCGTGCCGCCGAACTGCTGGTGGCGGAGCCGGGCCGCAGCGTGACCGACATCGCCTTTGCGTTGGGCTTCAACGATGCGGCATTTTTCAGCCGCTGTTTCCGCCGCCGCTTCGGCATCACGCCCCGGGAATGGCGCAGTGCCGGCAGCGACCGCCAGACATAACTACGCGCCCGCGCCCCGCCCCGCCCTGCCCAATATCCAGCGATAAAGGCTTGGCAGCAGCACCAGCGTCAGCAGCGTAGAGGTGACGATGCCGCCGATCACCACTGTCGCCAGCGGCCGCTGCACTTCTGCCCCCGCACCCGTGGCGATGGCCATCGGCAGAAAGCCGATCGAGGCAACGAGCGCAGTGGACAGTACCGGACGCAACCGATCCTGCGCGCCGCGGCGCACTGCCTGGTCGACCGACAGATTCTCGCCCTCACGGCCACCCCGCAAACCGCTGATATGGTCGATCAGCACCAGCCCGTTGAGCATGGCGATGCCCGACAGCGCGATGAAGCCGATCGCGGCGGTGATCGAAAAGGGCATGCCGCGCAGCCACAGCGCCAGCACACCGCCGGTGATGGCAAAGGGAATGCCGGTATAGACGATGGCGGCCTCGCGCACGCTGCCCAGCGCAGCATAGACCAACGCGAAGATCAGGATCAGCGCCGCCGGCACCACGATCACGAGCCGCTTTTGCGCCGCTTCAAGCTGGTGATACTGGCCCCCGAACTCGATGCGATAGCCCGGCGGCAGCTTGATCTGCTGCTCGAGCGCAGCGCGCGCCGTATCGACATAGCCTTGCAGGTCGTTGGTCGAGAGATTGACCATCAGCGCGGCACGACGATTGCCGCCGTCGTGCAGGATCGGCTCGACCATCCGTGTCTCGCGCAGCCGGGCGACGCGCGACAGCGGCACCATGCCGAAATCGCCGACGCGCAGCGGCAGCGCGAGCACGGCCTGCGGATCGGCACGCAGCCCCTCCCCCATACGGATGACGATGGCGTGACGGGCGGCATCGTGCGGAATGAAGCCGACTTCGGCACCGGCAACGGCATCGCCGATCGCCTTGTTCACTTCCTGCGTGCTGAGGCCCAGCCGCAACATCGCCGCATGGTCGAGCTCGACCACCAGCGTCTTCGGGCGGCCGGTGGTTTCGAACTCGACGCCTTCGGTGCCGGCCTGTTTTTGCAGGATCGCCTTGGCCTGTGCGGCGAGCCGTTCGAGCACGTCGTAATCGTCGCCATAGATCTTGACCGCGACATCGGCGCGGACGCCTTCCAGCATCTCGTTGAAGCGCATTTCGATCGGTTGGGCGAATTCCAGATTCTGTTCGGCGAAAACCTGTTTCGCCACCTTCTCGATCCCGGCGATCAGTTCCTGCTTGGTGCGCGGCTTGCCCTCACCTTTCGGCCAGTCGGCCTCGGGCGCGTAGAAGATGTACAGGTCGTTCTGTTCGGGCGGCATCGGGTCGGTCGCGACTTCGCTGGTGCCGATGCGCGAGAAAGTGTGCGTCACTTGCGGGAAGGCTCGGCGGATCGCTTGCTCGGTTGCCATTTCGATTTCCAGGCTGCGTTCCAGCGACATGCCGACCGGGCGATAGACCATCGCGGTGATCGCACCTTCGTCTAGCTGCGGTGTGAATTGCGAGCCGAGCGTGCGGAAGGTCAGGAACGTCGCGCCAAGCAACGCCGCCGCGCCGATCACCAGCAGCAGCGGATGCGCCAGCGCCGTGCTCAGCACCGGATCATAGGCGCGTTGGGCCAGCCGCATCAGCCCCTTTTCATGCCCCTCCGCATCGAGCGCCGAAGGCGTGCGCAGCAGCCAGGCCGACAGCGCCGGCACGATGGTGAACGTCCAGGCTAGCCCAGCGACGATCGCCAGCATCACGGCCTGCGCCATCGGCTGAAACAGCTTACCCTCTACACCACCCAGGCTGAGCACCGGCACATAGACCAGCGCGATGATGGCGATGCCAAAGAAGGTCGGCCGCGCAACGCGCTGCGCCGCCTCGGCGATGACGGCGCGGCGTTCCTCGCGGGTGAGGTCATCGCCCTTGTCGCGGCGGCGCTCGGCGAGCAGCCGCAGCGCATTTTCCACGACGACGATCGAGCCGTCGACGATCAGCCCGAAGTCGAGTGCGCCCAGGCTCATCAGATTGCCCGACACGCCGATCGCATGCATGCCCGACACCGTCACCAGAAAGGCGAGCGGAATCACCAGTGCGACGATCAGCGCCGCGCGCCAGTTGCCCATGACCACCAGCAGCACCAGCGCCACCAGCAATGCGCCTTCGCCCAGATTCCGCTCGACGGTGTGGATGGTGCGATCGACCAGATCGGCGCGGCTATACTGGCGGTCGATCACCATGCCCTTGGGCAGTGCCGCCTGAATTTCGGGAAGTGCGGCCTCGACTCGCATGGCCACCTGCCGGCTGTTCTGGCCGACCAGCATCATCACCGTGCCGAGCACGGTCTCGCGGCCGTTCTGGGTGGCTGCCCCCTGACGCGGGCCATGGCTGATCACCACATCCGCAAGGTCGCGCACCTGCAGCGGCAGCACGCCGCCGGCAAATTTGACGGGAATCGCGCCAATCTGCTCGGCGGTCATCACCCGGGCATTGGTGCGGACGCTGAATCGCTCTGCCCCGCGCGCGATGATGCCGCCGCCGGCATTGTCGACATTCTTCGCCACGGCTGCCGCCAGCTCGGCCGCGGTAACGCCGTGGCGCGCCAGGCGAACCGGATCGGGCTGGACGACATATTGCTCTTCCAGCCCGCCATTGGAGTTTACGTCCGCGACACCGGCGACGGCACGCAGCATCGGCCGCACGGTATATTCCTGCGCCTCGTACAGATCCATCAGCTGACGCTGGGCGCTGGAACCGGGCGGTGGCTGGCGCCACTCGAGCGTGTAGTAATAGATTTCGCCAAGGCCCGTCGTGATCGGCGCCATCTGTGGCGTGCTGCCCGGCGGCAACTGGTCGCGCACGGCATTCAACCGTTCGGTGACAAGCTGGCGGGCCTTCAACTGGTCGGTGCCGTCCTTGTAGAGCAACGTCACCTGGCTCAGCCCGGTCTTGGTGAGCGAGCGGGTTTGTTCCAGCCCCGGCTGTCCGCCCATCGCCCGCTCGATCGGCAGCGTCACCAGCCGCTCGATCTCCTCCGGCGCCAGCGCCGGCACCTGCGTGTTGATCTGCACCTGCACGCCGGTGATGTCGGGGATCGCGTCGATCTGGAGGCTGAAATAGGACCAGAGACCGATCGCCGCGACGATCGCGCTCGCCAGCGCCACACCCAGGCGGTGGCGCGTCATCCAGTGGAGCCAGCGTGCCATCGTGCCGCCCTCAGCGCGTCAGCGGGGTGCCGCCGTTCAGGGCGCGCAATCGTTGCAGCGCCTCGATCGCGTCGCGACGGGTGTCGAGGATCGCGGCGGTGGCGTCGAGATAGGCCTGCTGCATCTGCGTATAGGTGGTCAGCGGAATCGCCCCCAGGCGATAGTTGCGATCGGCCTCCGCCGCCGCCGCGGCAAAGCGCTGGGCCGAGGCGCCGTCCCATTTCGCCAGCGCCTCGCGCTTGGCCTGATATTGCGCCGCCTGGTCAAACACTTCGCGGGCGATGCGGCGTTCGGCGGCGACCAGAGTGGCATTGGCCTGTGCCTGGCGCCCCTGCTCGGCCGCCACGTCGCCGGCCTGACGATTCCAGAACGGCAGGCTGGTCGACAGGCGGATGCCGACATTGGTCTCGCGGATGTCCGAGCGGGCGCGGTCGTAGTAGGGGCCGACGCTCACCACCGGGATGCGCGACTTCTTCGCAAGGTCCACCCGCAGCCCCTGCTGGGCGAACTGCGCGCGCAGCGCCTGCAGCTCGAAATTATTGGCACTGGCCCGGTCGACGAGCAGCGCGTCGGGCGGCAGGTCGGGCAGGCTCATATCGGGCCGGACGATGCGGATGCGCGCGGCAAAGGGGGCGCCGCGCAGCTGGTTGAGTTCGTAGAGCACCGAATTGGCTTCGGCATCGGCGGTGGCGGCGCTGCGCTCCGCACTGATCGCCCCGGCCTGGAGCGCGGCGGCCTCAAGCTGCGGCGCCGGCCCCGCTGCATCGCGTGCGACGATGATCTGGGCAAGCGCCCGCATCCGCCCGGCAACGGCGCGCGCCGCGTTCGCCTTTTCATCGGCGGCGAACAGGCGGTAGCCCAGCGTTCGCGCCTGCGCTGCCAGCGTCGCGTCGAACTGCTGCAGCCCGATCCGCGCCAGCGCCACCTGATGGTCGGCGATCGCGCGGCGCAGGGCGATGCGGCCGCCGAACTCGATCGGCTGGACGATCGACACGGCGTAGGCAGTGCCCTCGCCGATCAGCGCGCCGCTATTGGCGTCGCTCGCGCGGCGCTGGCCGAATTCCACCACCGCTTCGGGGTCCGCCCAGCGCCCGGCGGCGTCGCGCTCGATGCCGGCAGTCTCGATCTGGCGCTGGTAGAATTGCCGCTCGGGATTTTTGGCGAGAACATCCTGCACCAGCGCGTCGAGCGACAGCGCCGGCCCGCTTTGCGCCAGCGCAGGCATCGCCGCAAAGAGCAATGAAGCTGCTGCCACCCACCGCATGTCTGCCTCCGTTTCCAGATCCTGCGGCCCCCTAGCCACCGCCCGCCCGCAGCGTCGATTAAAACCGCGTTCAGACTCTGAACTGCTATTCAGTTGACGCCCGCGCCCGCAGCGCGAAGACGGAGCGCGTGACGCAGATACTGCTCCTTGAGGACGACCCCGGCACTGCCGACGAGATCCGGCTGGAACTCGCCGCCGCCGGCCACGGCGTCGTCCACCGCACGACATTGGCGGCGGCCGCGGAAGTGGTGCGCGGCGGCACAACCGACCTGATGATCGTCGACCGCCAATTGCCAGACGGCGAGGGACTGGACCTGATCGCCACCCTGCGCGCCGAAGGCTGGCGCACGCCGGCGCTGGTGCTCAGTGCGCTGGGCAGCCTTGACGACCGGGTGCGCGGCCTGCGGGCAGGCGGCGACGACTATCTGCCCAAGCCCTTCGCGCTGGTGGAACTGATCGCCCGGGTCGAGGCGCTGCTGCGCCGCCCCGACGAGCGACGCGATACGCGGCTGATCGTCGGACCGCTCGACCTCGACCTGCTCGAAGGCAAGGCGAGCCGCGCTGGCCGCCCGCTCGACCTGTTGCCGCGCGAACTGAAGCTGCTCGACTATCTCGTCCGCCGGCCGGGGCGGATCGTCACCCGCTCGATGCTGCTTCAGGACGTCTGGGGTTACAGTTTCGAGCCGAACAGCAATGTCGTCGACGTGCATATGGGCAGACTGCGCCGCAAGGTGGATGCCGAGGGCGAGCCGCAGCTGATCCGCAACGTGCGCGGTCAGGGATATGTCTTCGATGTTCCGGCCTGACCCTCGCACCCGCACAACCTGGCGCTGGGGCGGCACGCTGGCGGCGATCCTGATCGTCCAGTCGCTGCTCCTCTCCGCGATCTTCTGGGTGACCGCCAACGACAATCACCGCCGCGCGATCGAGCACACCTTGCTCGACGATTGCAGCTTCTTCTCGCTGACGCCGACGGCGGAGCGGCGCGGGGAACTGCGCGAGCGGCTGGCACGCGATATCCATCGCGAGCGTTTCCTGGCACTGTTCGATGCAGGCGGACAACGCCTCGTCGGCAATGTCGCGACGCTGCCGCCGATCCCGGTCGGCCCGGGCCAGTCCTTTGTCGCGACGATCGCGCCAACCGACCTTCCCGGCAAGACCAGCGACGTCGCCCGGCTGACGCTGTGCACCATGCCCGACGGCACCCGGCTGCTAGCCGGCATGGATCTGGACGATACCGAAGAGGCGCTGCGGCTGATCTGGCGCTCGCTGCTAGTAGGGCTCCTGCCCGGCCTGTTCCTGGCGCTGGGCGTCGGCCTGTTCGCGGGGCGCCGCGCGGCGCGACAGGTGGATGCTGTACGGCTGCTGACACAGCGCATCGTCGCGGGCGAGCTCGACCGGCGCCTGCCCGTCGCCAGCCGGCCCGACAGTTTCGGCCTGCTCTGCGCCCATATCAACACCATGCTCGAGCGGCTGCAGATGCTGGTCGCAGAGGTGCGCGGCATCGGCGACGACATCGCACACCAGCTCCGCACCCCGCTCACCCGGCTGCGCGCCGGGCTCGAACGCGGCCTGCGCGAGGCCCAGGATCGCGCCGGCTTCGAGGCGGTGGTCGATCGCGCGCTGGCGGAAATCGACGCGCTGCTCGGCATCGTCGCGGCGCTGCTACGACTGCGCGAGCTGGAGGATGGCGAGCGGCGGAGCCGCTTCACGCAAGTCGATCTGACCCAACTGGTCGAAGATGCCTGCGACCTGCACCGCCCCGCCGCCGAGGATCGCGGCATTACGCTGGCTTGTGCAATCGCATCGGTGCCGCCGATACAGGGCGATGCCAGCCTGCTGATCGAGGCTGTCGCCAACCTGATCGACAACGCCATGAAGTTCGGGCCAGCGGGAGGAAGGGTGACCGTCGCACTTGCAGAAGAAGCCGGTTTGGCGGCGATAACGGTAGCAGATCAGGGCAGCGGTGTGCCGGCCGCCGAGCGCTCGCTCGTCACCCAGCGTTTCTATCGCGGCCGGCGCGACAGTGCCGGCGCCGGGCTAGGCCTGTCGCTGGTGAAAGGCATCGTCGACCTGCACGGCTTTACCCTGCATTTCGCCGCGGAGGGCAGCGCAGTGACGATCCGCTGCGGACCGGCCTCTATGGCGTCCCCTGCGTGAACCGAGCGTCCTGCGGCACCGGCATATCCTTGTAGCGATGAAGCGCGGCACCGATCCGTTCGAAAAAGCCGCGATCTGCGGGCGTCCGCGCCCCGTCCCATTCGGGATGCCACTGTACCGCCAGCACGTCGGCGCCGCACGGGCGGGCAGATACCGCCTCAATCAGGCCGTCTCCGTTTGAAACCGCCTCGATAGCCAGACCACCGCCGAGCCGGTCGATCCCCTCGCGATGCACGGAATTGACGTTGATGCAGCGGCCCTTGCCCAGCCCGGACAGCATGCCCTCCGCGCGCAGCGTCACGTCGTGGCGGTGCTCGAATAACGCCTCGAACGGCACGTCATCGACGCGGTGATGCCCCTCCCCCAGGTCGCGGCGCAGCGATCCGCCGAACAGCACGTTGATTTCCTGCAAGCCGCGGCAGATGCCGAATACCGGGCGGGCGCTCTCGATCATCGCCTCCGCCAGCGCCAGCGCCACGCGATCGCGCTGCGGATCGGACCGGCCGCCCGCGACCGGAGCCCCGCCGCCATAGTGATGCGGCTCGACATCCGAACGCGAGCCGGTGAGCAACAGCCCGTCGAGCCGCCCCGCCAGCGCAGCGACATCAGCGACATCGGCCAGTGCGGGAACCAGCAGTACCGTCGCCCCGGAAATGCGGGACAGCGGCTCGATGAAACGGCTCGCCACGGCCTGGATCGGCCGCTCTGCCACTTCATTGCAGCAGAGCACACCGATCACCGGCCGGGCCGGCACCGCGCGGGGATCGCGCCGGACGAAGTGCCGCTGGAGGATCACCAGTTCACGCCGATACGGGCATAGAGATAGCGCCCGTTGAACCCGAAAGGCGAATAGAAGGGGAAGCCAACCACCCCGGTCGAGTTGTTCGCGGGAATGGTACGGTCGGGATAGATGTCGAACAGGTTGCTCGCGCCGATCGCCACCTGACCGCCCTTTACCGGCTGATACCGCAGTTCGAGATCAGTGATGAACTTCTGGCCGGTGTGGATGTCGGCGGACCCGTTCGCGGCAGTGCCCGGCTGGTTGGCGTCGCCATAATAGGTTCCGCGCAACGTTGCGCCCAGCTTGCCGCGGCTCCACTCGATCGAGCCCGTCACCTTCTCGCCCGGCGTCCCCTGTTCGATCGTCAGGATGCGGCTGCGCGCGAACAGCACCGGCGCGGGGTTCACCGTCGCGGTGTTGGTCGGCACCTTGGTGACGACGATCTCGTTCACATTGGCCGCAACCGTGAAATCGAACTGCCCTGCCCCTTCGGCCGGGTGGCCCAGCCGGTAATGCGCCACGGCATCGACGCCCCGCGTCCGCGATCGCAGCCCGTTGATGAAGAAGCGCGCCGACGGCACATTGAACGGCGCGAGGATCGCCGCCACCTGCGGGCTGAAGCTCGCCTGGATGTTCTCCGACAAGGCAAGCTGGTCGCGCAGGCGGATCTGATAGGCGTCGATGGTCAGATCGAACCCGCCCGCGCGGATGACCGTGCCGATGGACAGGTTGGTCGACTTTTCGGGCTGGAGCGGCTTGCCGCCCAGTGCCGTCGCGACCGGGCTGGTCGAGGGGAAGGTACCGGTCAGCACCGGCGTGCCGTTCTGAATGACCTGCGCGATCGAGGTGAAATATTGCTGCTGCAGGCTGGGCGCGCGGAATCCGGTGGACGCGGTACCGCGCAGCGCGAACCACGGCGCGACGTCATAGCGCAGCGACAGCTTGCCATTGGCCGTGTCGCCAAAGTCCGAATAATGCTCGCCGCGCACTGCGACATCTGCCTGGAAGGCCGGCGTCAGTTGCGCTTCGAGATCGAGATAGCCGGAGAAACTGCGACGCGAGCGCGTGATCGCATTGGCGGGCGAAAAGCCACCAAAGCCCTGCGCGCCCGGCGCCGCGCCCGCGACGGCGCCGCTGGGCGGGTAGTCATAGGATGCCCGCTCGCCCGGCGTGATCTTGTAGCCTTCCCGTCGCCCCTCGACACCGAAGGCGACGTTGAGCGACTGGAAAACGTCGAACTTGCGCGCCACATCGACATCGCCGACCCATTGGTCATAGATCAGCGCGCCATCGGAGAAGTTCGTCGGTGTCGCGCTGCCATAGGCATAGTTGGCCGAATTGCGCGTGTAATAGGCGAGCCGGTTGCGGCCATAGCCGACATGCGCGTCGACCGACCAGTCGGCCACATCGCCCTTCAGGCCCAGCGCGCCGCTGGCATTGGTCGACTTGGTGTTGATGATCGGCAGGAAGCCGTTGGGATAGCCCGCCGTCGTGGTGGCGGCGCTTGCGAGCCGGGGAAAGGCCGCACTCCGGCTGTCGCGATCCTGATAGCCGCCCCAGCCATAGAGCTTCCAGCCGGGCGCGATGCTGGTGCCGGCGTTGATATAGCCCGTATATTGCTCGACTTCCGGGTCGCCGAAGCGGCCGGTGACGCGGCTGGGCGTGACGCGCGGATCGAAATCGGCGCGGTTGGTCGCCTTGCGGTTCAGATACTCGCCCGACACGGTGATATAACCGTCCTGGCCGAACCCGATACCCTGCCAGCCGGAGGCCGTGAAAGCCGGCTCGCCGGTGGTGCTGCGGCTGCCGCGCGCGGTATCGATGTCGGTGGCGTAGAAGCCATGGGTGGCGGAGGCGCCACCACCCGAGCGCGCCTCGCGCAGGCGCAGGTTGATGACGCCGGCGATCGCATCCGATCCATATTGCGCCGAGGCACCGTCGCGCAGCACCTCGATGCGCTCCAGCGCAACGGTGGGGATGGTGTTGAGGTCGACCGCCGAGGAACCGCGCCCGACCGATCCGTTGATATTGAGCAGCGCCGAGCTGTTGGCGCGCACGCCGTTCACCAGCACCAGCACCTGATCGGGCGAAAGACCGCGCAGCGTTGCCGGGCGCACGGCATCGGTACCGTCGACTGCCGAGGGGCGCGGGAAGTCGATCGACGGCGCTGCCGCTGCGACGGCTGCGGCCAGTTCGGTCGTACCCTGGCGGCCGAGCGTCTGCGCGCTGATCACGTCGACCGGAGAAGCAGTATCGAGACGCGAACGGCCCTGGCTGCGCGTGCCGGTGACGACGACCTCCTGCGCAGCGTTTTCCTGGCCCGCTTCGGCCGCGGAACCGGAGGGTTCTGCCTGTTGCGCCCAGGCCTGGCCTGACAGCGCGAGCGACGACGCGGCAACCAACAATGCGGTGCGGAAAACATGCATGGTCAACCCCTCTTGTTCTGATCGTGAGAGGGCATTATCCTACTTTTTCAGTAGGACTTCAGGAAAGAAATGGTTCGGGGCACGAAAGTGGAAGTGCGCCGCGCGGGTGAAAATAGCGTGTAAACTGATACTTACACACTAAAGATGCGCTTTTGCCGATGCCAGATTTCCTTGTTGCGGATACGGCCACGGGCACGCACTATCGTGGGCCTCCTTTCGCCCCTCCATTTCCGGGAGCTTCCATGCGCCGCGCTGCCTTGCCCGTTCTGCTTGCCCTGACCTTCACGCTTCCGGCCTTCGCACCGGCACCGGAAGCGGCACCGCGGCTCGACATCACCAGTTTCAACGCGCTGCCCAAGCCGCTGCCGCTGCCCTATAACGAAAATGCCGACGCAGCCGCCGCGGTGAAGGCCGCGCGGGCACGGGCGCTGAAGACGCACAAGCTGCTGCTGATCGATCTGGGCGGCAACTGGTGCCTCGACTGCCGGCTGCTAGCGGGCACGATCGAGCTGCCGAAGCTGAAGCCGTGGGTCGAACGGCATTATGAACTGGTGACGGTCGACATCGGCCGGTTCGACCGCAACCTTGCCATTCCGACCCATTATGGCGCGGGGCCGAAGCTGGAAGGCGTTCCCGCCCTGCTGGTAGTCGATCCGAAGACGGATCGCCTGCTCAACGGCGGCCGCGTATCGGCGCTGGCCGATGCCCGCAGCCTGTCCCCGCAGGCGCTAGCCGATTGGCTGGCACAGTGGGTGCGCTGAGAAATCGGACCATCCGGTCCTGAGCCCGGCACGCCGAAAAGGCCCTATGCCTGTCCCTGCGGGGAGAGGCCATCATGCACTCCCCTCCCTGCTTGCAGGGAGGGGGCGGCCGCCGCAACCAGAGGCGGTTGTTTTTGGACCAGGCGCAGGCCCGCGCGTATTTGCGCTTCTGCGCAAACCATTATGCCCGACATAGTTTTGCGACAAAGCCCGCATAGGGGTGCGCCTGCGAAAACCGGTTCTCGTTTCGCGGACGATTCCCGGCGCGGCTAACATGCTGCCGCCAGTTGTCAGAACGGGCGCGGCCGGTTTGCCTCTATACTATGCGGAGCGCGTAGCGGCGCGCGAATGGAACGAGAGCGATATGGATCAGCACGACCCGGATTTTGCCGCACAGCAAGAAAACGAAGCAACGATGGAGCGGCGCACGCTCTCCCCCCGGGCGCGAACGATCAGCTGGATCGTCGGTTTGAGTGCGATCGTCGCGCTGGTCGCGCTGGCCGTTTTTCTGTCGCAAGGCAGCAGCAGTGCCGGCAAGTACGGCAGCGGGCGCCCCGGCGCAGGCGGCGGCTTTGGCGGGGGCCGGCGCGGCGGCATGGCGGCGCCCACCACGGTGGGCACGGCCAAGGCGACGCAGGCCGATCTTCCGGTGCAGGTCGAAGCGCTCGGCACCGTAACCCCGGCGGCGACCGTCACGGTGCGCCCGCAGGTATCGGGCACCATCATCCAGCTGCTCTACAGCGAAGGCCAGATCGTCCGTAAGGGCCAGGTGCTCGCGCTGATCGATCCGCGCCCCTATCAGGCGGCGCTGATGCAGGCGCGCGGTTCGCTGGCGCGCGATCAGGCACAGCTGGAAAATGCGAAGCTCCAGCTCGCCCGCTACAATACGCTGCTCAATCAGGATTCGATCGCGCGGCAGGACCGCGATACGCAGGCAGCGCTGGTCCACCAGCTCGAAGGCACGGTGCTTGCCGATCGCGGCGCGGTACAGCAGGCGCAGATCAACCTCGGCTACACGCGCATCGTATCGCCGGTCAGCGGCCGCGCGGGCCTGAAGGTGGTCGATATCGGCAATTATATCGGCGCTGGCGACGCCAACGGCATCGTCGTGGTGACCACGCTCCAGCCGATCGACGTGGAATTCGCGGTGCCGCAACAACAGGCCCCGGAAATCCAGAAACGCATTGCCCAGGGCGCGCAAATCCCGGCGATCGCACTGGACAGCACCCGCACCAACACGCTCGACACCGGCAGCTTCTCGACGCTGGACAACCGCGTCGACACGACGACCGGCACGATCAAGGGCAAGGCACGCTTCGCCAATGCGGGGTTCCAGCTCTATCCCAGCCAGTTCGTCAATGTGCGGCTGACGGTCGAGACGGTGCAGAAGGCAGTCACGGTGCCGCCCGCCGCAATCCAGTCCGGGCCGGACGGTCCGTTCGTCTGGCTGCTCAAGCCCGACCGCACCGTCACCGAGCGCAAGGTCAAGCTGGGCGTTGCCGTAGCCGACAAGACGCAGATTACCGACGGTCTTGCGCTGGGCGACACGGTGGTGACCGACGGTTCGGACCGGCTGACCGAAG
The DNA here is from genome assembly GCF_056314225.1 of Sphingomonas sp. DMC6. Lineage (NCBI taxonomy): Bacteria > Pseudomonadati > Pseudomonadota > Alphaproteobacteria > Sphingomonadales > Sphingomonadaceae > Sphingomonas > Sphingomonas sp. DMC6. Next base: position 211,754 of record NZ_JBQUYT010000005.1, read on the forward strand.
GCGCCAAGGTCGCACTGCCCGGCGATGCCCCGCCCGCACGCGACGGCCAGGGCGGCGGCAAGCGCCGGCACCATGGCGGCGGCCAGGGCGGCTGATCCGTGGGTCCGTCGCGCATTTTCATCCTGCGCCCGGTCGCGACCGCGCTGTTCATGGTCGCGATCGTGCTGGCGGGGCTGGTCGGCTTCAGCAACCTGTCGCTGTCGGCGCTGCCCGAGGTCGATTATCCGACCATCCAGGTCAGCACGCTCTATCCCGGCGGCAGCCCGGAAGTGATGAGCCAGACCGTCACGGCGCCGCTCGAACGCCAGTTCGGGCAGATGCCGGGGCTGACGCGAATGGAATCGACCAGCTCTTCGGGTGCGTCGGTCATCACGCTGCAGTTCAACCTGTCGACCGGACTCGATGTGGCGGAACAGGAAGTGCAGGCGGCGATCAATGCGGCACAGGCGTTGCTGCCCGCCGATCTGCCCGCGCCGCCGGTCTATGCCAAGGTGAACCCCGCCGACGCGCCGATCCTGACGCTGGCGATCACGTCGGACACCATTCCGCTCACCCAGGTTCAGTCGCTGGTCGATACGCGGCTGGCGCAGAAGATCAGCCAGATCACCGGCGTCGGCCTCGTCAGCCTGGCGGGCGGGCAAAAGCCGGCGATGCGCATCCGTGCCGACACGCAGAAACTGTCGAGCTACGGCCTCAGCCTTGCCCAGATCCGCACCGCGATCGGCAATGCCAATGCCAATTCGGCCAAGGGCAGCTTCGATGGCCCCAACCGGTCCTACCAGATCAATGCCAACGACCAGCTGCAATCCGTCGACGACTATAAGAACCTGATCGTCAGCTATCAGAACGGCGCGCCGGTGCGGCTGGGTGATGTCGCGCAAGTTGTCGAAGGCGCGGAAAACAGCCGGCTGGGGGCGCTCGCCAACGAGACGCCGGCTATCATCCTGAATGTTCAGCGCCAGCCGGGCGCCAACGTGATCGCCACCACCGACGCCATCAAGCGGCAGTTGCCGGTGCTGCTGAAGAGCCTGCCCGCAGGCCTCCATGCCGAAGTGCTGGCCGACCGCACCACCGGCATCCGCGCCTCGGTGCACGATGTCGAGTTCGAGCTGGTGCTTGCGGTCGTCCTCGTCGTGCTGGTGATCTATTTCTTCCTGCACTCCGGCCGCGCGACGCTGGTGGCCGGGCTCGCAGTGCCGATCAGCCTGATCGGCACGTTCGGCGTGATGTATCTTCTCAACTTCAGCCTCGACAATCTCTCGCTGATGGCGCTGACGATCGCGACCGGCTTCGTGGTCGACGACGCGATCGTTATGATCGAGAATATCCAGCGCCATATCGAGGACGGCATGGGCCCGTTCGAGGCGGCGCTGAAGGGTGCGGGCGAGATCGGCTTCACCATCATCTCGCTCACCGTCAGCCTGATCGCGGTGCTGATCCCGCTGTTGTTCATGGGCGACATTGTCGGGCGCCTATTCCGCGAATTCGCAGTGACGCTGGCGGTGACGATCCTGATCTCGGCCGTGGTGTCGCTGACTCTCACGCCCATGCTCTCCGCCCGCTGGCTCAAGCGCCCGTCGGAGGAGAAGCCGAGCCGCGTCGCCCAGCGGTCGGCCGCCCTGTTCGACTGGGTCGAGCGGCGGTATGAGACCGGGCTGGATTTCGTGCTGCGCCGCCGCTTCGCGACGCTGCTGGTAGCGATCGCCACGCTGGGACTGACAGTGCTGCTGTACCTCGTCATTCCCAAGGGGCTGTTCCCTACTCAGGATACCAGCCAGCTCCAGGCGCGGATCATCGCCACCAACGGCGTGTCGTACGACCATATGGCCGCGCTGCAGGCGCAAGCGGCACGGGCGATCCTGGCCGATCCGGCGGTGGAGAATCTCTCCTCCTATGTCGGCGTCGACGGATCGAACAACGCCTCGCTCAACGTCGGCACGATGCTGGTCAACCTGAAGCCGTCGCACGGCAATCAGGCGGCGGTGATGCGGCGGCTGAAGGATGCGGTCGACCGGATCGGGGGTGTCACGCTTTATGTCCAGCCGACACAGGATCTGACCATCGACGCCGAAAGCGGGCCGACCCAGTATCGTTTCTCGGTCGAAGGATCGAACACCGCCGACGTCAACAGCGAGGCGCAGCGCATCGTCGCCGCGCTGCGCCATGTCGCCAAGGTCGCCAATGTCTCGACCGATGCGGGCGCGACCGGCGCGGCTGCCTATGTCGATATCGACCGCGACAGCGCTGCGCGGCTGAACATCACCGCCTCCAGCGTCGACGACACGCTCTATTCGGCGTTCGGGCAACGCATCGTCTCGACCATCTTTACCGAGACCACCCAGTATCGCGTGATCCTGGAGGCCGTGCCGGGCCTCGCCACCGATCCGCAGTCGCTGGGGCTGCTGCACCTGCCTTCGCAGGGCGGATCGACGCCGCTGAACGCGGTGGCAACGATCCGCGAGGGCCGCTCGCCGCTTGCCGTCACCCATGTCGGTCAGTTCCCGGCGGCCACCGTCAATTTCGATACTGCGCCGGGCGTTTCGCTGGGCACCGCCACCGCTGCGATCCGCGACACCATTGCCCAGCTCAAGCTGAAGCCCGGTATCTCCGTCACCTTCCTCGGTGCGGCGGGGGCCTTCTCGTCCTCTCTCGGCAACCAGCTGCTGCTGATCCTGGCGGCGATCATCTGCGTCTATATCGTGCTGGGCGTGCTCTATGAGAGCTTCATCCACCCGGTGACGATCCTGTCGACCTTGCCCTCGGCAGCGGTCGGCGCGCTGTTCGCCCTGTGGGTTACGGGGCACAATCTCGACGTGATCGGCATCATCGGCATCGTGCTGCTGATCGGCATCGTGAAGAAGAACGCGATCATGATGATCGACTTCGCGATCGCCGCCGAGCGCGACGAGGGGCTCAGCCCGGCCGCAGCAATTCGCCAGGCAGCAATCCTGCGCTTCCGCCCGATCCTGATGACGACGCTGGCGGCATTGTTCGCGGCGATCCCGCTGATGCTGGGCATCGGCGAAGGCGCCGAACTGCGCCGGCCGCTGGGTATCGCGATCTTCGGCGGTCTGCTGGTCAGCCAGTTGCTGACGATGTTCACCACGCCGATCGTCTATCTCTATTTCGATCGCGCGCAGCAGAAGCTGGCCCGGCACGGCTGGGGTGTCCGCGCCAACCCGAATGTGAGCGCGGAGGCAGGCGCGTGAACCTTTCCGCGCCCTTCATCCGGCGCCCGATCGCCACGATACTGCTAACGATCGGGCTGGCGCTGGCGGGGATCGCGGGCTTTTTCTCGCTGCCCGTGGCGCCGCTGCCGCAACTCGACCTGCCGACGATCAGCGTATCCGCCAACCTGTCCGGCGCCAGTCCCGAAGTGATGGCGCAGAGCATCGCCACGCCGCTCGAACGCCGCCTATCGACCATTGCCGGCGTGACCGAGATGACCTCGTCCAGTTCGCTGGGCACCACACGGATCACGCTGCAATTCGACCTGTCGGTGAATATCGACGCCGCCGCGCGCGAGGTGCAGGCAGCGATCAACGCTGCGCGCGCCGATCTGCCTGCGACGCTCAAGCAGAACCCCACCTATCGCAAGGTCAATCCCGCCAACCAGCCGGTGATCACGCTAGCCCTCACGTCCGACACCAAGACGGCCGGCCAGATTTACGATGCCGTCTCCAATACGGTGCAGCAGCGGATGCTGCAGATCCCCGGCGTGGGCGATGTCGAACTGGGCGGCGGATCGCTGCCGGCGGTGCGCGTCGATGTGAATCCCTATCGCCTCAACAGCTATGGCATCTCGATGGAAGATGTCCGCGCAGCGATCGAGGCGGCCGATGCCAACCGGCCCAAGGGACTGCTCCAGAGCAGCACCACCGGCCGCGCCTGGCAAATCTATACCAATGCCGCCGGCCGCGTGGCGGCAGATTATCGCCCGCTGGTCATCGCCTGGCGGAACGGCGCGCCGGTGCGGCTGGGCGACATCGCCAATGTGAGCGACAGCGTCGCCGACCTGCGGACGATGGGGCTCTACAATGGCAAGCGCGCCATCGTCGTGAACATCACGCAGCAGCCCGACGCGAACCTGATCAAGATGGTCGACGCGATCCGCGCCGAGCTGCCGACGCTGCGGGCGCAGATTCCGGCCGACATCCATCTCGATGTGGCGATGGATCGCACGAGTTCGATCCGCGCCTCGATCCGCGAAATCGAGATCACCGTGCTGATCGCGCTGGTGCTGGTGGTGGTCGTCGTCTTCGCTTTCCTGCGCGACGTGCGCTCTACCTTCATCCCCGCTGTCGCCACGATCGTGTCACTGCTCGGCACCTTCGGGGTGATGTACCTGATCGGGTTCAGCCTCAACAACATCTCGCTGATGGCGATCACGGTCGCGACGGGGTTCGTGGTCGACGACGCCATCGTCGTGCTGGAGAACACCACCCGCCATCTCGAAAAGGGCATGGACCGGTTTGAGGCGGCCTTGCTCGGCGCGCGCGAGGTGGGCTTCACCGTCTTGTCGATGTCGATCGGCCTGATCGCGGTGTTCATCCCGCTGTTGTTCATGGGCGGGATCGTCGGGCGGCTGTTCCGCGAATTTGCCGTCACGCTGTCGGTCGCGGTGATGATCAGCCTCGTGCTTTCGCTCACCACCACGCCGATGCTGTGCGCCTGGTTCCTGCGCAAGCACGATCCGGACGTCGCCCCCAAAACGCCGGGCCGCTTCGCGCGAGTGCTGGAAGCCGGCTATACGCGGCTGGAACGCGGCTATGCGCATGTGCTCGACTGGGCACTGGCGATGAAGCCGCTGGTCGTGCTGCTGCTCGTCGCGGTGATGGGCCTGACCGTCTATCTCTATGTGGTGGTACCCAAGGGCTTCTTCCCGCAGCAGGAATCGCCACTAATCTTCGCCGGCGTGCGCGCCGACCAGAGCGTGTCGTTCCTTTCGATGCAGGACAAGCTCACGCAGGTCGTTGGCATCATCAAGAAGGATCGCGCCGTACAGAGCGTGGTCGGCTTCACCGGCGGCAGCCGCGGCGGCGGCGCATTCATGCTGATCGCGCTCAAGCCGGTCGAGAAGCGTCCGGGCCAGCCGAGCACCGTGGTGATCCAGCGGCTGCAGCGCGCGTTGCAGCCTGTGGAGGGCATTCGCCTGTTCCTCGCACCGGTGCAGGATCTGCGCACCGGCGGCCGATCGAGCAACGCTACCTATCAATATACGCTGATGGCGGACAGCACCGAGCACCTGAAGATCTGGGCGCAAAAGCTGAACGACGCGATGACGAAAAGCCCGGTCTTCACCAATGTCGATAGCGACCTGGCCGAAAACGGAGTCGAAAGCTTCCTGACGATCGATCGCGACGCCGCCGCCCGCGTCGGCATTTCGTCCCGCGATGTCGACAATGCGCTCTACGACGCCTTCGGCCAGCGCAACGTCGCCACCATTTATGAGGACATAAACCAGTACAGCGTCGTGCTTGGTTGGGATCCGGCGGCCACCACCGGCCCGCACATGCTGCCCGATGTCCGCATTCCCGCACAGGCGGTCCAGACCGACAATCTGGCGACTGCCAGCCCCTCCGGCAGCACCGTCGCTGCCGCCCCGCCGCCGCTGGCGAGCAGCACAGGCACGGCGCAGGGAACGACGACGACGAAGGCCAGTGCCGCCGCGGCAGTGGTATCCAACCCGGCGCTGCGCAATCCCTCGACCGGATCGGCGCTCAGCAACACCGCCCACGCAATGGTACCGCTGACCGCGCTGGCATCGGTCCGGCAGGCCCCGACGGCGGCCAGCGTCAACCACCAAGGCACCGAAGTCGCCGCGACGATTTCGTTCGACCTGAAGCCCGGAAAGGCCCTGTCCGACGCACGTACCGCAATCGACGCGGCCGAGGCGCAGATCGCGATGCCCAGCACCGTGCACGGCACCTTTGCCGGCACTGCGCTCACCTATCAGCAGCAGCAGGGATCGCAGCCGCTGCTGATCCTGGCGGCGCTGGTGGCGATCTACATCGTGCTCGGCATTCTCTACGAGAACCTGATCCACCCGGTGACGGTGCTGTCCACGCTGCCCGCAGCCGGCACGGGCGCGGTGCTGGCGCTGATCATCTGCGGCATGGAATTCGACATTATCGCGCTGATCGGGCTGTTCCTGCTGCTCGGCATCGTCAAGAAGAACGCAATCCTGATCATCGACTTCGCCCTCGCCGCGCAGCGCGAGCGCGGGCTGTCGGCGGAGGCAGCGGCGCGGGAGGCAAGCCTGCTCCGCTTCCGCCCGATCCTGATGACCACCATCGCTGCAGCACTGGGCGCGCTGCCGCTGGCGATCGGCTTTGGCGAAGGTGCCGAGCTGCGCCGGCCGCTCGGCGTAGCGATCGTCGGCGGGCTGATCGCCAGCCAGATCCTGACGCTGATCACCACGCCCGTCATCTACGTCCTGCTCGATCGCCTGGCGCAGCGTCGCCGGCGTTCCCGTCCCCTGCCAGTTCGCGAGCTTCCCGCATGACCACCCGCATCCGTTTCCGCCCGATCGCATCGCTGCTGGCGCTGAGCGCGCTGGCGGGCTGTTCGCTCGCCCCGGCCTATCACCGGCCCGAGACAGCAACTTCGCCAGCGGCCTGGAAGACCGTGGAAGGCTGGCGCCCGGCGAACCCCAATGACGGCGCGGTGCGGCCCGACTGGTGGACCGCATTCGGCGATACGACGCTGAACGATATGGTTTCGCGTGCCAATGCGCACAATCAGACGCTTGCCCAGGCCGCAGCCTCGTGGCGGCAGGCCAACGCCGCGACACGCGAAGCCCATGCCAGCCTGTTCCCCACGGTCAGCGCCAACGGGTCGGTAACGCACAGCCATAGCGGGACCGCCGGGCGCGCGGCGAACACCACGGGCGGCACCGGGTCCGGGGCTGGTACCAGCACCAACAATGGCGCGACCTTTGCCAACAACCAGAACAGCGACAGCTACCGGGTCAATCTGCAGGCGAGCTGGCAGCCCGATCTGTTCGGCAGCGTGACCAACACCGTCCGCAACGCCCGCTATACCGAAGAGGCACGGCTGGCAGATGTCGCCAATGCGCGGCTGGCGATACAGGGCGAGCTCGTAACCGACTATCTGAGCCTGCGCGCCACCGATGCGCAGATCGCCAGCCTTTCTGCGACGGTGGACGCGTACAAGCGCTCGCTGGAGATCGCCACTAACCAGTATAATGCCGGCATCGTCGCCCGCACCGACGTGTTCCAGGCGCAGTCGCAGCTCGCCTCCGCCCAGTCCGATCTCGAAGGCCAGGCACGGACGCGCGCGCAGTTCGAGGACGCAATCGCCGTGCTGGTCGGCGAGAATCCGGCCAGCTTCCGTATTGCAGCCAATAGCGCGGCTTGGACGCCGGTGGTGCCCGACACCCCCGGCGCACTGCCGTCTGCGCTGGTCGAGCGCCGGCCCGACATCGCCGCCGCCGAACGCCAGGTCGCTGCCGCCAATGCCACGATCGGCATCAACCGCGCCGCCTTCTTCCCCACCGTCAGCCTGACCGGCAGCGGCGGGTTCTCCAATGACTCGCTGTCAGGCCTGTTCAGCGCGGGCGCCTCGCTGTGGTCGCTGGGCGCATCGGTAGCCGAAACGCTCCTCGACTTCGGGGCGCGGAACGCCCGCGTCGCCCAGTCGCGTGCCGCCTATGACGCCGCGGTCGCCAATTACCGGCAAGTGACGCTCACCGCCTTCCAGTCGGTGCAGGACAATCTGATAGCGCAGGAAGTGCTCGCCCGGCAGGAAGCCTATCTGCGCGCGGCCTCGCTCGCCGCCGACAAGTCCGAAGAGTCGCTGCGCAACCAGTATCGCGCCGGCATCGTCGCCTATAGCAGCGTCGTCACCGCGCAGGCGACGGCGCTTTCCGCGCGCCGCGCGCTGATCCAGGCGCAGCTCGATCGTCAGACGGTCTATGCCGCGCTGGTGCAGGCGCTGGGCGGCGGCTGGAACGCAGCAGACCTGACCAACGGCGCCGAACAGGCGCGCGCAAGCCAGTAGGCGACTCCGGCGCCGCAGTGACCGCAGCGCCGGTGTACGGCCTTCAGCCGAGACGGATCGTCAGCTCCACCTCGTCGTTGAACGGCATCGACATATAGCCATTGGCGAACTTTCCGACCCGCTCGAGATAGTCCGGCGCGTGATCGGCATTGTCCGCGAGCAGGATCGCGCCGGGCCGCAGCCGGCTCTCCACACGATCAAGAATGTCGCAGTAGAGCGCCTTGGCGCCGTCAAGCAGCACCAGGTCGATCGCGTCGGGCAGGTCGACCGCCAGCGTTTCCAGTGCATCGCCTTCGCGGAAATCGACCAGATCGTCGAGCCCGCCGGCGGCCAGATTGGCGCGGGCCTGCATCAGCTTCGCGGGTTCAAACTCGCTGGTGATCAGCCGACCGCCACCATTGTCGCGCAGCGCCGCCGCCAGGTGCAGCGTCGACAGGCCGAACGAGGTGCCGAACTCCACGATCGAACGGGCCTGCGTCGCCCGCGCCAGCATGTAGAGCAGCCCGCCCACTTCGCGCGACACGGGCAACGCGAAATCGCGAAGCGCAGCATAGAATTCGCGATACTGGTCCTTGCTGCGCATCAGGTGCTGAAGCGCGTCGCGAGAGATGCCGGCGAAGCGCGGGCTGAGCGTCGCGGGATTGCGGTCTGCCGCGTCGAACAGGCGCGCGAGAAGAGGCGCCACAGGGGCGCTGGAAAGCGTCGTCATCGGGGTTCTCCAAAGGCCAAGCGGAGGGGAGTGCTTGCCTGCTGGAAAAATACGACTAATCCGTCAGCTTTGGCTATTCGCATTGGCTGGAAGCACCGATGAGCACGCCCCGCACTGCCCCCATCGCCTCGCGCAAACAGCCCCGTCAGGCACGTTCGTCGCAGCTTGTGGAGGCGGTGCTCGACGCCGCTATTCAGGTTTTGATGCGCGAAGGGGCGCAGCGTTTCACCACGGCGCGAGTCGCCGAACGGGCGGGCGTCAGTGTCGGTTCGCTCTACCAATATTTCCCCAACAAGGCGGCGATCCTGTTCCGCCTGCAGACCGACGAATGGCGGCGCACCTCGACGATGCTGCGGGGCATATTGGAATCGCGCGACCGTCCGCCGGCGGAGCGGCTGCGGCGTCTCGTCCACGCCTTTCTGCTTTCCGAATGCGAGGAAGCCGCGATCCGCATCGCACTCAACGATGCTGCGCCGCTCTATCGCGACGCACCCGAAGCCGTCGCGGCCAAGGCGGATAATGCGCGGATCTTCCAGACCTTTCTGGAAGAGTCCTTGCCCCAGCTGGCCGCTGACCGCCGCGAACTTGCCGGCCATTTGATCAAGATGACGCTGAGCGGCGTGGGCGACCGCTTCTCGCAAACACCGCGGACCGAAGCCGAAATCGCCGACTGGTCCGCAGCGCTCGCCGACATGCTGTGCGGCTATCTCGACGGGTTAGCGGCCGAGGCCGGGGCGAGCTTCCAGTAGGTCGCGTAGCGTTCGTGCGCGATGCGGTAGTACGGGATCAGCCGCACCGCCTCTCCCTCCGCCGATGCCAGCCGGAATTCGAGCGGCCGGTCGCCCAGGCGGATCGCCGCCGCCAGCGCCTGCGGATCGCCCGCCAGCGTCGGCACCGCTACGGGCGTGTCGTTATAGCGACCATATTCGCGCTCGTTGACGACAATATCCGCGCCGGGCGCCAGCCCCTCGCGCCCCAGCGCGCCGGCGAGCACCAGCGGACCATAGGTGAACGCGACGATGTCGGGCGCCGCCGGGTTGACCACCGCACCGGCTTCCATGGCAAGGCGCAGTTCCACCTGATCGCCGTCGCGCCACAGCCGCGTCACGTCGAGATAGCGGCCCGGCGCGGTCGAGTGCAGCGTCTCCACGCCATTGACCAGCACGGTCGCTGTCCTGCTCCAGCGCGGATGACGCAGCTTCAACGCCAGCGTGGCGGGCTTTGCCAGCTTCCACTGGAAATGCGTCTCCGCGCTTTCCGGAAAGCGGGTGGACTGGGTGAGCACCGCGCCCTGCTCGTGCCACTGCACCGACGAGGGGATGAACAGGTTCACATAAAGCGCGCGGTCGCCGCGAAAATAGATCGAATCCCGATATTTGACGTGGTTCTCCATGCCCGTGCCGGTGCAGCACCAGAAGGAATGCTCGGGCGTATGGTACAGCTTCATGTAGCCGGGCCGCGCGCCCTGGAAATAGGTGGCCATGCCGCTGTCCGGATCCTGCGAGGCGAGGATGCCGTTGTAGAGCGCGCGTTCGTAGAAATCGGCATAATCGGCGCTCGGCGCCTGCAGGAACAGCGCGCGGGTAAGCCGCAGCATGTTGTGCTGGCAGCAGGTTTCCGAGCCCTTGGCCGAAAAGACATGTTCGGCGAAATCGGCGTTCGCGAAGAAGTGTTCGTTGTCGCCGTGCCCGCCGGTGGCAAAGGACCGGGTGCGCGTCACCGTCTCCCAGAAGAAGCTGGCGGCTTCGCCATAGCTGGCGTCCCCGGTCGCTTCGTGGACGCGCTGGAAACCGACGATCTTGGGCAGCTGGGTGTTGGCGTGCAGCCCGTCGAGCTGATCGCGGTGCCGGGCCAGCGGCGCGAGGATCGCCTTGTGCGAAAAGCGCTGGGCCAGCGTGCGATAGTCGTCATTGCCGGTCAGGCAATAGAGATCGGCATAGACTTCGTTCATGCCGCCATGTTCGGTTTCCAGCATCTGCTCGAAATCCGCATCGGACAGCGACCGGGTCGCGACCACGCCCCAGTCGGCGAGCCGCAGCAGCACCGCGCGCGCGGTCTGGCTGTCCGCCAGCGTCGCCCCGTCGCGCAGGCCGGCATAGAGCTTGTGCAGCGTGTACCAAGGCACGCCGGTAATCTTCTCCCCGCGAAGATGCGCCGCCACCAGCGCCGGCCCTTCCGGAAAGGCGCAGACCAGTCCGCTGCCGGCCGCCTTCTGGCAGGCGGCCAGTTCGGCCGCGATATACTCCACCCGTTCGCGGAACCGCGCATCGCCCGTCGCCCGGAACGCCAGCGCGCAGGCCGAGAGATAATGGCCGAGCGTATGCCCCTGACAATGGATGTCAGCCCATAACGCGTCGGACTCCCACCCCCCATAGGCCGGGGCCTTGGGCTCCAGCCCGGCATTGACCCGGAAATTGTGGAGCAGCCGGTCGGGCGAGAGCCGCAGCAGATAGGCCTCGGTCATCCGCTGCGCGTGTAGGAAGGGGCTGTCCGCCAGCGTCACATCCGCCATGTCGAAGGGCTGGAGCGCAGCAGACACCTTCGGCGTGGCACTTCCTTCGTCGGCCGCACGCGCGGGTATCGCGGCGATCGACGCGCCGCCCAGCGCCAGCGTGCCGGTGCCAAGAAAATTCCGGCGCGACGGAGTCGCCCAGGGGATTTTGCGATCCATAGCATCCTTCTCCGCCGGTCCAGTAATAACTCAGAGTAATTCGCAACTACCAGTACCGCAACGCTTTTCGCGAAGCGAAAGACGACATGACCAGCCCGCACATCCGTGTGCGCAATTTTCCCGTACGCGTGTCTCAAAACCGCAACGCACGATCGATATTCGCCCGCCGAAACGCAATAAACGCGAAAAGGGAATCGTAATGACTCGCCGTTCTAAAGCAGTACATCTGTTCCAATCTGCGTCACTCGCCGTACTTGCAAGCGCGGTCATGCCAGCACCGGCAGCGCATGCGCAGACCGTGGACAGCAGCAAGCCGAGCACGCAAACCGCACCCGGCGCAACCGATGTGCTGCCCGAAGTGGTGGTCACCGCCCAGCGCCGCAGCGAAAACAGCCAACGCGTGCCCGTCGCGATCCAGACGATCACGGGGCAGGCGATTGCCGATGCCGGTTACACCTCGCTCACCGACCTGCAATATCTGACGCCGGGCCTGCAGTATGACCCCACCCAGGGTGCCGCTTTCCAGATTCGCGGCGTCGGCACCACCTCGTTCGACTTTTCCAACGCCAAGTCGGTCAATGTCGTCGTCGACGACGTGGTGATGGATGGCCAGCGCGCCAACGGTCTGATCGGCCTGGCGGACATCGCCCGCGCCGATGTGCTGATGGGGCCGCAAGGCACACTGTTCGGCAAGAACTCGACCTCGGGCGTTATCTCGGTCACCACCAACAAGCCGGAACTGGGCGCAACCTCGGTGCGGGGCAGCGCCAGCTATGGCGAGCATAACGACATGATCCTGAACGGCACCGTCAATGTGCCGCTGGGCGACATGGCGGCGCTGCGCGTCACCGGGTTCGACCAGGGCCAGGACGGCTTCGGCCGCAACGTCACCCTCAACAAGCTGGTCGGCTCGACGCACGAATATGGCGGCCGCGCCAAGCTGCTGCTGCAGCCGAGCGACCGGTTCGACCTGCTGGTATCGGGCGACTATGCGCATCACTGGGACAGCAGCGTCCGCACGCCGGTCTCGGGCCAGCCCGCCGCCGTCACCGCCATCCTCAATTCGCTGGGCGTGACACCAGGGCCGAAAAGCGCCGACACCGCCGACAGCATCTATGGCCATATCGAAACCGAGGAGTGGGGCGCATCGGTACGCGCGCACGCCAAGATCGGCGATCACGACCTGACCTCGATCAGCGCCTATCGCTACACGCTCTACAACAACAACACGCCGGCCGATCTCACGCCGATCGATCGCTTCGCCTACATCCCCTATAATTACGGGCATCTCTATACGGAGAAGGTCAGCCAGGAAGTCCATTTCGCGTCGCCGCAGGACAGGCTGGTCAGCTATCTGGTCGGTGCCTTCTACAACCGGCTGGAAGCGACCCAGACCCAGTTGCAATGGTCGACGCTGGGCGCGCCCGTCTATACCAACGGCGTGCCGATCAAGACGCTCTATGCGCTCACCGGCGCGATCGGAAAGGCCGGCAATGCCGCGCTGTTCCATTCGGTGAACGAGAGCGAAGCCGCGTTCGGGCAGCTCCAGATCAAGCCGACCACCTGGTTCCGCCTCGAACTGGGCGGCCGGTACAGCCATGACAATAATTCGCAGAGCCTGACCTATGTGACGATCGACCCGATGCCGGTCGCGGGCTTCTCGCCCAATTTCGTCGCGACCAGCGTCCCGCCCGTCATTCCGTTCGGCCGCGTGACCGGCGACAATTTCTCGTTCCGGATTTCGCCGACCTTCCAGATCACGCCGGGCCTTATGGTCTACGGCACCTATTCCACCGGCTACAAGCCGCAGGGCATCGCCTTTGTCGGCAACAAATATGATCCGTACAAGTCAGAGACGGTGAAGGCCTGGGAGTTCGGCCTCAAGTCCGAATGGTTCGGCCGCCGCCTGCGCTTCAACATCGATGCGTTCCGTTCGGACTTTACCAATTTCCAGGCGACGATCCTGACCAAGGTGCCCGATGGCGCGGGCGGCTTCCTGCTCGCCACTGCGATCGGCAATGCCGGCGGCCTGCGCAGCCAGGGCGTGGAAACCACCATCGCGGTGCGCCCCAGCCGCTCGCTGTCGCTGAGTGCATCGGCGTCGTACACCGACGCCTATTTCACCAACTATGTATATAATGCGACGACCAACTACACCAACACCCGCCTGCCCAACTCGCCCGATTTCGCGGCGACGGCAGCGGCCGATTATGAACATCCGGTCTCGTCGCAACTGCGCATTCGAGCCCATGCCGACTATGCCTATCGCAGCGAATACTGGACCGTCGTCGGCCAGCCGACCTACTCCTATGTGCCGGGCTATGGCCTCACCAATGCGCGGCTGAGCTTCATCCATGACCGGTCAGGCGTCGAAGTCGGCGTCTATGCGCGCAACCTGTTCGACACCTATTTCTCGACCGGCTGGCAGATCTACGGCGCGCTCGGCCTGCTGCACTACACCTCGCCCAATGCGCGCCGCACGCTGGGCGGCTTCGTCAATTTCCGCTTCTGATGCGGAGGAGCAACGACATGATCCGTCATTCCCTTGGCGCTCTGGCGAGCATTGCCCTGCTCGCCACGGGCCTCGCCTGGACCGGGGCCGCCGCCGACGACCTCAAACCCGAGGCGAGCGAAATCCCCGATTCCACCCCGCTCAACCGCATCCAGGTGCTCGGCACGCACAACAGCTATTCGATCGGCGTCGACCCGCGCGTGCGGGCCTTGCTCGACACCCGGCTGCCGTCGATGGGCAAGCTGCTGGGGGCCATGCCGACGGCGGCGCAGCGCGAGTTCCAGATTGCGCACCCAAATGACGTGCGTTTTTCGGAAGCGCTCAACTATCGCCATCCGAGTCTGACGGAACAGCTCGACCTGGGCGTTCGCGGCGTGGAACTGGACGTCAACGCCGATCCGGAAGGCGGCGCCTATGCCAATCCTGCCGCCTATCGCCTGTTGCGCAGCCAGGGCGTTACCGACCTGCTGCCGTTCGACCCCTCACCGCTCAAGGGACCAGGCCTGAAGGTGCTGCATATGGCGGATATAGACTTCCGCAGCTCCTGCCCCGGCTTCCGCCAGTGCCTGACCGAGCTGAAAGCCTGGTCGGACGCGCACCCCCGCCACATCCCGATCTTCGTGATGATCGAGGCGAAGGTGCAGTCGCTGCCGATCCTCCCCGGCTCGTCGAAGGTGCCCCCCTTCACCGATGCTACCTATGACGAGATTGACCGGACGATCGCCGAGGTGATCGGGCGCAAGAACCTGATCGCGCCGGACGATGTGCGCGGCAGCTATCCCACGCTCGAAAAGGCCGTGCTGGCCGGCAGCTGGCCGACGCTGGGCCAGGCGCGCGGCAAGTTCGTGTTCCAGCTCATTACCGCAACCGGCCATGACGGCGCATCGGCCTATCTCCACGGCCATCCCGGTCTGGAAGGGCGGCTGGCGTTCCTCGATTCACAGCCCGGCCAGCCCTATGCCGCGTTTATCCTCGACGACAATGCGCTCGCACGCGGCGCGGAAATCCGCGAGGAAGTACGCAAGGGCTATATGGTCCGTTCACGTGCCGACATCGAAACCTATGAGGCGAAGGTCAACGACATGACCCGCGCCAACGCCGCCTTTGCCAGCGGCGCGCAAGTGGTATCGACCGACTTCGAAAAGGCGGGCAACGCCTATGGCACGCCCTATGTCGTCGGGCTGCCGGGCGGTAGGGCGGCGCGGCTGGCGCCCGTCGCGCGCTAACGGACCCGCCGGAGAGATTCCGGCGACAGGGCGCACCGGCACACGGGCGAAACGCCTCGTGCGCCGGTGCCGCGCGGGCGTGGAACGCCTCAATCCAGCAACGTCGCGGCGGTGAGCAGGCGCAACCGCGCCAGATCCGCGATTTGTACCGTGCCGGGCCGGTCAAAGCCGCCCCGCGCATGCATCGCCAGCAAGTTGCCGACCAGCACCAGCACCGCCGCCTGCACGGCGGCACCGTCGACAGGCGTCTCCCCGTCCAGCGCGGCCGCCACCGCCCCGCGAACATTCTCCGCCCGCCGCCGCCGCATGTCGAGCGCATAGGGCGTCAGTTGCGGATCGCGCGCAGCAACCAGCGCAATCGCATGGGTGGCACGCATCAGCGTGGGGCCGTGATGCCGCTGCGGCGCCAGCGGGCCGACCGCGCCCATCTCTCGCCGCATGTCCAGCACCAGTGCACCGATGCCCGCCGCCAGAAGGTCGGTGCTGGTGCGGAAATGATGCGCGACGGTGGAATTCGGCACCCCTGCCCGCGCGGCCACGGCGCGGTGCGACAGCGCCGCCACCCCCTGTTCCGCGATCAGCGCGCCGGTCGCTACGGCGATTTCGGAGCGTTTGGTTCCCGGTACCAGATCAATCCGTAGCAGCTCTTCTGCGCTGTCGCTGCCGCACGCAGCGACCAGCTTGGCAAATTGCGCGGGCAGCGGCCCCGCATTCCCCGCAAAGCCCTGCGCGAGCCGCTCGACGGTCGCCGCCCGGAGCAGCCGGTAATCGGGGATGGCGCCTGCGGCCAGCGAAAAGGGCAGC
The DNA here is from genome assembly GCF_056314225.1 of Sphingomonas sp. DMC6. Classification (NCBI taxonomy): domain Bacteria; kingdom Pseudomonadati; phylum Pseudomonadota; class Alphaproteobacteria; order Sphingomonadales; family Sphingomonadaceae; genus Sphingomonas; species Sphingomonas sp. DMC6. The sequence continues at coordinate 227,698 of NZ_JBQUYT010000005.1, forward strand.
TCGTCGCGGCAGTAGTTGGCGATCGCACGCCCCATTAGCGATGCCCGTTCCGCCGGCAGTTGGTTGGCCAGCGCCGCGACCCAGAATGCATCTTGCGCATCGAGGATCGCCGCAATGCCACCATAGCCCGCCGGGTGGCTGCCGGCCTCCAGAATCAGCTCGCACCGGGTTAGTGCCGCCGCACGCCTGGGGCCGGCAGCCTCGTCGAGATGCGCCAGGATCGCCGCCGCCAGCACCGGCGGCGCGGCAAGATCGAGCCCCGTCAGCCGGTCGCGCCAGACCGCATGGAGTGCCTGCTGCTCCGCCTGTTCCTGCGCCAGCAGTTCGGCGACCAAGGCGGCCTTGTCACCGATGCGGTAGCTGAGCGAGCCGAGCGATTTGCCGGTATCCTGCGCGATCGACCGCAGGCTCAACCCGCGCATGCCCTCGGCAGCGATCCGCGCACGGGCGGCCTGGATCAACGGCTGGGGGGACGAACTACGCATCACCATCGGTGATGGCGGGACGAAGCAGGAAACGCAATGTACTGCGTCCATTCCGGCTTCTTGTGCGCATTTCGGCGCCCGGCGGCGCATGGCACCGATAGCAGTGGCATGATAGGGTCCACCCCGGCCATGCAGCCGATGGGGGGACGGACAATGCTGCCTGAAACCATGCCGAGCGGCGGAGAAGCGCAATCTGCCCTCCCCCATCCCAGCGACGCAGCGTGACCGTGGAGTCCTCCGCCCCGTCCCCGACATCGACGACAGGCAAGCCGCGACAGGCGGTGATCGTCATCCACGGCATCGGCGAACAGCGGCCGATGGATACGCTGACCGGCTTCGTCCTGGGCGTATTGGGCGCGGAAGAGGATAGCGCGGGCAAGCGCCTGTTCTACAGCAAGCCCGATCCCTATTCGCAGGGTTTCGAGGAGCGGCGCTACCGGGCCTTTTCCGCCAATGAGGACAGCGACTTCATCGAATTTTACTGGCAGCATCTGATGCCGGTGGCGGGGTGGCCGTTCGTGCTGTCCTGGCTGTGGTTGCTGATGCGGCGGCCGCGGCAGGACGTGCCGGGACGCCTCGCCGTGCTGTGGTGGATCTGCTGGCTGCTCCTCCTGCTGCTCGTCGTCGCGACGCTTGCCAGCTTTGCCTCGGCACTGGGGTTCCAGGTGCGCGGGCCACATCTTCCCGCGCTGACCGGCCTCGCCGCCGCCACGGTCGCCGCCGCCAATTATGTCGTGCGCAGCTATGTCGGCGATGCCGCCATCTACCTGAACCCGCACCCACGCACCGTGGAGGCACGCAACCGTATTCGCGAGGCAGGCGTGGCACTGCTCCAGCGGCTGCACGAGGACGGACGCTATGACCGCATTCTCGTCGTCGGGCACAGCCTGGGCTCGGTGATCGGCTATGACATCCTCAATTTCAGCTGGCAGCGCGCAAGCGAGAAGCTGCGGCGCCAGATCGAGGAAGCCGGACCGACCGGCGTCGCCACCCAGCCCCGGCTGGGCAAGGCCGAGGCTGCCGCGGCGAGTGCCGATCCCGAGGCATGGCGGCAGGCGGTGCGGAATCTCCATTTCGAACAGCGCAGGCTGGGCGCCCACTGGCTGGTGACCGATTTCGTAACGCTGGGCAGTCCGCTGGCCCACGCGCCGCTGCTGCTCGCGCGAAATCTGGCCGACTTCGGGCTGCGCATCGAACGCCGCGAGCTGCCGACCGCCCCGCCCTTCCGCGAAGACGGCGAGCATTTCTCCTATCCACGAAAAACCCCGCCGGTAAACCGCCGCCGCCAGACGATCCGGATCGTCGACCACGCGGCGGTATTCGGTGTGACCGTGTGGACCAATCTCTACTTCCCCGCCCGCAGGCTGGTTCAGGGCGACCCGATCGGCGGGCCGGTGGCACCAGTCCTCGGTTCAGGCGTGTGGGACCGCCCGGTCTCGACGCGTATTCGTCGCGGGCGCGGCGCACACACCGAATATTGGAACCGCTATCCGGACATGGACAAGGACAGTGATGCAGCTCCCGCGGTGCTGACGGACTCACTCGATCTCACGCGCTCGCGGCTGCGCCGGCCGGTCGACGGTTAGCGACGGGGCTGTCCCCAATTCGCCGACTATGGCACTGTCGTATCACGATAAAGCGAAGGAGACGCAGCGGTGACGAGGATGGCCAGGGCCTTGGCGCTGATCCCGGCAGGAATGCTGCTCGCGCTTTCCATCATCCCGACCGCAACCGCGCAAACCAATGCCGCCCCCGCCGCCGGTCTGCCCGGCTTTGCCAGTGGCGCCGAAGTTCGCGCGCAGATTCAGTCGATGCTGGCGGCGATGCAGCCCGGCCAGGGCTTTGCGTGGCGCCCGCTGGTGCGCGACGGCGAGACTATCGCCGCGATCGAGATATGGAAGAAGCCCGGTCGCCCTGCAGTCCATCCGGCGGCGGCGGAATATGCCATCGTCCTCGAAGGCGACGGCACGCTGATTTCCGGCGGCACATTGGCAGAACCGGAAACGCGCAACGCCGGATTGATCGAGGGCAGCCGCATCGAGGGCGGCACGACCCGCTCGCTGGGCCCGGGCGATGTCCTCCTGATACCAGCGGGCGTGCCGCACTGGTTCGGCATCACCGGGAACCGGCTGGTGCTGCTGGGAATCAAGCTGCCCAAGGCGCCGCAGCCATGATGCTGACGGCTTATCTGGCGCTTTCAGCGGGGCCCTGTCTTCCGGCTACCCCACCCTCTGCCAGCGCCTGGAACCATACCGTAGCCACTGCCCCGAGTGCGGCACCGCAGGCAATGCCGATGCTCCACACCGAAGGCACCTTGCCGCATCAGGGCATCTACGATCAGTCGGCGGCAGCCGCCCGCGATTTCCGCTACATGGCCGATCTGGCAATGGCGTGGCGCGCAACCGGCAATCGCGCTGCGCTCGACCGGCTTGCGACCTATCTCGATGCCTGGACGCGCATCTACCGGCCCAGCTTCAATCCGATCGACGAGACTGGCCTCGGCACCGTGATCGGCGCCTATGCCCTTGCGGCGCGCGATCTTCCCGCCCCCGTTGCCGCCCGCACCCGCGCATTCCTGCAAGTGCTCGCCAACGGCTATCTTGCGGCGATGGACCAGCATCGCAACAATCCGCGCGGCACCTGGAGCAACAACTGGCAGAGCCACCGCGTAAAGCTCGCCACGCTCGCCGCTGCTGCGCTGGGCGACGACAAGCTGTTCGCCCGCGCGCGGAACGCCTTCACCACGCAACTCTCGATCAACATGCACCCCGATGGCGAAGTGATCGACTTCGCCGAACGTGATGCCCTCCACTATGTCACCTATGACCTCGAGCCGCTGGTCGCCGCCGCCATCGCCGCACGCAGCCGCGACGAGGACTGGCTGCACCTGCCGGGCCGGGATAGTCAGACGCTGGCCAAGGGGCTGGACTGGCTGCTGCCCTTTACGGACGGCACGCGACGCCATGACGAGTTCGTCCATTCAACCGTCCGGTTCGACGCCACCCGCGCCCAGGCCGGACTGCCGGGATTTGCCGGGGCATGGGATCCGCATGGCGCAGCCACGCTCTACTGGTCGGCCACGTTGCTCGACCCGCGCTTTGCGACCCTCGCCCGCACGCTCGCTCCGACACCGCCGCGCTGGCTGTGGCTCTATGGCGGGGCATGCGGCACGGCGGCGGAGCGGACCGAATAGGCCCCCTTGCCAATCGCTCCGTTCGCGCCGTTAACTGCCGGCGATGCGGACCCAAGACCTTGTGGCCGGCCTGTGCGTTGCCGGCCTGATGCTGCCCGAAGCGATCGCCTATGCCGGCATTGCCGGACTGGCGCCGCAACATGCGATCTTTGCGGGCATCGCTGGCTGCCTGGTCTATACCGGGGCCGGGCGCAGCCGCTTCGCGATCGTATCCGCCACCTCGTCCTCGGCAGCCATTCTGGCGGCGACCCTGGCGGCACTCCCCGTTGCGGGCGAGGACAGGGCGATGCTCGCCGCGCTGTTGGTGGGCATGGCAGGGCTGCTGTTTCTGGCCGCCGCCGCGTTTCGGCTCGGGGGTCTTACCGGCTTCATCTCCCGCCCGGTGTTGCGCGGCTTTTCGCTCGGCATCGCGATCACGATCATCCTCCATCAGGTACCGATCATCACCGGTATAGGCGTACAGGGCTCCGACATCCTGACCTTCGGCACGGCGCTGGCCCGCTCAATCCCCGTATCGCATCCCGCAAGCTTGCTGATCGGGGCCGCCGCGCTCCTGCTGCTTCTGGTGCTGCGGCGCTATCCGGCGATCCCCGGCCCTCTGGTGGTGCTGGTGGCCGGCATCGCCGCCGCGCACGCATTCGACCTCGAGGCCATGGGTGTCGCCATGGTGGGGCGAGTCGACACAGCGCTCGGCTGGCCGCATCTGCCCCGGCTAGACTGGGACACCAGTTCGCGGCTGGCCCAGTTCGCCGCGCCGCTGGTGCTCATCCTGTTCGCCGAATCCTGGGGCACGATCCGCTCGCTGGCGCTGCGGCATGGGGATAGCGTCGATGCCAATCGCGAGCTGATGGCGCTGGGTCTCGCCAATCTCGCCAGCGCGCTGGTGCGCGGCATGCCGGTCGGCGCCGGATTTTCGGCCGGCTCGGCCAGCGAGGCCGCGGGTGCGACCAGCAGGCTGGCAGGGCTGGTCGCGGGCCTCGGGCTCGCCGCGATGCTGTTGTTCGCGACGCCGCTATTCGCCCGCCTGCCCGAGCCGGTACTCGCAGCGGTGGTGATTGCCGCGCTGACCCACGCGCTCGACCCGATGCCGCTGTTGCGGCTCTGGCGGCTCGACCGCGACCAATATGTCGCGATCGGCGCCGCTGCCGGCGTGCTGGCACTGGGCGTGCTCGACGGCATGCTGGTGGCGATCGCCCTGTCGCTCGCCGCGCTGATCCAGCGCTTCGCGACGCCGCGTGTCGCCCGGCTCGGCCGCCTGGGGGACAGCCACAATTATGTCGACCTCGCCCGTCATGCCGAAGCAGTGGCACCCCCGGGCATCGCCATCTGGCGCCCGACCGCGCCGCTGTTCTTCGCCAATACCGAGCGGATGCTGGGTCTGGTACTCGCCGGCACGCGCGCGGAAGCGAACACCCGGGCCGTCGTGCTGAGCCTGGAGGAAAGCTATGATCTCGACAGCACCGCGCTGGACGCGCTGATCGAGTTCGACCGGGCGATGGCTGCGGCCGGCTTCCGCGTCCAGCTCGCCCGGTTGCACGACCGCGCGCGCGACCTGATCGCCGCAGCCGGCGAAACCGACCTCGACCGTCGCAGCAGCTACAGCGTCGACGATGCCGTTTCGGCGGTACAGGCCGCCATGCCCCAGCGGGAGACCCAGCGATGAGAGCCGACTTCACCCCTGCCCTGCACCCGGTGCCGGTCGCCGGTCTGCGACCGACGCAGATGACCATCGGCTTTCGCGAAGTCGCCCGCAAGCGCGCCGAATGGCGGAAGCGGGCGGAGCGCAACGGCCCGGACTTTCTGGGCCGCCACATGATACCGGTGATCCTCGGCCCGAAATCGGTGCCCTTCGTGATCGACCATCATCATCTCGTCCGCGCCCTGCACGAGGAAGGCGTGGAGCATGTGCTGGTCAGCGTGATCGCCGATCTTCACGACCTGAAGAAGCCGCTGTTCTGGACCTTCATGGACAATCGCAACTGGTTGCACCCGTTCGACGAAACGGGCGTTCGCCACACGCATGAAGACCTGCCCCGCACGATCGGCGCGATGAAGGACGATCCCTATCGGTCGCTGGCCGGCGAGCTGCGCCGCGCCGGCGGCTATGCCAAGGACAACACGCCCTATTCGGAGTTCCTCTGGGCCGATTTCCTGCGCCGCAGGATTGGCGCAAAGCTGGTCGCGCGCGACTTTGAAGGCGCGATCGAGAAAGCGCTTGTCGCCGCCCGGCAGAAGGACGCCGCCTATCTGCCGGGCTGGTGCGGGCGTTCCGACTGACGTTCGCAGACGATCAGCCGTGCTCGCCGCCTTCGTGCGGCTTTGCCGGATGCGGGGGCGTCTGCGGATGCGGGGCATTGGCGTGCGGATGGGGCTGCTCAGGCGGATGTGTGCGGGCCTGCTCCATCGCATGGGCCTGCGCCTGCCGCTCGGCCACCTGCGCCCGCGCCGCCTGGGCCTGACGCTGACGCGATTCGGCTTCGGCACGGGCCTGTTGCTGCGCGCGCTGCGCCTGTTGCTGTTCCTGCCGGGCATGTTGCACGGCCTCGGCATGCTGGCGCTGGGCCGCCACCGCCCGTTCGCGTTGCTGCGCCTGCGCGGCCATCATCTGCGCGCGGTGGGCCTGCGCCTGCTCTTGCGCGCGCCACGCCGCCGCCTCGCGCTGTTGCGCCGCCGCGCGCTGCACCTGTTCCTGGCGATGCACCTGCGCCTGACGCTGCTGTGCGAGCTGGATCTGCGCCGCCCGCGCCTGTTGCGCCTGTTGCTGCATCGCCCGCTGCTGTGCGAACCGGGCCTGGCGCGCCTGCTGCTCGGCCAGCACCTGCTGCTGCCGTAGCTGGCTCATCTGCGCCTGTTGTTGGCGAGCCTGTTGTTCGGCGATCAGACGCTGCTGTTGCTGGGCCGCCAACTGGGCGCGCTGTTGCTGCTGTTGCGCCGCTAACTGCGCGCGCTGCTGTGCCTCGCGCTGGCGCTCACCGCCGAACCAGCCCGAAAACCAGCTCGGCTGTTGCGGCGGCGGCGCATAGGCCACCGGCTGGGGGATCGGCGCGCGGCCGCCGCTCTGCTGCCACGCGACGAAGCGCTGCGCTGCGATCGCACGCCGTTCCCGTTCTTCGGCCCAATAATCGCGTTCCTGCGCTTCGTGCGCAGCGTGATAGGCCTGCCATTCTGCCTGCCGGGCGCGGTCCTCCGCCCATTGCGCGCGCACCGCGGCGATTTCCGCGCGTTGTGCCGCCCAGTTCGCCGCGATCACGCCGCGATGCTCGCGTTCACGGTCGAGGCGATAGAGATAGGCCGCGCGATCGAAATAGCGCGAGGCATAATCGATCCGGCCATAATAGCCGTCCGGCGGCAGCAGTGCGCCGGACGCGTCATAGACGGCGACCAGCTCGTCGCCTGAATAGCCATAGCTATAGTTCGGGTCGCGAACGAGATAGGGCGTCGCCGCACCGGGCTCGTAATAATAATAGCGATAGCCGCCATCGACCGGCTCGGCATAGCGGACATCGCCCCGGCTGGTCTGCCACGCCCAGGGCGATACCTGCCCGTCGTCATAGGCGTAATCCGGCGGCGCATCGCCGATCGCGTCGGTCACGCCATCAGCGCGATCGAGATAGGCATAGGCATCGGACGGACGCGTGAGCCGCGCCACCCGAACGTGCCGCATGGCGGGCAACGCCTGGGGCGGCGGCGCGGCCGCAAGCGGTGTCGCCGCGCCCTGCTGCAACGGAACGGCCTGCGGCAAGGCCGGCAGGGCCGCGTTATCGGCAGCGGAGACCTGGCTGTCGGGCGTTTTGGCGCCGTTGCAGGCGCTCAAGGCCAGCGCCATCGCCGTTGCCGCCAGTATCGCGGGGCGCGTCCGGGGATATGCCATAGGGTTTCCTTTCGTTCGACCCGATGCCCGTCACCTTGCTCCTTTCTGGATGAACCGGAGGTGGCGAGGCCGTTCAGCGCCGCTCAACGCATAAGGCAGGCAATCGTCGCATGTGCCGCATGGGGCCGGAACAAAAGGAAACGGGGCGCCTCCGGAGAGGCGCCCCATGCTTCAGCGTTGCGGCGCGACCGGCGCCGCAGCGGGTGCGGGTGCCGGAGCAGCGGGTGCCGCACCGGGCGCCGGGCATCCGGCCGGCGGCGGTGGAATAGGCGCACCCGGCGGCGGCGCATCCCCCGGCGGCGGCGGAACGGGCGCACCCGGGGGCGGCGGCGGGCCGTGCGGTTCACGCGGTCCGGGACCGTGCGGACCAGGCCCCATTCCGCGCGGGCCCGGGCCCACTGCCTCTACCTTGCCGTCCGGACCGACCAGGAACGAACCATGCAGCTGGCCGTCATCAAAGCGCCCCTGGACCAGTACGTTCGCGCCCACGCTCAGCCCCGACGCCGCATCGTGGCCCACATCGACCATCGCCTTCCCGCTACCATCGGCCACCAGCAGCCGATCGCCATAGATTTCGGCGACCCGCCCCTTGATGGTGACAATGCCGCCGCTCGCGCCCAGCCGGGCGACAGGCGTCACGATCGTCGGGGCCATTTCGATGCCGGGCCGGGTGAGCCCCGCGGCACCGGCCCCGCCGGCGGCGCCGACTGCCAGCAACGCGGCACCCGCGGCGAACCGGGCCCCCGACGACATCGCCGCCATCTTGTCATGCAACCAGGACATGCTTCTACTCCTTCTGTTGAATTCGACTGACGGGAGCAGGTGTAGCAAAGCGCGCCCTCGGCACGCTGAATGCCGCGGTTCAGATTCGGTTTAACGAGGGGGGCTAGCCACCGGACATGCGTATCCTTCTGGTAGAAGACGATCCCGATTTGGGGCCCGCCATCGCCCGGGCGCTGCGGGCGGAGCATTGCGCGGTCGATCTGGCCGTGAACGGTGTGGATGCGGCGCATCTTGGCGACACCGAAAGCTATGACGCCGCCGTGCTCGACATCGGCCTGCCCGACCAGGATGGGCTATCGGTGCTGAAACAATGGCGCGACGCCGGCCACGCGCTGCCGGTGCTGATCCTGACGGCGCGCGCCGGCTGGTCCGACAAGGTCGCCGGCTTCAAGGCCGGGGCCGACGATTTCCTAACCAAGCCGTTTCGCGTCGAGGAACTGGTGATGCGGCTGCGCGCGATCGTGCGCCGCGTATCGGGGCACGCCGCAACACGCATCGCCTGCGGCCCCCTCGCCTTCGACAGCCAGAGCGGCCAGTTCGAACTTGACGGTTTCCCGCTGCGACTGACTGCGCTGGAATGGCGCGTGCTGTCGGCACTGATGCTGTCGAAGGAAACCGTGATCGAGCGGCTCAGCCTGCTCGAACGCGTCTATGAAGGTGATGCCGACAATGATTCGAACAGCCTGGAAGTGATCATCGGCCGGCTGCGCAAGAAGATCGGCGCGCATCTGATCGAGACGGTGCGCGGGCGCGGCTATCGCCTTACCGCCGGAGAGGGCGCGTGAAGTCGATCCGCGGCCGCATGCTGCTGCTGTCGACGGCGGCGACCGTGCTGGCGCTGGTCGTCGCCGGGCTGATGATCGGCGCGGTGCTGGGGCGGCTGGTCACCCAGGGAATCGACCGCAGGCTCGATGCGCAGATCGCGCTGCTGACCACCGCCGTCACCGCCGACGGCCATGTCGATGCCGCCCGGCTGGCCCAGGTGCGCGGCGCGCTGGAGGCGGGGCCGGGCTGGCGCTGGGAAATCGCCGCGCCCGACCGGACGATCGGCTCGAACGATTTTCCGCGCCTTTATCCCGAGCCACGGCACGGACGTCCGGGGCCGCCCGAGGCGCCGGGCGGTCCGGTGCCCCGCGACGGCGCGGATGGCGAAGGCGCGCCGGTCCATGCCCGCGAAGTCACGCTTGCTTCCCCCGCAGGCAAGGTCGTGCTGCGCGCCGCAGCCCCGCGTGCGGTGATCGAACGCCCGATCCACGACGCCATCGTGCCGCTCCTGTTCCTGCTGTTCCTGCTGTCGCTCGTGCTGGCGGGGGCGGCCTTGCTCCAGCTCTGGTACGGGCTGCGTCCGCTCCGCGCGCTGCGCGATGCGGTCGCGGCAGTGCGGTCGGGCGACGCCGACCACATCCCCGAAAACCAGCCCTCCGAACTGCAGCCCCTCGCCGAGGAACTGAACGCACTGCTGCACGACAATCATGCGGCGCTGGCGGCAGCACGAGCATCGGCGGCCAATCTCGCCCATGCGCTGAAGACGCCGGTGGCGGCGCTGGCGCTCGAATTGCGCGACGCGCCCGCCCATGCCGGGCTGCTTGCCCGCATCGATGCGACGATCCGTCACCATCTGTCGCGCGCCCGCGAACGCATCACCGATCGCCGGGCGCGGACGATGCTGTCGCCTGCCGTCGGCGATCTGGTGGCGACCGTCGCCCGGCTCGCCCCCCTGGCCAAGGTGACGATAGATACAGAAGTCGACGCTACGCTCGCCGTGGCGGTGGAACCGGCCGATTTCGACGAGATGCTCGGCAACCTGCTCGACAATGCCGTGCGCCATGCCCGAGGGAGCGTAATGGTGCGCGCGTTTGTGCGGGACGGTACAGTGCAGGTTTCGGTCGAAGATGACGGCCCCGGCATCCCCGATGCAGCGCGGGCGCGGGCCGTGGAGCCGGGGGTACGGCTAGACGAGCGCGGCGACGGCCATGGCTTTGGCCTCGCCATCGCGCGGGAGCTGGCGGAGCTCTATGGCGGCGCGCTGCGCCTTGCCGAGGCGGCAACGGGCGGCCTTGCCGCCACGCTGCACCTGCCAATAAGCCGGCGTTGAGGCAGGTAAAGGCGCAGGGCACAGGCTAGCGAAATCGCGCCGCCCTCGGGAAACCCCCAGTATGGTTCAAATAGACACTTGATTCCTTAGCTAACCGATCGCGCGTCATGGCCAGCTGGATTCGGGTGCTTCGCGCGTCGCACTCAGCCAAACATTTTCAACATTGCGCTCATCAAACCGAATAGGATTCTTCGACACCGGGAAGACGTGCAGGATCATCGGCGCGTCAATTGCCGAAACGAAGAGCCACAGTTGCAACCGCCGGCAAAAACCCCCTTCCCAAGCGCGCCGTCCTCGCGCAACGAGCGGGCCATGGTCGAACGCATCCTCGGCATTCTTGCCACCTTCATCATCGGCGTCATTTCAACGGGCGGCTATCTGGGCATCGTATTGCTGATGGCGATCGAATCCGCCTGCATTCCGCTGCCGTCGGAAATCATCATGCCCTTTGCCGGCTATCTGGTGTCAACCGGGCGGTTCGACCTGTATCTTGCCGCCACCGCCGGCGCGATCGGGTGCAATCTGGGGTCGATCGTCGCCTATGAGATCGGCAAGCGCGGCGGCCGGCCGCTGGCGCTTCGCTGGGGGCGTTATGTGCTGATTGGCGCGGGCGAGATCGATGCGGCGGACCGCTTCTTCGCGCGCTGGGGCAGCATTGCGGTGCTGATCGGGCGGCTGCTGCCCGTCATCCGCTCGTTCATCGCCTTCCCCGCGGGGGTCGCGCGGATGAAGCTGGTGCCCTTCCATATCTATACCTTCATCGGCAGCTGGCCCTGGTGCTTCGGCCTGGCCTGGGTGGGCATGACGCTGGGCGACAAATGGAACAGCGACCCGCGACTGAAGGCGGCATTCCATAGCGCCGATGCGCTGATCGGCGTGGTGCTGGTGGTCGCGATCGGCCTGTTCGTCTGGCACAAGCTGCACGGTCTGAAGCGCCGCTGAGAGAAGGCACGCGCCGCCGCGCTTGCACAAGGCGCCGCGAGCCGCTAGATACGGCCCCCTATCCGACAGCGTGGTGGGAAAGCACCGGTTCCTGACAAGGACCGGGCAGCGGCCCCATGCCCGCCGAAGGACCAAGTTTTTTTTAGCGAGGATGGCCCCAAGTGGCGAAGACCAGTCCCGTCGAATTCGTAAAGCAGGTGCGTGCCGAAGCCCGCAAGATCAGCTGGCCCACCCGGCGCGAGACGATCATGACCGGCGTCATGGTGATGATCATGACATCGCTGCTCGGCGTTTTCTTCCTCGGCATCGATTCGGTCTTTGACCTGATCGTCAACACGCTCCTCCGCCTCGCGCAGTAAGGGAAAGCAACAAAACCATGTCGCGCTGGTACATCATCCACGCTTATTCCGGCTTCGAGGGCAAGGTCCGCGACCAGATCCTGGCTGACGCCACCCGCATGGGCCTCGACCGGCTGGTCGAGGCGGTCGAAGTGCCGACCGAAACCGTCACCGAAGTGCGTCGCGGCAAGAAGATCCAGTCCGAACGCAAATTTTTCCCCGGCTATGTGCTCGCCAAGCTGGAGATGAACGACGACGTCTATCACCTGGTGAAGAACACGCCAAAGGTGACCGGCTTCCTCGGCAGCTCGGGCAAGCCCCAGCCGATCAGCGAGGCAGAGGCTGCCCGCATCCTGAACACCAAGGAAGAAGCGGCAACCGCAGCCCCCAAGACCAAGCTCAAGGTCGATTACGACATCGGCGATACGGTCAAGGTCATCAGCGGCAACTTCGCCACTTTCTCGGGCGTGGTGGAAGAACTGGACTACGACAAGAACCGCGTGAAGGTGTCGATCTCGATCTTCGGCCGCGCCACGCCGCTGGAACTGGGCTTCGAGGACGTCGAACGGGTGAAGTAAGGCGGCATTGGCGGCGCCATTGCCGCACGGGGGAACGCAATGCCGCACAGCACCAAAGCACAAACCCGCGCCCGCATCGTGCTGGCGGCAGCGATTGCGGCCGCCGCCTTGTGGATCGGCATGGCCTTCGTTCCGGCCGTGCTCTGGGCGGGCGTGCTTGCGATCGCGGTCGATCCGGTCCGCCGTCGCCTGCTCGACCGGTTCCCCGAACATGCCACGGTGATCGCCGCGCTGCTGACGCTGGGGGTGCTGCTGATCGTCCTCCTGCCGCTCAGCATCGCCGTCAGCCAGGCGGTCGTTGAAATTCAGGCGGCCGCGCACCTGATCGCCGATGCCCGCGCGCATGGCGTGCCGTTGCCCGATTGGGTGGCCCGCCTGCCCTGGGGATCGGCCGAAGTCACCGCCTGGTGGAACGTGCATCTCGCCACGCCCCAGGCCGCATCGGCCGAGATTGGCAGGCTCGACCATTCGCTGTGGCTCAACCATTCGCAGGCACTTACGCATACGCTGGTGCGGCGCGTAGTGGTGTTCGGCTTTACGCTGATCGTACTGTTCTTCCTGCTGCGCGATCGTGACGGCATCGTCCGCCAGCTGGAACGCGGCGCCACCCGCGCTTTCGGCGATGCCGGCGACCGACTGGGGCGGCAAATCTTCGCGGCGGTGCGCGGCGCGGTCGACGGGCTTGTCCTGCTCGGGATGGCGCAGGGCTTCCTGATGGCGATCCTGTATCTCGCCGGCGGCGTGCCGCACCCGATTCTGATGGGGCTTTTCTCCGGTTTCGCCTCGATCATCCCGTTCGGGCTGGTGACGGTACTGGCGGTCGCGGTGCTGCTGTTGCTGGCCAAGGGCAGCGTGGTGGCGGCGATTGTCGTGGGCGGCATCGGCTTCGCGCTCAATTTCGTCATCGATCACTTCCTCCGCCCCGGCCTGATCGGCGGCACCACGCGCCTGCCGTTCGTCTGGGTATTGATCGGCATCGTCGGCGGCGTGGAGACAATCGGCCTGCTCGGCCTGTTCGTGGGGCCGGCGGTGATGGCGGCGCTGGTGCTGCTGTGGCGCGAATGGGTGGCCGAGGGCGATATTGGCGGTGCCGGCGCGGACAGGACAGAAACGCACGGATGAGGTCATTTGGCCTGCCTTGCCGTCAGGACACCAACAGGGGGAAGGAAACATGCCGGGCGGGCTCGTAGCACTGCTGGACGATGTGGCGGCGCTGGCGAAGCTGGCGGCAGCATCGCTGGACGATGTCGCCGGCGCGGCAGGACGGGCGGGCGTGAAGGCCGCCGGTGTGGTGATCGACGACACGGCCGTCACGCCGCGCTATGTGACGGGGCTCTCCCCCGACCGTGAACTGCCGATCATCGGCAAGATCGCGCTGGGGTCGCTACGCAACAAGCTGCTCTTCATCCTGCCCGCAGCGCTGGCGTTGAGCGCGCTGGCACCCTGGGCATTGACGCCGATCCTGATGCTGGGCGGCAGCTATCTGTGCTTCGAGGCCGCAGAAAAGATTCTCGAAGCGCTCACTGGCGGCCATAACGCCGAAGCCGTCGCCGCCATCGCCGATCCGGTCGAACTCGAAAAGCGCCAGGTCAGCGGCGCGGTGCGGACCGATTTCATCCTTTCGGCCGAGATCATGGCCATCGCGCTCGGGGAGCTCGGCGATCAGGCGCTGGGCACCCAGGCAGCGGCACTGGTCGCGGTGGCGGTGGCGATCACGGTTGGCGTCTACGGCGTCGTCGCGGTGATCGTGAAGATGGACGATATCGGCTTGCATCTCAGCCGCAAGCCGGCCGCCGCCGCGCAGGCGCTGGGTCGCGGGCTGGTGCGGACGATGCCGCTGCTCCTCACCGCGCTCTCGCATATCGGCGTCGCGGCCATGGCCTGGGTGGGCGGCGGCATCCTGCTCCATGGCCTCGAAGCATTCGGTCTGGGCGCGCTGCCGCATGCGCTGCACGCCGCGGCCGAGGGCGCAGGACATGCCGCGCCGGTCGGCAGCGGGGTCGTCGCCTGGGTGGTGAATGCAGTGGGCGCCGGGATCGCCGGGCTGGCGCTGGGGGCTGCAATCGCCGGCCTGCTGCACCTCGTGCAGCACTTCCGCCGGCACTAATTCACAGGCCCGCAGCCAGCTCCGCAGCGGGGCCGGCTGGCAGGCGCCCCAGTTCGATCGCCGTCGCCTCACGCGCTCGCCGGCCGAGAAGCGCGAGTGCGGCAGCAAAAGGCGCGTCGAGAGCGGCACCGCGCTCGATCTCGACCAGCTGACGGTCCACCATCCGCGCCACGTCCCCCAACGCGACATAGCCGAACAACGCCGCATTGCCGGCCACCTGATGGCACAGGCTGCGCAGCGCCGCGCGGTCCTCGGGCGGGGTCGTGTCTCCTTCCCATCCCGCGAGCGCCACGCGGATCGCCCGCAGCCGGCGACGGAATTGCGGGCGCAATTCGTCCAGCGCCGGGTTGAGATTGGGCGCCGGCGCCTCGGCCGGCACGCGCGTCCAGCGGCGGAGCACTCGGGTGAGCGCGGCAAAATCGATCGGCTTGGCGATATGATCCTGCATACCGGCCAGCAACGCCGCGCGAATATCCTCCTGATAGGCGTTGGCGGTAACCGCCACCACCGGCACCTGCTCCGCGCCAAGCCCCGCGTCGCGGATTGCGCGCACTGCCTCGAACCCGTCGACTTCGGGCATTTGCAGGTCCATCAGCACGAGATCGTAGCCCCGCCCTTCGGCCTCCGCACGCAGCACCGCGGCAATCGCCTGCGCCCCGTCCAGCACGACATCACAGCCGATGCCCAGTTGCGAGAGCAGCGTGACGATCAACCGCTGGTTGATGTCATTGTCTTCGGCAACCAGCACCCGGCCCGGCAGCGCGCCTTGTCCCGCAGCGTCCGGCTCGTCTGCCGCCTCTTCCTCTTCGGGCTGCGCGACCGCGAGCAGTGGCAGCTCCAGCCGGAAGCGAGACCCGTTGCCCACTTCGCTTTCCAGGCCGATCGTCCCTCCCATCAGCTTGGCCATGCGGCTGCTGATCGAAAGGCCCAGCCCCGTGCCACCCAGCGCCCGGCTGGTTTCTTCATCCACCTGCACGAATTCGCCGAATACCGCTTCCTGCTGGTCGGCAGGAATGCCGGGGCCGGTATCGATGACGTCGAGCAGCAACTGGGTCGCGCCCTCCTCGCCATGGGCGAGCGTCGCCACCACGCGCACGCTCCCCTGGCGCGTGAACTTCACGGCGTTGCCGACAAGATTGGTGATGATCTGCCGCAACCGCAGCCCGTCGCTCAATATCCAGCGCGGCAATGCGGGGTCCATTTCCATGTCGAGCGCGATGCCCTTTTGTCGGGCAGCGGACTCGAACAGCCGCACCGAACGGTGGATCGCATGGACCAGGTCGACCGGTTCGGAGGTGATCGCCATCTGCCCTGCCTCGATCTTCGAATGATCGAGGATCTCGTTCAGGATGCGCATCATCATATGGCCGGATTCGGCAATCAGCCGGGCCTGTTCGCGTTGCACAGGGTTCAGATCGCTGGCCAGCAGCAGGTCGGCAAAGCCCAGCACGCCGTTCATGGGTGTGCGGATTTCATGGCTCATGCTGGCGAGGAAGCGCGACTTCGCGCGGGTTGCGCTCTCCGCGCGCCGCCGCTCGCGGTCCAGTGCCTGCTCCATTTCCTTGCGTTCGGTAACATCACGCAACGACGCCACGATCTCACGAGGACGGCCCTCTGCATCGCGCACCAGCCGCGAATTGGCCTCCAGCCACATCCAGCGATCGTCGACCGTGTGGCGCGCGCGATAGGCGAGCACGCTATGGTCACGCTTGCCCTCCGCCATAGCGGCAAAGGTTTCGCGGATTGCAGCATCATCGTCGGGATGGAAATTGGAGAGCATATAGTGCCCGACCAATTCCTCCGGCGACAGGCCCAGCACCTGCTGCGTGGAAGGCGTTGCGGACAGACAGCGCCCCTGCAAGTCCAGCCGGAACACCGCATCAGACACGTTGCTGGCGAAAATGCTGAGCTCGCGCTCGCGCTCCGCCAGCTTGCGCTCGGCGCGCTTGCGATCGGTAACGTCGAGCACCAGCACGATGAAACCGGTGACACAGTCGTCGCGATCGCGCTCCGGCCGGCCATAGGTCATCACCCACATCGCTTCGCCGGCCTGGTTGGTGAAGCGGAACTCCTGCTGGAAGGGCAAACCCCTGCCAATCAGCTCTCGCCAGGCCTGCAGCGCCTCGCCGGGTCCATCCGGATAGAGTTTTTCGGCCCAGCCGGTACCCAGCACTTCCTTCAGCTTCATGCCGGTCAGTTGCAGCCAGACCGGGCTGGCCCAGGTCATGTCTCCGAGCGTATCGGTGCGGACAATGCCCGCCGGCGAAAGATCGGCGATGATCTGCATCCGCCGCTCGCCTTCCCACAGCGCCCGCTGGTCGGCCCGCTGACCGGTAACGTCACGCAGGTTGCCGATCAGGCCGGCATATTCACCCTGCTCGTCGCGCAGCAGGTCGAAGCGCGCCTCCGACGTCCACTCCGAGCCATCCTTGCGACGGAAGCTTATGTCGATGAATTCCGGGTGGCCGCCGCGGTTGATATCTTCCAGAAGCGTACGCGCTGCAGCGAGAGACTCCGCGGAAAGCCAATTTCGTGCCGGCTGGCCCACCGTTTCAGCGACGCTGTACCCCGACACTTCTTCCCAAGCGGGGTTCAGGAAGGTCCAGCGCCCTTCGCGGTCGATGCGGAACACGATGTCGCGCATATTGTCGAGTGTCGAGCGCAGGAAGCTCTCGCTGCGGCTCAACCGGCTGCGGATCGCTCGCAGTTCCTGCAGCGCCGCCGCGACCGGTACAGCCGAGGCAAAGGTTACCAGCAGGAACAACTGCAATATGAGCGTCCGCCGCGGCACCCCGCCCTGCACCAGATGAATCGGGCCCATGTCCAGCGTGGTGCCGATCGAGGCGACGACGGTCACGATCAGCGTGGCCAGCGCGGCGCCGGTCACGCCCAGCCGAAACGCCGCCAGCAGCACGAATGGCGTAATCAGGAACAGCAGCGGAAACTGCCCCTGTGTGAACACCACCATCGTCAGCAGCGTCCCGTTGCCGAAGATCAACATCCATTCGGCGACGGTGCGGCGCGACGGGGGAACGCGCGCGCGGACCGCATCGTAGAGAAACACCAGGATCGGCGTGAGCACCAGATTGCCGATCCCGTCGGTGAAAACCCAGTCGGCCACCGCCGCCCAGCTCATCGGCTCGCCGACAAGGCCGAACAACAGCACCGACGGTGGCGCGGTGACGAGAGGCGCGACCACCCCGGCGGCTAGCGTGAAACGGAACAGGCCCGCCGGTGCAGTAAGGTTGAAGCGCATGTCCGGCGCCCCCCGGTTCATGATCGCCGCAGCGATTGCCACTTCCGCCGTATTGCCCACGGCATCGATTGGCCCGAGAAACAGGGTATCGCCGCTAAGCACATTACCAAGCGCCAGCCCGGCCATCGAAACGGCGAGAATCCAGCCCAGCCCCTCGCCGCGCGCACGAATGAGTACGGCAAGCACAACGGCATTGGGGATCCAGGCAGGAACTACCCAGGTCGATCTTTCTCGGAGTTCCGAGCACCCCCAGTCCAGCACAGCAACAGAAATCAGCAACAGCAATGCACCCGCAATCAGGGCACTGCGCCGGGAAAATTGCAGCGGAGACGAAGTCGGGCTATTCATTGCTGTGCCTAGCCTAGCGCATTTTTCTCGTGTGGCGCACTTCACTTTTGCCCATCATCGCAAAAGCGCCCAAAATGAGTTGCCCATTACCTGCTTATTCGCTTCGGCAGGCTAAGGCGCCCCCGGCAATCTCCCGAGCCGCGCGGGGATTGCCATTACCGGCGCTTTGCGCTAACGGCGCCGGCTTCCAGCGCATCAGCATTGGAACCATGCGGGAGGCGGCCTTGCGGCCGTCGCTTGTACCGCTCGACTTGAAAGAGAGTGACATGGCTAAGAAGATTACCGGCTATATCAAGCTGCAGGTGGCTGCCGGCGCCGCCAACCCCTCGCCGCCGATCGGCCCTGCCCTGGGTCAGCGCGGCGTGAACATCATGGAATTCTGCAAGGCGTTCAACGCCGCGACCGGCGACGTGGAAAAGGGCACCCCCCTGCCCACCGTGATCACCGTCTATGCGGACCGTTCCTTCTCGTTCGAGACCAAGACGCCGCCGGCGACCTATCTGCTGAAGAAGGCGATCAACCTGAAATCTGGCTCGAAGGAGCCGGGCAAGGTGGTTGCGGGCAAGATCAAGCGTTCGCAGCTGTCGGAAATCGCCCAGGCCAAGATGAAGGACCTGAACGCGAACGACATCGAAGCCGCGACGAAGATCATCGAAGGTTCGGCCCGCGCGATGGGCCTCGAAGTGGTGGAGGGCTGATCCCATGGCCAAGCTGACCAAGAAGCAGAAGACCTGGACCGTTGACGCCACCAAGCTGCACGGCGTCGATGAAGCGATCGCGCTGGTGAAGCAGTACGCCACCGCCAAGTTCGACGAGTCGATCGAAGTCGCGCTGAACCTCGGCGTCGATCCGCGCCACGCCGACCAGATGGTCCGCGGCGTCGTCACGCTGCCGGCCGGCACCGGCAAGACCGTCCGCGTCGGCGTGTTCGCCCGCGGTGCCAAGGCCGACGAAGCCAAGGCCGCCGGTGCCGATGTAGTCGGCGCGGAAGACCTGATGGAAGCCATCCAGGGCGGCACAATCGATTTCGATCGCTGCATCGCAACCCCGGACATGATGGGCCTGGTCGGCCGTCTGGGCAAGGTGCTGGGTCCGAAGGGCCTGATGCCGAACCCGAAGCTCGGCACCGTAACCATGAATGTCGCCGAAGCGGTGAAGGCCGCCAAGGGCGGTCAGGTGGAATACCGCGTCGAAAAGGCCGGCATCATCCACTCGGGCATCGGCAAGGTGAGCTTCTCGAACGAAGACCTGCGCCGCAACTTCGACGCGCTGGTCGACGCGGTCGTCAAGGCCAAGCCGGCGGGCGCCAAGGGCAAGTACCTGAAGAAGGTCGCGCTCTCCTCGTCGATGGGCCCGGGCGTGAAGGTCGACGTGGCAGAAGTAGCCGCTGTCTAAGTCCTTCGGGAACCGAAAAACGTAAAGGGCCGGGGAGCGATCCCCGGCCCTTTTTTGCCCACGAACAACTGGCCCTAACGCCTTCTTGCCGACCCTTTCACCCACGGTTAGACTGCGTCGTCCGCCGATACAGCGAGCAACCCATGCAGCATCCCCTTGCCGACCGTGAACTACGCCGCCGTCGCACACTGATCGGTGCGTTGGTCTGCCTGTTCCTCGTTTTGCCCGAGGCTTCGTTTCAGGGGTTAAAGCAAGACGTCGCGGACTTCGTGCGCGGCTTCGCGGATGGGGTCGCCGGCCGCTGAGCCGGGGCGCTTGGCGATAATCATTGCAACTTCCTACGACCTTGCTCGTTTCGCATCCGTCCCGTTCGCCAACGGGTAGGCCCATCACGCGCGAGCAATGCCATGTCCATTCCCGCCCCCTTGCTTATCCTGGCCCTCACCGCCGCTAACCCCGCCACGCAGGAATATGGCGCGCGCCATGTCGGTGACTGGACGGTGGTGGTCAGCAAGGATCGGCATGGCTGCTTCCTCAGCCGCCAATATGACGGGCGCGGAAACACCACCATGCTGCTGGGGATGGACGTGGATGGCGGCAATCGGCTGTCGCTGCTTAACAACAACTGGTCGATCACGGCGAAGGATCGGCTGAAGCTCACTTTCCGCCTCTCGAACCGCAGCTATGCGGACCAGTCGGCAATCGGCATCGTAGCCGGCGCGCAGCGTGGTTTCGTCACCCGGTTCGACGCGGACTTTCCCGCCACCTTCGCCAGCTCCAAAACCCTGAATGTCGCGCGCGGCGACGTGCCGGTGGCGCGGCTCACGCTCGACGGCAGCGGCGCCGCAGTCGCAGAATTGCGGCGCTGCGTAGACCAGCAAAGCGCTACTGCCGGTGCCGATGCCACCGATAAGAGCGACGAAGACGGCATACCGCTCGATCCCTTCGCGCAGTCCCCCAAGCACAAACGCAAATCCTAGCCGCCCAGCGTCGAGCCGAGATGTTGCGGCGTCGAACCGACCGAAACCGCCGGGAACCGGCGCGGGACAGGCGGGTTTATTCCACCGGGTTAACGGTTGGAAGAGAAACGATGTCGCGTACTCTGACGAAAATTGCTCCTGTTGTTCTGATCCTCGTCGGCGGTGTCGGCCTAAGCGGCTGCGCCACCAAATCCTACGTCCGCGAACAGATTGCACCGGTCAGCCAGCGGGTCGACGCGCTCGAAACGCGGCTGCAGGAAACCGACGGCACGGCCAAGTCGGCGCTGTCTCAGGCGCAGGCTGCCGCCAGCCAGGCACAGGCAGCAGCGGGCCAGGCGCAGAGCAACACGCAGCGGCTCGACCAGTTGACCAGCCGTGTCGACGGCGTCGAACAGCAACAGCAGCAGTTGCAGGCGGAAAAGAAGCGCAAGCGTCCCCGCAACTGAGCCAGGCCTTTAAGGGCTGAACCTGTTCCTCCATCAGCGGGTGGTCGTCTTGCGGGCGGCCACCCTGCCTTTTACCGGGCTTCCCGCATCGATGATTCCCTTGCTTCTGGCGCTGGCCGGACTGGCGCTGCCCGCCCCCGCAGTCTCCGCACCTGCCCATCCGACGAAAAAGACACGGCACACCCCTGCCCCGCGCATCGCGCCAACGGCGGACAGCCTGCGGATCGCCGGATGGGTGACGGCGACGAAAGACAATCGCGGTCTGCCCTATGCCATTATCGACAAGAAGAGCGCCGCGCTGTTCCTGTTTGACGCCAAGGGCAAGCCGCTGGCGGCGGTGCCGGTGCTAATCGGCATCGCCCCCGGTGACGACGCCAGCCCGGGCGTCGGCGCCAAGAGCCTTGCGGAGATCGGTCCCGCCGAAAAGACCACGCCCGCCGGCCGCTTCCTCGCCAAATTCGGGCTGGCAGCGGGCAAGGCGAAGGTATTGTGGGTGGATTACTATACCTCGGTAGCATTGCACCCGATCCCGCCGGGCTACCCTAAAAAAGAACGCCGCCGCGAGCGGCTGCTATCACCCACACCCGACGATAACCGCATCACCTTCGGCTGCATCAACGTGCCGGGCGCCTTCTATACCGGCAAGCTGAGCCCGATGTTTCGGCGCAAGGGCGGCTATGTCTACATCCTGCCCGACACCAAGCCGATCGAAGCGGTGTTTCCCCAGCTTCAGGCGATGCCGCCCATGCCGAACGCCGCAGACTGACCGCACGACGGCATTTGCAACAGATATGAAATAAATCGATACATATATTTCACGATAGTGCAAACGTTTGGCCCTGGAACTGTTGCGCTTGCGCCTTATGGGCGGCGCCATAAGACCAATACAGGTCCAGGGAGAATCCAACATGCAACCCCCGTTCGCGCTGCTTCGCGCCTCGTCGGCACTCGCCCTCACGTTTGCCGCCATTGCCCCCGCTTATGCCCAGACTGCCGCGGCCCCGCAGCCGGCGCAGCAGGAGGATGGCGGCGAGGAAATCGTGGTCAACGGCACCTACGCCCGCAGCCTTGCGGCCGCGACCGAGGCGAAGCGGCGCGCCGAATATGGCGTCGACTCGATCAGCTCGACCGACATCGGCAAATTCCCCACCCAGAATGTGGCCGAAGCGCTGCAGCTCGTCACCGGCGTTGCCATCACTCGCCCGCGCGGTGAAGGCCTGTACGTGTCGGTTCGGGGCCTGGGTCCGCAGTTTCAGAGCACCTTGCTCAACGGCCGCCCGATCGCGCTCAATGACCTGATCGAAAATGGCGGCGCCAACGGTCGCCAGTTCCGCTTCGAAATGCTGCCCGCCGAGTTCGTTTCGAACATCGACGTGGTGAAGACCCCCACCTCGGACATGACCGAGGGCGCGCTGGGCGGCAATATCGACGTGCGCACCTTCCATCCGTTCGACGTGGGCAACAAGGTCACCGCCAACTTGCGCGGCACCTACACCACACAGACCGAAAAGGTGAAGCCGAACGCCACGCTGATCGGCAGCCACACTTGGGGTGACACGTTCGGCCTGCTGGTCGGTGCGCAATATTGGGGCAAGTCGGTCCGTAACGACCGTTTCATGAACTTCGGCTGGAACCTCAACAAGTTCACCTCGGCTGCAGCCGGTGGTCTGCCGGCGGGTCTCTACACCCCCACCCGCACCCGCCCGACGGTCGAGACCGAGGACCGCAAGCGCATCTCCGGCCTGGTTTCCGCGCAGTGGCGCCCGACGCCCGAGCTGGAAACCTCGCTCGACATTCTCGCGACCCGGCTCGACGTCGCCTATGACGAGTTCGGCATGGACATCTACCCGGACGATCCCAACACGTCGATTGCCCCGGGGTACAAGGTCAGCGGCAACACCGT
The DNA here is from genome assembly GCF_056314225.1 of Sphingomonas sp. DMC6. Classification (NCBI taxonomy): domain Bacteria; kingdom Pseudomonadati; phylum Pseudomonadota; class Alphaproteobacteria; order Sphingomonadales; family Sphingomonadaceae; genus Sphingomonas; species Sphingomonas sp. DMC6. The sequence continues at coordinate 250,418 of NZ_JBQUYT010000005.1, forward strand.
CACCGCCGCGACGATCAACAATGTCCGCTTCATGGCCAGCCGCGAATACAGCCTTAATCGCCACGACCTGCTGACGATCGGCCTGAAGCAGACCTGGAACCACGATGCCTGGCATGTGGCCGCGAACCTCAACTGGTCGTCGGCGCACAGCTTCCACCCCAGCAACGCCGAAGGCACGGTGCGCAGCCGCGCCTTCCTGATCGCGCCGCTGACCTATGACGCGTCGGGCGGTTACAAGGTGACACCGACGCTTACCACCCCGGTCGACCTCACCAATCCGGCCAATTTCAACCTCTATCCGTTCAACATCGCGCCGAAGAACAGCAAGGACTGGGACAAGTTCGCGCGCCTCGACGTCACTCGCGATCTGGGCGGCTTTTTCCGCAAGCTGGCCGTGGGCGGCGAATATCACTGGCGCAAGCGTGACTATTGGCGCCGCGACTATATCGTCAATCCGGCCCCCGGCACGCCGCTCACCTCGCTGGGCGCCGGTGCATATCAGCAGATGCCCTTTGACGACTTCCTCGCCGGCGTCGGCGGCAACAGCCCGCGCCACTGGCTCGTGCCCGTCACCGCAGGCTATTACAATGCGCTGTTCAACGACACGATAGCCAACGCGCCGCTGACCGCGGGCGACATGGCCGCTTCGTTCAAGACGACCGAGAAGACCGCCTCGGCCTATGCCCGGCTCGATTATGGCACGATGCTGGGCAGCGTGAACCTGGTCGGCAATATCGGCCTGCGCTACGTCCACACCGATCAGAACGCCACCGGCTATCTGCGCAGCGGCAACAACGTTACGCCGGCAGCCTTCCCGAAGACGTTCAACGACTGGCTGCCCAGCTTCAACCTGAAGGCAGAGCTGACGAAAACTCTGATCGCCCGCTTCGCCGCCAGCCGGGTGCTCACGCGGCCGAACATCACTGACAGCGCCCCGCGTATCACCGTCTCCACCGACGCGCCGACCGCCAGCGGCGGCAACCCGCAGCTGCTGCCGTTCCTGGCAACCCAGTTCGACGGCGCGCTGGAATGGTATTTCAATCCGCGCGGCGCGCTCACCGGCGCGGTGTTCTACAAGGCGATGGACAATTACATCACCGCGCAGAACGTGAATATCGACATTCCGGGTCGCGGCACGGTGCTGCTTTCCACCCAGGTCAATGGCGGCAACGCCAAGGTCTATGGTGCGGAAGCGGCGTACAACCAGGTGTTCACCTTCCTGCCGGCGCCGTTTGACGGGCTGGGCATGCAGGCGTCCTACACCCACACCGAAGTCAACGCTAACTACACCGCCGGCGCGCGGCCGATCGTCAACCAGCTGATCGGTCTGTCGAAGAACAGCTACAACCTCGTCGGTTTCTACGACAAGGGGCCGCTGTCGATGCGCCTGTCCTATGTGTGGCGCGACCGGTATCTCTCGAGCACCGGCAGCACCACCCAGGCGCCGACCTATACCGCCCCGTTCGGCACACTGGACGGCAGCATCGGCTACAAGCTGACGCCGCACGTGTCGCTCAGCGTGGAGGCAATCAACCTCTCGGGCGCGAAGCTCTACACCTATAACGACGACCCCAACCGCTTCGGCGAGATCAACTATTACGGCCGTACCTTCCTGTTCGGGGTGCGCGCTGAGTTCTGATCCGCGACACCGCGACAGGCGCGCAAAAGGAAAGGGCCGGGATCACTCCCGGCCCTTTTTCTTGGCTTCCGATGCGCCGGCGCTCAGCGAGTCACATTGTACTTCAACTGGTCCTCGGTCAGTTCGAAGCCGACCAGCGCCTCAAAGGTCGCCGACAGCACCGATTTGCGCACGGTGGGATCGGACAGCGGATCGATCGCCGCCGATTCCTCGCCGGCCTTGCGCTTTTCGGTCAGGCGACGACGGACTTCGTCCGGCAGTGTCGCGGCAGCATGGTCGACCGAGGTGGCGGCGGTGCCCTTGGCGCTGGCGCGGATCTGGCCGGCTTCGAAATGGAGGGTCACCTGGCTCACGCGCTTGGCGGTAACCGATGTGCCGCCGCGTACCACGCTGACGAAATAGGGCAGCGTAACGTCGCGCGCAGGCCCGGCATCGCGGCGGCGGCCCAGCACGTCGAAGCTGATATTGGTGACGACCTGCTCGCCGCTGGTGTCGCAGGTCGACGTCACATTGGTAAGCGTAGCCGTCACGTCGATCGCGGTCGACTCGCGGCTGTTCGCCGGGTCGAACAGCGTAATGTCACCGGTGCCGGCTGGCACGCCCACCTGCGGGCACGGGGTACGCACGGCGCTGATGCCGCCTTCGGTGATTTCGCCCTTGTGAGAGCATCCGCCGGCAGCCAGCAGGATCAGGGCGGGAACGGCGATCTTGGCGAGAGACAAGGAAAGCAACCTTTCGAACGGACAGCCGTACGGCACCCCTGCGAGCACCGGCCGGAACGGCGGGCACCATAGGAACCGCCTTTCGCACGCGCAAGCAATCGCGTAGAGGCTGGCGACGATGGAACAGACCGAGAAGCGCCCGCTGGAACTGCTGATCGCCGCCCCGCGCGGCTTCTGCGCCGGGGTCGACCGCGCGATCCGCATCGTCGAACTCGCAATCGAGAAATATGGCGCGCCCGTCTATGTGCGCCACGAAATCGTGCACAACAAATATGTTGTCGAAACGCTGCGCGAGAAAGGCGCGGTGTTCGTCGAGGAGCTGGATCAGGTGCCGGACGGCGTTCCTGTCGTCTTCTCCGCGCACGGCGTGCCCAAGGCGGTGCCGCACAAGGCCGAAGAGCGCGGGCTCACCTATGTCGATGCCACCTGCCCGCTCGTCTCCAAGGTCCATCGCCAGGCGGAGCGGCTGGTCGCGGCCGGCCGGCACATCCTGTTCGTCGGCCATGCCGGTCATCCCGAAGTGATCGGCACCTTCGGTCAGGTACCGGAAGGCGCGATCACGCTCGTCGAGACCGAAGCCGATGCCGAAGCCGTGTCGGTGCCCGACCCCGAAAATCTCGCTTTCCTTACCCAGACGACGCTGTCGGTCGACGATACGGCGGCGGTGCTCGCCATCCTCAAACGGCGCTTCCCGGCGATTCTGGCCCCCGGCGCCGACGACATCTGCTATGCAACCTCAAACCGCCAGGGCGCAGTGAAGGCGATCGCCGAAAAGGCGGATCTGGTATTGGTGATCGGCGCCCCCAATTCCTCCAACTCGCTGCGGCTGGTGGAAGTGGCGACGCGGGGTGGCACCTGCGCCACGCTGATCCAGCGGGCAGCCGATATCGACTTCGCCTGGTTCGAGGGCGTCGACCGGGTCGGCATCTCTGCCGGTGCCTCCGCTCCGGAAGTGCTGGTGCGCGAAGTCGTCGAGCGGATCGCCGAGCGCTTCGCCGTAACCGAGCAGGAGGTCGAAACCGTCGCCGAAAATGTCGCCTTCAAGCTGCCGCGCGGGCTGGAAGCGGCCTGATGGCAGTCTATACGCAGGTTTCCGCCGAAGCTCTGTCTGTCTTTCTCGACCGTTTCGATGTCGGCGAGCTCGCCTCGGCCAAGGGCATCGCCGAGGGGGTGGAGAACAGCAACTATCTGGTCGACACGACCAAAAGCCGCTTCATCCTGACGCTCTATGAAAAGCGCGTCGCGGCGAGCGACCTGCCCTATTTCATGGCGCTGCTCGACCATCTCGCCGATCGCGGCCTGCCCGTGCCACCGGGAGTGCCGGACCGCGACGGCCAGATCATCCACGAAGTTGAAGGCCGGCCGGCCTGCCTGATCCAGTTCCTGTCTGGCGTATCGGTATCGCACCCCACGCCCGCCCAGGCGCGCGCGGCGGCAGAGGCGATGGGGCGGATGCACAAGGCGGTGGCGGACTTCACGCTGGACCGCCCGAATTCGATGGGCATCGACACCTGGCGCCCGCTGTTCGAGCGTTGCGGCCAGAGCCTCAACGAGATCGCGCCGGAGCTGTACGACGAACTCGGCCGTGCCCTCGACCGGATCGACAGGATATGGCCGCGCGAAGGCTTCGACCGTTGCGCGATTCACGCCGACCTATTTCCGGACAACGTGCTGATGCTCGGCAACCGGGTGACGGGGCTGATCGACTTCTACTTCGCCTGTACCGACCTGCGGCTCTACGACCTGGCGGTGATGCACACCGCCTGGGCGTTCGATGCGACCGGACGCACGTTCGATCCCTATGTCTCCGAGGCGCTGCTCGCCGGCTATGAGACCAGCTACAAGCTGACCGATGCGGAGCGCGCGATCCTGCCGGTGCTCGCCACCGGCGCGTGCATCCGCTTCACCCTCTCGCGCGCCTGGGACTGGCTCAACACGCCCGCCGACGCGCTGGTAACGCGCAAGGATCCGCTAGCCTTCTGGCGGCGGGCTGGCGCCTATGAAGCGGCGCTGGCGGCGCTTCTGTGAGCGAACTCCAGCAGGTCGAGATTGCGACCGACGGCGCGTGCAAGGGCAATCCCGGGCGCGGCGGCTGGGGCGCGGTGCTGCGCATGGGGACGGTCGAAAAGGAATTGTCCGGCGGCGAGGCGCACACCACAAACAACCGCATGGAGCTGATGGCGGCGATTCGGGGGTTGCAGGCGCTCAAGCGCCCCTGCCGGGTGACGCTTTCGACCGACAGCCGCTATGTCATGGACGGCCTGACCAAATGGATTCACGGCTGGCTGAAGAACGGCTGGCGCACCGCCGACAAGAAGCCGGTGAAGAATGCCGATCTGTGGCAGGAACTGCTCGCCGCCGCCAAGCCGCACCGCGTGGAATGGGTCTGGGTAAAGGGCCATGCCGGCCACCCCGACAACGAACGCGCCGACAAGCTCGCCAGCGACGCGGCGTTGGCGCAGTAGCCTACAACCAGCGACGTCCCGCAAGGAAAGGCTATCGAATTTGGCTCTTGCTCCCCTGCCTGCGTTGCAGGGAGGGGAACACAGAAATGTGCCGCCCCCTACTCGCCCTTCACAAAGAAGCGATCGACCACATCCTTGGCCAGGCGCGCGGGGCGCATGGTCTCGGCATCGAGGCAGCACCAGCTCGACTTTACCTCGGCGAGAACTTCCGATCCCCGCCGGATCACCGTCTCGTAAAAGGCGCGCGCGCCCTGCACCTTTTCCAGCAGGACCGTCGCGACGACATCGTCGTCCAGAAAGGCCGGGCGGCGATAGGTGATCTCGTGCTTCAGCGCGACCCAAAGATGCTGCGCAACCGCCTCTACCGGCGCCAACGCCTGCCAGTGGCTGACCACTGCCGCCTGCACCCATTTGAGATAGGAGGCGTTGTTGACATGGCCCATGAAGTCGATGTCGTCCTGGGCGACGTCGACGCGAAATTGGTAAGGGAGCGCGTTGCCGTTCACAGGGTCATTCTAGCGCAACTCGGCAGTGCACGCGACCGGGAATCACAAAAAACCCGGAAATCTGCCGCATCCGTCACGAACCGTTGCTGCCGTAGCGTCACAGTGCCGCGATCAGCCCGGCCCGATCTCCAGCCGCCGCGCCAGCGTGTCGCGCCGCGCGTCGAGTTCGTGCCGCGCGCGCTCGATGATTTCCAGTTCGGTCGCCTCCAGCAGGTCGTCGACCACGCCGCGCAGATGGCGCCGCATTGCAGCCCGCGCCGCTTGCGGATCACGCGCGCGAAGGGCCTCGAAGATCGGGCGATGCTCGGCGACGCGCGGGTCGACGCCGCTGCGCCGCGCGCGGCCAAACATGTTGGCGCAGAGCGGCGAGCGCGTGCGCAAATCCCACAGATATTCAACCACGCTGCGGATCGCCGCGTTGCCGGTGGCATTGGCCACTGCCAGGTGGAAACGCTGGTCGGCATCCATCGCCGCCGCGTCAGACGGATTGGCCTCCGCCATTTCCGCGACGATCGATTCGATTTCCTCAAGCTGTTCGGCGGTGATCGACACTGCCGCCAGTGCAGCCGCCTCGCCTTCGAACAGAATGCGCGCCTCGGTCAGGTCAAAGGCGCCGATGTCGAGGTTCAGCGCATCCTCGCGCACGCCCGCCGGCAGATCGCGCGGCGTGACATAGAGGCCGGAGCCGTGGCGCGCCTCGATCCAGCCCTTCATCTCCAGCGCGATCATCGCTTCGCGGATCGTCGGCCGGCTGACCTTATACTCCTCGGCCAGCTCGCGTTCGCCGGGCAGCCGGGTGCCAACGGCCCATCGACCGGATTCGATTTCGTCGGCGATCGACGCGGCGACGCGCTGGTAGAGTTTGCTGCGTGTGGTCTTCATGTCTGCAGCTCTCATAGGTTGACAAGGCGGTTTCGCAAAGCCGATATTGGCCAGACCAATTTACGAGGCCCTGTCTTGCCACATATCACTGCAGTCCGCACCATCGTTACCCGCCCGGGTCGAAATTTCGTGACCGTCAAAATCGAGACGGACGAAGGGGTCTATGGCGTAGGAGACGCCACGCTAAACGGGCGCGAGCTTTCGGTGGCCAGCTACCTTGCCGACCACGTGGCGCCGTGCCTGATCGGCCGCGATGTGCACCAGATCGAGGATATCTGGCAATATCTCTATCGCGGCGCCTATTGGCGGCGTGGCCCGGTGACGATGAGCGCGATTGCCGCGATCGACATGGCGCTGTGGGACATCAAGGGCAAGCTGGCGAACATGCCGGTTTATCAGTTGCTTGGCGGCGCATGCCGGACCGGCTGCATGGTCTATGGCCATGCCAACGGGTCCGACATCGAAGAGACGATCGAACGCGCCCATGAATATCTGGAACAGGGATACAAGGCGATCCGGCTGCAGTCGGGCGTACCGGGCATTGCCACCACCTATGGCGTCTCGGGCGAGCGTTTTTATTACGAGCCGGCCAAGGGCGCGCTGCCCGAAGAGGCAGTGTGGTCGACGCATAAATATATGCGCCACGTGCCCAAGCTGTTCGAACGCGCTCGCGACTCGCTGGGCTGGGACGTGCATTTGCTCCATGATGTGCACCACCGGCTGACGCCGATCGAGGCGGGCCGGCTGGGCAAGGATCTGGAACCCTATCGCCTGTTCTGGCTGGAAGACACGACTCCGGCGGAAAATCAGGAGGCGTTCCGCCTGATTCGCCAGCACACCACCACCCCGCTGGCGGTGGGCGAAATCTTCAATTCGATCTGGGACGCGCGCGAGCTGATCCAGGAACAGCTCATCGACTATATCCGCGCCACCGTGGTGCACGCGGGCGGCATCACCCATCTGCGGCGGATCGCGGCGCTGGCCGATCTCTATCAGGTCCGCACCGGCTGCCACGGCGCGACCGACCTGTCGCCGGTGTGCATGGCGGCGGCACTGCATTTCGGCATCTCGATCCCGAACTTCGGCATCCAGGAATATATGCGCCACACCGAGGAGACCGACGCGGTCTTCCCGCATGCGTATCGCTTCGACCAGGGCCTGATGCACCCGGGCGACGCCCCCGGGCTGGGCGTCGACATCGACGAGGAACTGGCCGCGAAGTACGAATACAAGCGCGCCTATCTGCCGGTGAACCGTCTGGAAGACGGCACACTGTTCAACTGGTGATGCCACATTCCTCCTCCAGCACGCTGGAGGAGGAATTGCTTACGGCAGCAGCACCGTCGATCCGGTGGTCTCGCTCGCCTCCAGCGCGCGGTGCGCGTCGGCAGCGTCTTTCAGGGCAAAGCGCTGGCCGATGTCCGGCTTCACCGCGCCGCTTTCCAGCATCGCGAACAGACGGGCTGCACCCGCGGCGCGCTCTTCGGCGGTGACATAATAGTCGAACAATTTGGGGCGGGTGGTGAACAGCGAGCCATGCTGGTTCAGGGTCGCCAGCTTCACGCCTTCCACCGGGCCGCTGGCGTTGCCATAGCTTACGATCAGCCCACGCCGCGCACAGGCGGCGAGCGAGGCTTCCCAGGTCGCCCTGCCCACCCCGTCCAGCACCACCGGCACGCCTGCGCCGCCGGTAATTTCGCGCACCCGCGCGGCAATATCGTCCTGCCGCGACAGCAGCACATGATCGGCACCCGCACGCCGCGCGACTGCGACCTTCGTTTCGCTGCCCACCGTGCCGATCACCGTTGCGCCGATCGCCTTCAGCCAGGCGACCGCAATCTGCCCAACGCCGCCGGCCGCGGCATGAACCAGCACCGTCCAGCCCGGCTGCACCTTGGCGCAGCGTTCGATCAGGAACTCCGCCGTGCAGCCCTTGAGCAGCATTGCCGCAGCCACTTCGGCGCTGATCGCATCGGGCAGCCGGAACAGGCTGTCGGCCTTGACGATCCGCGCCGTGGCATAGGCACCCAGCGCCGGCCCGAAGGTGGCGACGCGGTCGCCCTCGGCCAGCCCTTCCACCCCAGGCCCCAGAGCTTCGACCACGCCTGCCGATTCAACGCCCAGCCCGCTGGGCAATGGAACGGGGTACAGGCCGGTGCGGTGATAGGTATCGATGAAGTTCAGCCCCGCCACTTCGGTGCGGATCCGCACTTCGCCGGGACCGGGCGCCGGCAGGTCCACCTTCACCCACTCGATAACCTCGGGCCCGCCGGTCCGCTCGATCCGCGCCATCCATGCCATGCTGCTACTCCCTAACACGCGCCGACGGCGCCCGGCACGAAACCGGGTCCGTGCGTCTCTAGGGCTCAACCTCTACCAGCACCGGATGGTCCGGGACATCTATCTCGACCGTGCGCTCTCCGTGCCGGGTGGCGATTGGCTGGCTACCCGCCAGTGGGTCGAAGGTTCGCACCTGTGCCGGCGCCGAAAGGCGCAATAGCGCGCGGGCCGGCGGCGCCTGTACAGGCCCGCGCGATGACCAGAAATCGACATTGTTCCACAGCGCGATGATGCGCCGGCCGTCGGCTCCTTGCAGCACCAGCCGTTGCACGGTCGGCGGCACGGTTATGTCCATCTGCGGCGGCGAAACTCGCGCGCGCCCTTCGGCCTCCAGGATCGCGACAAGAGCGCGGATCGCCTTCGCCGCCGGCTTGGGGCTATGGTCGAAGCGGAACACCCCGAAATGCATTTCGCCTTCGGTGTTGCGCGGATCGGGCTTTTCATCGAGCAGTTCGTAGACGTAGGTCCGCCGGACGCCGCTCGCCGCCGCACAGAAATAGGCGTTCAGGATGCTCTTGGCCTGCGTCGCCTCATCCACCCCCAGCATGGTGTATCCCGACCACCAGGCCTTCTCGACCGGCCAGCCCTGCGGCAGGCTGAAATTGCCGATCTCTGTGATGACGTGCGGATAGGCTTCGGGGTGCGAATAGCCCTCCTCGAAAGCGTGCCGGATTGCCGCCACCGGCTGGCGCGCATTGTGCGGATAGGGATGCGCATTGGCAAAGTCGGCGCGCCCGGCAAGGCTCTCGGACCTGGGCGCCCCGGTCATGTCATACACCGGTATGCCCGCAAGTAAGGGCGTGCCATGTACGCCCTGGTACAGCGCCTCCATGGCGGCCTGCGCCGCAGCGGGGCCGGTCTGACCGCCATAGCGCACGGCGAAATTGTTGATTTCGTTGAACCCCTCGATCGCCTCGATCGAACCTGGCCCTGCCTCCAGTATCTGGCGAAGGAATTTCAGGTAGCGGCCGCTCTCGACTGCGGACGCACTTGCGATGAGATCGAAGCGCATGCCGAAATGCGCGAGCATGGCATAGTCGGTGAGCGAGGCAGTTCCGCCGCCCCATCGGTCCGGCAAGGCATCGCGAACATGGACGATGCCCAGATACCGCAGATCCTCGGCTACGCGCCGGCTGTCCGCATAGGCGCCGTCCTTGTAGATGAGGTGCGTCCCGATGCCGAGGCTGTCGAGAAAGGCCGATACCGGCATCGGATCGCCCTCGTCCGCCCGCGCCATCTCGGCGGCGAGCAAGGCGAAAGCGCACAGCAGCACCCGTGCGAGTGCGTCGATAAAACCGGGTCGGGCGCGATACGCCATGGCTGTTCGTCCATTCGTAGGGATCGGCAGATTATATCGCCGACCGGCGCCGCTAAGCTATGGTTAAGCTCCGGCGGTACAGAATCGCTCCGTACCGGCTAAAGAGAGCCCGCATGATTGTCATTGCCGCAATGTTGCTCGCGCCCGCTGCCGGCATGGACCGGCGCTGTTCGGTTGCCGACCGGCCGACCGTTACCAGTCCGGCCGCGCTGCCCCTCTGGGCGCGCCGCCGCCTTCCGTTCGCAATTGCGGCGGCAGGCGAGCCATTCAATGGCAGCGATATTTTTTCGAACGACGATACGCGGCCGCGACGCCAGATGATCTGCGCCTATCGGGAGGGCGAAGCGTGGATAGTCGAGTATCTCCAAGGCGGGCGCGGGATGTCCCGAAAGGAATTGCTGCTCGATCGACGCCAGCCCGTTCGTTAATGCACCGTGCCCAGCGCGCGGGGTACGGACATCAGCAGTACCAGCCGCTCGATCTGGCGCCAGCGGCAGAAATGGATCAGATTGCCCACGTCGCGGCTGCGGTCGGCACGCGCGGCGGCTTCTTCGCACGCCTCGTCGCCGAACATCCGGATAAGCTCGGCCGCATCGCGGACTGCATCGCGGTCGCCGAGATAGGGGTAGATTTCCATCGTCGCTCCAGAGCCGGCGCACCAGCGGCGCCGCGAACCCTGCTCTAGCGCGACATCCCTCCGCTTCGGTGGACGAGCGTGGTGAAATCGCTGGAAACCATTTTCCCGCAAGGTAGCGCAACCGCACGTAACATGGCAGAGAGCGGCGATGGCACGTTCCTCCACCCCTGCGCCCATGGCTGGCGGTTTCCTGTTGACGCTTGGCGTTCTGGTCGGCGCCATAATCGGCGCGGTTTACGGTCAGGCGACCTTGGGCCTGCTGATCGGGCTGGGCACCGGTATGGCACTGGCAGCAGCCATATGGATGCTCGACCGTAGCCGGCGCTGACGCGCCGCCTTAATTCCGACACGGCAATCGGCGATCAGGCGCGAAACGCCGCGTCCTGTGGGCGCGCTTTCCGTATTTTTCGTCTCTTGCCGCCCCTGACGGGGCGCACCATGTTCAGGTTCCCCATGTCGATTTCCCACCTCCCGATGCGCCTTGCCGAGGCGCTGGAACAGCGCGGCTATTCCGCGCTCACCCCCGTTCAGTCCGCCGTGCTCGAGCCCGATGCCGCCGGCCGCGACCTGATCGTTTCCGCCCAGACCGGCTCGGGCAAGACCGTCGCCTTCGGCCTGGCGATGAGCGCCGAGCTGCTTGCGGGCGAAGAGATGCTGCCGCCGGCCGGGGCTCCGCTGGCGCTCATCGTGGCACCCACGCGCGAACTGGCGCTGCAGGTCAGCCGTGAGCTGATCTGGCTCTATGCCCCCGCCGGCGCCCGCGTCGCCACCTGTGTCGGTGGCATGGACCCGTCGAAGGAGCGCCGCACGCTCAATCACGGCGCGCACATCGTCGTCGGCACGCCGGGCCGGTTGCGCGACCATCTCGAACGCGGCGCGCTCGACCTGTCCGACCTGCGCGTCGCTGTGCTCGACGAGGCCGACGAAATGCTCGACATGGGCTTTCGCGAGGAGCTGGAAGCGATCCTCGACGGCACGCCCGAGGGCCGCCGCACACTGCTCTTCTCGGCGACCATGCCCAAGCCGATCGTGGCGCTGGCCCGCCGCTATCAGCGCGACGCCTTCCAGATCACGACCAAGAGCGACGATCGCGGACACGGCGACATCGCCTATCAGGCCGTCACCGTCGCGCCGGCGGACATTGAACATGTCGTCGTCAACCTGCTGCGCCTGCACGAGGCGGAAACGGCGATCCTGTTCTGCGCCACGCGCGATAACGTTCGTCACCTTCACGCGAGCCTGATCGAGCGCGGCTTCGCGGCTGTGGCGCTCTCGGGCGAGCATTCGCAGTCGGAGCGCAACCATGCACTGCAGGCGCTGCGCGACAAGCGCGCGCGGGTCTGTGTGGCGACCGACGTCGCCGCGCGCGGCATCGACCTGCCGACGCTGACGCTCGTCATCCATGTCGAGCTGCCGCGCGACGCGGAGACGCTGCAGCACCGCTCCGGCCGCACCGGTCGCGCGGGGAAAAAGGGCACGGCCGTGCTGATCGTCCCCTATCCGCGCCGTCGCCGGGTGGAACAGATGCTGCGCGGCGCCCGCATTCCCGCCGAATGGATCGAGGCGCCGACCGTCGACGACGTGCGCGTCGCCGATCGCGAACGGCTGCTGACGGCGCTGCTCCAGCCGATCGAAACCGACGAGGAAGATCAGGCGCTCGCCGAACGGCTGCTGACAGAGAAGAGCCCGGCGGAGATCGCCGCTGCGCTGGTGCGCGCGCATCGCGCTGCACTGCCCGCACCCGAGGATCTGATCGAGGCGACGCCCGAGGCGCGCCGCGCCGCGCAGCAGGAGCGCCACCGGCCAGGCTTTGATGACACGGTGTGGTTCCGCATGGACATCGGGCGGCGGCAGAATGCCGATCCGCGCTGGCTTCTGCCGCTGATTTGCCGCCGCGGGCACATCACCCGCAACGAAGTCGGCGCGATCCGCATCAGCGCTAACGAAACGCACTTCCAGGTGCCCCGCGCCCTCGCGGCAAAGTTCACCGCCGCCCTCGCCCGCGCCGCCAAGGCCCAGAATCCCGAGGACGAAGACATCCGCATCGAGCCGGCGCAGGACGCCCCTGCGCCCCACGCGCGCGGCGATGCTCCCGCCCGCCGCGGCCCGCCGCCGCATCGCAAGGGCAACAATCAGGGCAAGCCGGTGCATCGCAAGGGGCCGCCGCGCGGACGCTGAGTGCGTCTTACCTCTTACAGCTCCCCTCCCTGCAATGCAGGGAGGGGAGCTATAGAGCAGAATACCCAAACCGCTCCGGCGAATACCGCGCTGCATCCAGCCCGAATGGCACCGGATCGCCCAGCAGCAACGCCGCCGCCATGGCGGCCGCTGCCGGTGCGGTCTGAATCCCGAAGCCGCCTTGCCCCGCGCACCAGAAAAAGCCCGACGTTTTCGGATCGAAGCCATAAACCGGCCGCCGGTCCGGCGCGAAGCTGCGCAGCCCGGCCCATTTGTGCTCGAGCGCCGTCACGCGCCAGTCGACCACTCGCTCGAACCGGTCGATCGCGAGCGCAACGTCCACATCCTCCGGCGCCGCATCGCAGGGCAGGCTTGGAATCTCGTCGTGCGGGCTCAGCCACAGGCGACCGCCGGGCTCCGGCTTGAAATAGAAGGTGCCGGCCAGATCGCCGACCAGCGGGCACCCCCGCGGCGCGCCGGGGTCGCTCGCGAGCTGGACCATCGTGCGGCGGAAAGGCTGGATACCGATCGGCACCGCGCCCGACATCGTCGCGACCGGGTCTGCCCAGGCACCGGCGGCATTCACCAGCACATCGGCTTGGAAAATGCCGGCGCGCGTCTCCAGCCGCCAGATTCCCGCATCACGGGTCGCCGAAGACAACGCCGCGTCGTTTTGCAAAACCGCACCCGCGCACCGTGCATCGCGCAGATAACGCGCGTGCAGCCCGGCGACGTCGATATAGGCACAGCTGGGCTCGAGCACGCCCAGCGACCATTGGGCGCGCAAGCCCGGGACCAGCGCCGCCGGGTCGACCGGATCGAGCGCCACGCCGCTGCCATCGAACGCGGCTAGAAAGGCATCGACCGCGCCGCCTTCCTCGCGTCTTCCGAGATGGAGCGAGCCGAGCGAATCGAGAAAGCCGCCCTCCCGTAGTGCCGGTCCCGATGCGGTGGTCAGCGGCTGGATGTCCGGCCCGCCATAGGTTTCCGACCAGAATGCCGCCGAACGACCGGTGGCGTGATAACCGGGACGATCCTCGGCCTCCAGCAAGAGCACGCGCGTGCGTGGCGCCAGCGCGGCCGCCATGCTGGCGCCGGCAATGCCCGCACCGACGATCGCCACGTCATAGCGCGTCATGCCCGGGGCGCCCGCTCCGCCAGAAACCGGTCGATCGCATCCAGCGCCCGGTCGCGCACCGGATCGGCCTCACGCAGAATTTCGTGCGCGCTTTCCTTGCCAAAGCGAACGATCTGCGCATCGGGCAGCCGGGCGCCCACGCGCAACGCGACGCGCGCATCGACCAGGCCGTCGGCATCGGCCACCAGCACCAGCGTCGGCACCTGCATCGACTCGACCGGCCCGGCTTCCAGCCCCCGCATCGATTGAAACGCCTGAATTAGCCAGCGCCAGCTCGGCGGGCCGGTGAGAATCGCGGGATTTTCGGTCTGCCACCAGATTTCATCGGCATAGCGATCGAGATCATGCGTCAGCAAATTGGCGCGCGTTTCGGTGGTATAGGGCTTTTCATTGCCCTTCCATGCCGGCCGCAGTGGATCGCCCAGACTGGCCATGAACCGCGCCGCGCGCTCGGCGAAGCGCCCGAAGATGCTGCGCACGCCCAGCATCGGTGCCACCAGCACCGCCGCATCGGGGTGCGCCACGCCTTCGACCAGCGCCCGCAACACCAAATGGCCCCCCATCGAATGCCCCATCACGACGTGCGGGCCGGGCGTATTCGCCACCCATTCGTCGCAAAAGACACGGAAATCCGCGATATATTCGGCGAAATCGACAATGTCGCCGCAATTGGCGGCCGGCGTCAGCCGCCCCGATCCTCCCTGGCCGCGCCAGTCGAACGAGGTGACATTCCATCCCTGGGAATGCCATTCGGCAAAGGTTTCCAGATACTTCTCGAAAATGTCACCGCGGCCGCCCTGGAATAGGATGCTGCCGCGCGGGGGCACCGCCGCTGTCGCTCGGTGAAAGCACCGCAGCGTCCAGCCATCGGGTGCCTGCCATTGCGCGATCGTGGCGTCGGCCGGGATTGTCCGACGAAGGTTCAGAGAAGCTACCATTTGCGCTGGTTACGTTTTCGTAAGCCGTCCCGTCTAGGGATTAACTCCCATGGGGATTACGGTCGGAACATTTCTGCTCGGCGCGCTGGCGCTGCTTCTGGTGTCTGCGGGCATTCAGGATGCGCGTACGCGCGAAATCGCCAATTGGAAAAACGCCGCCATTGCGCTGCTCGCGCCGCTCTGGTGGTGGTGGTCCGGGTTGCCGCTATGGCCCGGTGTAGCGCTGCAGGTCGGCATTGCACTGATCGTATTCGCCTTTTTCATCGGCGCGTTCGCGCTGGGGCAGATGGGCGGCGGCGACGTGAAGATGATCGGCGCGCTCGCCCTGTGGCTGCCGCTCCCCCAGCTCGTCTGGA
Source organism: Sphingomonas sp. DMC6 (assembly GCF_056314225.1). Lineage (NCBI taxonomy): Bacteria > Pseudomonadati > Pseudomonadota > Alphaproteobacteria > Sphingomonadales > Sphingomonadaceae > Sphingomonas > Sphingomonas sp. DMC6. Next base: position 265,537 of record NZ_JBQUYT010000005.1, read on the forward strand.
TGCTGATCGTCATGTCGCTGCTCGGCGGTGCGCTGACCCTGCTGATGGTGGCGGACAAGCTCGTGCGGCGTCGCACCGGGCTGGCCATCGAAATTCCCTATGGCGTGGCAATCGCCATCGCGGCGCTTCTGGTGCTCCGCGAACCGATTTTTAACCAGTTTCACTGATGCTTAACGCCGGAGCAACGAAGCCGGCAGAGAATTCGGGAAGGCTTGATACGAAATGGATGCACGCAAGGTCATTCTGCTCGTCGGCGCATTGTTCGTCGCGGCCATTACCGCGTTCATGGCGCGTAACATGATGGCCGGCGCGTCCGCGCCTGCCGCCGGCGCCGCGCCGGCCATGGCACCCGCCCAGCCCGCCAACACCACCGAAGTGCTGGTCGCCAAGCGCGGCCTGCCGGTCGGCACCATCCTCGATGCCACGTCGATGGAATTCCGCCCCTGGCCCAAGGATCTGGTGCAGGGTGCCTATTTCGTCCGCGGCCAGATCGAACCTGCCAAGCTGCAGGGAACGGTCGTACGCTATGCAATTTCTGCCGGCCAGCCGATCATTCAGGGCGCGCTGGTCAAGCCGGGGGATCGCGGTTTCCTGGCAGCAGCGCTTGGCCCGGGCATGCGTGCGGTCACGGTTCCCGTCTCCGCCCAGAGCGCGGTTGCCGGCTTCGTGTTTCCGGGCGACCATGTCGACCTGATCCTGACCCAGACGGTTGCCGGTGGTGGCGATGGCCCGCCGCTCAAGGCCTCCGAGACGGTGCTGCGCAACCTGCGCGTGCTGGCGACCGACCAGCGCACCGACAAGCAGACCGACGACAAGGGCAACACCGTCGTCAACACCTATTCGACCGTGACCGTCGAAGCGACGCCGAAGATCGCCGAGAAGATCGCGGTCGCCCAGACCGTCGGCACGCTGTCGCTCTCGCTGCGCTCGATTGCGGATACGCCGGGCGATCTGGAACAGGCGATTGCCAGCGGCGCGGTCAACGTGCCCGATGACGGCGATCCGAAGAAGGAAAAGGCAATGCTCGCCCGCGTCCATGCGGGACCGATCGATAGCGGGTCCAGCTTTGCGACCGGCGCCGACGTGTCGCGCTTCCAGCGCAGCACGGTGCCCGGCAAGGCCGCCGAAGGCCCGGCCGCAGCGCCCGGCATGCCGGGCGCCGCACCGGCCGGCGGCACGGCAGCGCCCGGCGCAGTGCTGGGCCCCGTCGTGCGGGTCGTACGTGGCAGCGATGCCAGCCTGGTCCCGGTTGGGGGGAAGAATTGAAATGAATAGCAAGCGCTTCCTGCACGGGTCGCTCGTAGCGACGGTGTCTGCCGGGTTGATCCTCGGCACGACCGCACCGGGCTTCGCCCAGGACCGTGCGCCGCGTCCCGGCACCCATGCCCGCCAGGCAGCCCGCGTCGCACCGCTTCCGGCCGGCGCACAGCGCCCGACCCGCACCGTGCAACTGTCGATCGGCGAAGGTGAACTGATCACCCTGCCCGCCGCGGCCGCGGATGTATGGACCTCGAACCCGGGTACGGCCGACGTCTATGTCGCCAATGCGCGCCAGATTCACCTTTATGGCAAGGCGTTCGGCGAGGCGACGGTGTTCGCCACCAACGCCAGCGGCGAAGTCATCTATTCGGCCAATGTCCGCGTTGCGCAGAATATCAGCAGCCTCGACGCGATGCTGAAGGCGGCGATGCCCGATGCCGACATCACCGTCACCACCGTTGGCCAGATCGCCGTGCTCAACGGCACGGTGCGCTCGCCCCAGGACGCCGAACAGGCGCAACGGCTGGTGCTGACGCTGCTCAATCCCGGCGTGAAGCTCGACGATGCGAACGCCCAGCTCAAGATCGGCGTGGTCAACCGCCTGCGGACGGCAACCCCGCTTCAGGTGATGCTGCAGGTCCGCTTCGCAGAAGTGAACCGCAGCTTTTCCAAGAACATGAACGCCAACCTGACCAACCGCAGCAGCGGCCATAGCATGGTGTGGAACATCAATCAGGGCAAGCAGGGCTCGATCACCACCTATACCGGCACCACCCAGGATCCGGCCACCGGCGCCTTTGCCGGCGCCACCATCTACAACTTCCCCGCGCCCAGCACGAACAATGCGCTGCTCGGCATCGGCGGTCGCTTCCTCGGCTCCGACCTGCTCGCGTCGCTCGATTTCGGCGAGACGATCGGTCAGGTGACGACGCTCGCCACGCCCAGCATGACCGCGCTTTCGGGTGAGACGGCCAGCTTCCTCGCGGGTGGCGAAATTCCGATCCCCGTGGCGCAAACGCTCGGCACCACTACGGTCGAATACAAGCAATATGGCGTCAGCCTTGCCTTCACGCCCACGGTGCTGGCGGATGGCCGAATCTCGCTGCACGTAAAGCCGGAAGTGTCGCAGCTTTCGTCCTCGGGTGCGGTGACGATGAACAACACCACCATCCCCGCCCTCACCACCCGGCGCAGCGAGACGACGGTGGAACTGGGCTCGGGCGAAAGCATGGTGATCGGTGGGCTGCTGCAGAACACCCACAACAACTCGATCACCAAGACGCCGGCGCTGGGCGACATGCCGATCCTGGGCGCGCTGTTCCGCTCGAACGCCTTCCAGCGCAACGAGTCCGAGCTGATGATCGTCATCACCCCCTATCTCGTGCGGCCGGTGAACGCGAACCAGATCGTCCTGCCGACCGACGGCTACAAGGCGCCCAACGACTTCGACCGCCTGTTCATGGGTTCGGTCGGCGGCGGCACCACCGGCGGTGAGCGTCCCAAACCAACCATGGCCCAGCCCGTCGCCGAGCCATCGGTAAACGCGGTCACGCCTGCAGCGGTCGATAGCGCGACGCCGGCACTGCCGGTCGCCCCCGACAGCAATCCCGCGCCCGCCAAGGCTTTGGCGATCCCCGCCAATTCCCGCAAGGCGAAGTCGGGCGGCGCCGCCGCCCCGGGCTTCGGTTTCTGATGCCGCGCATGTCGAGGAGAATGCCCGTGTTTCCGCGCTTCCCCGTTCTGCTCACCGCCCCCGCGCTGCTGCTGGCCGGTTGCGCCGGCTATAATGGCGGTGTCGAGTCGGTCCACCAGCCGGTCGTCAGCCGCCAGGACTATACGCTGGACCTGCAAACGTCGGGCGGCGCACTTGCCGCCGGCGAAGCACAGCGCCTGTCCGGCTGGATGCAGGCGATGAACCTGCGCTATGGCGACCATATCGCGATCGACGATGGCGCCGACGGCACCACCGGCCGCAGCGAAGTCGCCGCAGCCGCCGGCCGTTACGGGCTGCTGCTCACCGATCGCGCCCCTGCCACCAGCACGCCGATCGCGCCGGGAACGGTGCGCGTGGTGCTGACGCGGATGAGCGCGAGCGTGCCGCACTGCCCGGACTATTCGCATCCCAGCAACTTCACCTTCGATGCCAGCACCAGCTCGAACTTCGGCTGCGCGACCTATAGCAACCTGGCCGCGATGGTAGCCGATCCGGCCGATCTGGTCCGCGGCGCCCCGGGCGCCCCGACGGCTGATCCCGCCACCTCCGCCAAGGCGATCGGCGCCTATCGCGCCGCGGCCCCCAGCGGTGCCGGCGGTGCCACGGTCAAATCCGATTCGACGAAAGGCGGCGGCCAGTGAACATGCCCTTCAACCCCGGACGCGCGGCGCAGCGTGAGCCGTTTGCCGCGTTTGTCTGCGAAGAACGCACCGCGGAGGTGCTGCGGCCGATCGCTGTGGAACTCGGCTGGTCGCCGGAAATGGTCAACAAGGGCGGCCTGCGCAACGCCGTGCAGACGCTTTCGGTGTCGGCCAGCCCGAACATCCTGTTCGTCGACCTGTCCGAATCGGGCGACCCGCTCAACGACATCAATGCTCTGGCGGAAGTGTGCGAGCCCGGCACGGTCGTGATCGCGGCCGGTCAGGTGAACGATGTCCGCCTGTACCGCGATCTGATCGCCAGCGGCATCCACGATTATCTGCTGAAGCCGATCAACCCCGATGCGATGCGCGAAAGCTTCGCCCAGGCCCAGGCGATGCTGAACGCCCCGAAGATCAGCGAGGCGACCGTCGACCGGCCGCATTGCGGTGTAGCGGTGATCGGCACGCGCGGCGGCGTCGGCGCGTCGACGGTTGCGACATCGATGGCCTGGTTGCTGAGCGAAAAGCACGGCCGCACCACGGCATTGCTCGATCTGGACGTGCATTTCGGCACCGGTGCGCTCGCACTCGACCTTGAGCCCGGCCGCGGCCTGACCGACGCAATCGAAAATCCCAGCCGCATCGACGGGCTGTTTATCGAACGCGCGATGGTGAAGGCGTCGGACCGGCTGGCCGTGCTGTCGGCCGAAGCGCCGATCAACTCGCCGATGATCAGCGACGGTGGCGCCTTCTATCAGCTGCAGGAAGAAATGCGCAGCGCGTTCGAGTGCACGGTCGTCGACCTGCCGCGCGCGATGCTGGTCAACCATCCGCATCTGATCACCGACGTTCAGGTGGCGGTGGTCGTAAGCGACCTGACCCTGGCGGCTGCCCGCGATGCGATCCGCATTCTCAGCTGGTTCAAGTCGAATGCGCCGCAGACGCAGGTGATCGTCGTCGCCAACAAAGTCCAGCCCGCCCCGCTGCTGGAGATCAGCCGCAAGGATTTCGAAGGCTCGATCGAACGCAAGATCGACGTGATGCTCGGCTATGATCCGAAGCTGGCCGCGCAGGCAGCCAAGTTGGGCAAGCCGCTTGCCGAAGCCGGCAAGTCCGCCAAGTCGATCGCACCGCTGATGGCGCTGCCCGCCCGCATCCTCGCCATCACCGATGCCGGCCTGGAGGCAGACGACAAGAACAAGGGCAAGAAGGAAGGCAAGGGCGCGTCGCTGCTCGGCAAGCTGACCGGCCTGTCGGCAAAGCTGCCCGGCAAGAAAAAATGATCCGCCCTGGCGCAAGCGGGCGGGCGGTAACCGGGAGCTAAGGTCTCTTTGCGAGACTGGCGCCCGAACCGCTCCCGCCGCAACGCGCGGGGCGTAATAGCGTAGGAGCCCGAACGGCGTGAACATGTTGCCGCTATTGACGGTCGCGTTGGGCGGCGTGGCAGTGCTGGTGCTGATGGCGCTCGCCCTTTCGGGCCCGTCCACCGAACGCGCCAGCTCGCGTCGCCTCACCAGCGTGCGTGATCGCCATCTGGTCAGCACCACCGGCAACAATGCCATGGAGGCGCAGCTCCGCCGCATCTCCACCAACCGCGCGACGCGGCTCGATCTTACCGTCGGCCGCTTCCTCCCCAATCCTGCCGAGCTGCAAAAGCGGCTGAACATGACCGGCAAGGACTGGACGGTCGGCCAATATGGCAGCGCATCTTTAGGGCTGACGCTGGTCCCCGCCGCGCTGCTGTTCCTGCGAGGCGCGCCGCTCTGGCTGGCGATTTTTTTTAGCCTGTTCATCGGCCTGGGCCTGCCGCATTTCGTCGTCGGGTTCCTCATCAAGCGGCGCATCACGCGCTTCACCAGCAAGTTTCCGGATGCGATCGATCTGCTGGTGCGCGGCCTGCGCTCGGGCCTGCCGATTACCGAGACGATCGGCGTCGTCGCGAACGAAATTGACGGGCCGGTGGGCGAGGAATTCCGGGCGATCAGCGACAAGATGAAGATCGGCCGCACGCTCGACGCCGCCCTTCAGGAGACCGCCGACCGGCTGGGCACGCCCGAATTCCAGTTCTTCACCATTTCGATCGCGATCCAGCGCGAAACCGGCGGCAACCTGGCGGAAACGCTGGCCAATCTGGCCGATGTGCTCCGCAAGCGCAGCCAGATGAAGCTGAAGATCAAGGCGATGTCGTCCGAATCCAAGGCGTCGGCGCTGATCGTCGGCTCGCTGCCGTTCATCGTCTTCGGGCTGATCTGGTTCATCAACAACGGCTATATGATGCACTTCTTCACCGACCAGCGGCTGATCATAGCCGGCGGCGGCGGCCTGGTCTGGATGGGGCTGGGCGTCTTCATCATGGCCAAGATGGTCAATTTCGAGATCTGATGATGGAACCGCACACCGGCCCTACCCTGCTCGGCATCGACGTTTACTGGGCGGCGACGCTGCTTGCCGGCGTGGCGACCTTCGCCGTGCTCGTCGCCGTCTATCTCGCAACCACCGCCCGCAATCCGATGAGCCGCCGGGTCAAGGCGCTCAACGAGCGGCGCGAGCAGCTGAAGGCCGGCATCACGGCCTCCACTTCGAAGCGCAGGGCCAAGCTGGTCCAGCGCAGCGAGGCGACCGACCGCATCCGCGCCTTCCTCCAGTCGCTGCAGGTGCTGCAGGAAGGCCAGCTCAAACAGGCCCAGTTGAAGCTGGCTCAGGCCGGCATCCGCCGCAAGGAATGGGCGGTCGCGGTGATCTTCGGCCGTCTGGTGCTGCCGATCGTCGTTGGCGGGCCGATGCTGTACCTGGTCTATGGCACGGAGATGTTTGCCAACTGGTCGCCGCTCAAGGCCTATGGCCTGGTCGCGGGCACCTTCATCCTCAGCTATAAATTCCCCGACCTGTACCTGAAGAACCGCATCACCAAGCGCAGCCACGCGATCCGCAAGGGCCTGCCGGATGCGCTGGACCTGCTGGTGATCTGCGCCGAAGCCGGCCTGACCGTCGACGCCGCCTTCGCCCGCGTGTCGAAGGAACTCAGCAAGGCCTATCCGGAGCTGGGCGAAGAATTTTCGCTGACTGCGATCGAGCTCGGCTTTCTGACGGACCGCCGCCAGGCGTTCGAGAATCTTTCGAACCGCATCGCCCTCGACGCGATGCGCGGCGTCATCACCACGATGATCCAGACGGAAAAATACGGCACCCCGCTCGCCTCCGCACTGCGCGTGCTGTCTGCGGAGTTCCGCAACGAGCGAATGATGCGCGCAGAAGAAAAGGCCGCCCGCCTGCCCGCGATCATGACCGTGCCGCTGATCCTGTTCATCCTGCCGGTGCTGTTCATCGTCATTCTCGGGCCGGCTGCCTGCTCGATCAACGATGCGCTGATGCACTGATTGTCGCGTCGGCCGGGGAACCCCCGGCCGCCCGGCTGGTTTTCGGCGAACCGCCGGAGACATGCCCATGAACGCGCTGCCCTTTACCATGCCGCTCCAGTTCGTCGCGCTGGCGCTGACCCTGCTCGCGGGCTGGCTGCTCGGGCTGGCAAGCAGCAGCGCCGGGCGCAAGTGGCGAGACCGGTTCGAGGAGGAGCGCGAGGCGCACAATGCCACCCGCGATCGGGCACGCGAGGAGCTGACCACCGCCAACCGCCGCGTGCGCGAGCTGGAAAGTGAGAATGCACGGCTGGAAATGGCGCTCGCCGAACGCCAGCCCCCCGCGGTTCCCCTGCCCGACACGGCCGTCTCTGCCACCGAACGCAGCGCGGCGATGCGGAATTGGTTCTATGGGGGCGGCGACATTCTGTCGCGCATCCGCGGCATCGACGAGCCGCAGGAGCGGCAGCTCAATGAACTGGGCATCCGCCATTTCCGCGACATCGAGACGCTGGCCCCCGAAGACGAGCCGGCGCTGGAAGACCGCCTCAGCATGCCACGTGGAACGGTTGCCGCGCAGCAATGGCGTGAACAGGCCCGGCTGCTACGCGGCGGAAATATCGACGAACATGCCCGGCGTTTCGGCTGAGCGGGTGGCCTAACCCCTTATCGCTGTTCGATTCGTAATACTCCCGGCGCTCCGGGGGCTTGTCTGACCAAACGCATCGACTGAGTCGGCGTGGGCGGACCAATTGCGCGCGTTTGCAGCGCACAGGTGCGGCAAATTTGCCGCACAATCACGTTCTATCTCCAACCCCGCCCTCTCCCAGGCGCTTTTAACACGCTGTAATACCAATGCCTTTCGAAGCGGCAAAGTTGTCATATTTTTGTCCCCATATTGGCTTGACAAGTGGTAAGGCCTCTAGGACACTCTTGCTACCACAAGAGCCCAAGACGGGCCCTGAATAGCAAGAACGTCTCCGCAGCAGGGAAGCTGGGGTCGATAACCAACTAGGAAGGGGGGTTGAACGATGCATAGCGCACGTCCCGAACGACTGACTGTCTCGAATTGTAGCAAACTGGTACTGCTTGCCACCGGCTGCGCCGCCGCGATTGCGGCCGCCTCGCCTGCCTTTGCCCAGACGAACGGCGCTTCTGCGGGCCAGACCGCCGACAGCAGCGGCGACGAATATGTCGTCACCGGCTTCCGCTCGAGCCTCCAGTCCGCACAGGACGCGAAGCGCAAGGACATCCGCATCACCGACGGTGTTACCGCCGAAGACATCGGCAAGTTCCCCGCGCAGAACATTACCGAAGCAATTCAGCGCATTGCCGGCGTCCAGATGTCGAACATCAACGGTCGCGGCTCGACGATCAGCATCCGTGGCCTGGGCGCGCAATATGCCCGCACGACGATCAACGGCCAGACCTTCGCCAGCGCCGACTTCAAGGACGGCTTCCGCTACGACATCATCCAGACCGATCTGGCCAGCGCGATCCAGGTGATCAAGTCGCCGACCGCGGACATGGACTCGGGCGGCCTTTCCGGCACCGTCAATATCGATACGGTCAAGCCACTCGCCTATAAGGGCCCGCACTTCGTCGTGGGCGTGAAGGGCTACAACTCCGACTATCGCGGCAAGGAATGGACCCCCAAGGTCAGCGGCGCCTATATCGACAGCTTCGCTGGCGGCACGCTGGGCGTGATGGCCAATGTCAGCTACCAGAAGCTGAAGGACCGTGGCGACTATGCCTTCATCCGCAACTGGTATGATCCGGGTACCCAGCCCACCCTGCCGAACGCCTATGTTCCCGCCAATCTTCGCTATCGCCGGATCGATCGCGACACCGAGCAGGTAATGGCCAGCGGCGCGCTGCAGTGGAAGCCCGCCGACAATTTCGAAGCGCTGCTGCAGGGCGAATATTCGCGCGACCACACCCGCTACACCACGCGCCAGATGGTGTTCGGCAAGTGGCAGCCCTCCGCCGTGACGGTGAACAGCGTCGCCAACGGCGTCGCCAACAACCTCACGCTGTCGAACTTCAACGTCGACAACAACACCCAGCCTGAACTGCGCAACCTGCAGACCCAGGCCTATACCGGCACGATCAACTGGCAGCCGGGCGAAACCTGGAAGGTGCACGCAGTCGCCCATTACACCAAGGGCAATGCGCATCTCTACGAGTGGGCGTCGATCGACGAGGTCAACTTCGCCAAGGGCGGCGCGCTCGACATCTCCAACCCGAGCAACGTCAAGTGGACCACGTCGAGCCTGACCGACGGCTCTCTGTGGAACACCGCCAACCGCACCTGGTTCGCGTTCGTCGACGGCGCGACGCACATCCAGACCGCCAAGGACAAGGCCGCGCAGGTCGATGTCACCAAGGAGCTGGGCTGGCACGGCGTGCAGTCGCTGGTGGTAGGCGTGAAGTATCACCACGAGAGCTTCTCGACCCTCGCCTTCCGTCACGACCGTGACGGTGACGTGAGCGATCCGGTGACCTACCCGGAATATGCGTGGATCCCGAGCCTCAGCTCGACCGGGCAGCTGGTGTCCAACTTCCTCGACGGCGCGATGTCGATCCCGCATTCGTTCCTGTCGGTGAATGCAGACGCATGGCAGTCGCTGCTCGCCTCCAAGGGCATCACCGTTCCCGATGTGCCCGACTGGCCCAGCACCTACCGGGTCGATCGCTACGTGCCGGCTGTCTATGCCATGGCGAATATCGACGGCACGCTGTTCGGCAGCGCGATCCGCGGCAATATCGGCCTGCGGTATGAGCACACGCACCAGAATGTGACGGCAAGCCTCACCGACGGCACCGGCAGCGATGCCAAGCTGCTCGGCCAGGAGCATATCGTTCAGGACTACGGCAACGTGCTGCCGAGCGCGAGCTTCGCGATGGACCTTACGCCGCACCTCGTTGCGCGCCTTGCCGTGGCCAAGGTGCTGGTCCGCCCGCTGCTCAACAGCCAGACGCAGATGGCCGACACCATCAGCACCGGCATCTCCTCGCAAAAGCGTCCGTTCACCAGCGTCTCAGCCGGTGAATCCCGCCTAAAACCCCTGACTGCCAACCAGGCCGACATCAGCCTGGAATATTATTACGGCAAGGGCAATTCGATCAGCATCGCCGGCTTCTACAAGGCGGTGAAGAACGGCACCTTCACGCAATTCTATTGCCCCAGCTCGTATAACGGCGTGGCACTGAACGGCGTGACGACCAACTGCCAGTCGGCCGATCTGAAGAGCGACTACAGCTTCAGCCGCGTGTTGAACGACAACCGCACGATCAACATCAAGGGCGTCGAAGTTGCGGCCACGCAGAATTTCGACACCTGGCTGCCGGTCAAGGGCTTCGGCGTCACCGGCAACGTCACGGTCGTCGATACCGATGCCAGCGCCCTGGGCACCGGCTTCAACCTGCGCGACCTGTCGAAGCTGACCTGGAACGTGACGCCCTATTGGGAAAACGAGATGTTCAGCGTCCGCGTGTCGGTCAACCACCGCAGCTCGTACAAGCAGGATGCGGCGTCGACCTTCTTCGTCAGCGGCGGCGAGATCCATACGGTGCGGGCCCGTACCCAGCTCGATCTGGCGACCGGCTTCACCCCCAACAAGTGGCTGAGCTTCACCGCGGGTATCATCAACCTGAACAATACCCACGAAGACGCCTACCAGACCACGGCGGACACCTTCCAGATGGCCAGCCGCACCGGCCGGACCTTCTATCTGTCGGCCACGACGAAGTTCTGATCGGCCGATACCGGGCTTCTCCGGGAGCACCCCTCTTCCGCAAGGAAGGGGGGTGTTTCTCGTTTGGGGTGCCTCGTAGTTTGACGACAAGCAACGGGACGCGCCGCGACGGCGCCCCCGCTATCTGTCGGGCTCCATTAAGGGAGATCGGACATGACGTTGCTTGCTGAAAAAACGGCCATCATAACGGGCGCGAGCTCGGGGATCGGTCGAGCGACGGCGTTGCAGTTCGCCGCGCAGGGCGCCTCCCTGGTGCTGGTCGCGCGACGGCACGAGCGGCTGGAGGCGCTGGTAGCCGAGATTGCAGAGCAAGGTGGGAAAGCAATCGCCGTAGCGGGCGACGTCACCGTGCAAGACACCCATGTCGCTGCGGTATCGGCCGCACAGACGCGGTTCGGCGGCCTGCACATTGCCTTTAACAATGCCGGGACGATGGGTCCGATGCAGCCGCTGGCGGCGATCGACCCGGCGGACTGGGAGACGGTGTTGGCGACCAACCTCACTGCCGCGTTTCTTGGCGCGCGCACACAGATTTCGGCTATGCTGGAGAGCGGCGGTGGTTCGCTGGTGTTCACCGGCAGCTTCGTCGGTACGAGCGTGGGCCTGCCGGGAATGAGCGCCTATGCCGCAGCCAAGGCCGGGCTACTCGGGCTGGTGCGCGGGATTACCGCCGACTATGGCTCCGCCGGCATCCGTGCGAATGCGCTACTCCCCGGCGGCACCGCAACCGAGATGGCCGGCGACGACGCGCAACGGGAATGGGCTGCAGGCTTGCACGCGATGAAGCGGATCGCCGATCCGGAGGAGATTGCGCAAGCCGCGCTGTTCCTGGCGAGCGACATGTCGAGCTTCGTGACGGGCTCGGCGCTATGGGCCGACGGGGGGAACGCTGCCGTGAAGCTATAGCGTGCTTACAAAAGCTCCTTCCGGAAGGGGGCTTGCGGGCTGCATTGCTTATCGCAACACTGCCGGGGTATAATTCTCGACCACTTCGGCCAGCACGTGGCCCTCGCCGTCCAGCACCAGAGCGCGGTGGCGCAGCACATAGGGGGCGACGCCCGCCAGCGCCTGTTCCAGCGGCTGGCGGTGCGGATGAAGCGGCCGGATCGCCGCGCCGAACGGGGTGTCACCCTGCTCCAGCGCGGCGTTCATCGCCGGCGTAAGGCGCGCCGGCACATACCAGTTCTCGGCCAACGACAGCGCGACTTCGCCGCAGCGCAGCACGACGCTGCGATAGACGACACGTTCGGCCGGCCCCACCCCCAGCCGCTTGCGCTGCTCTGGCGTGGCATCCTTGTGCGCCGCCCGGTCCACTTCCGCGCGGATCGGGTGGCCGCAGCGGCGCTCCAGCACGGCGGTGGCGGTGGAGCTGGCCAGCAGCTCGCGGCTGAGCGCCGCGGCCGTCTGCGCCTCCGCCTGCACCACCACCGGCGCGAGCAGCATCATCGCACCCGGATCGCGGCCTGCGCCGCCGCCAGCCGCGCGATCGGCACGCGGTAGGGCGAGGCAGAGACATAATCGAGCCCCGTCTTTTCACAGAAGGCGATCGAGGCCGGATCGCCGCCATGCTCGCCGCAAATGCCCAGCTTGATATTGCTGCGGGTCTTGCGTCCGCGCTCGGCAGCCAGCTCGATCAGCTGACCGACGCCGTCCACGTCCAGGCTGACGAACGGATCCTTCGGGTAAATGCCCTTCTCGACATAGGTGGTCAGGAACCGCGCGGCATCGTCGCGGCTGACGCCCAGCGTGGTCTGGGTCAGGTCGTTGGTGCCGAAGCTGAAGAACGCCCCCACCTCGGCGATCTCGCCCGCCATCAGCGCAGCGCGCGGCAGCTCGATCATCGTGCCGACCAGATAGTCGATCGTGCGGCCCTTTTCGGCGAATACCGCCTGCGCCGCCTTGTCGACCACCGCCTTCGTCAGCTCCAGCTCGCGCCGGGTGGCGACCAGCGGGATCATCACTTCGGGCACGGGCGCCGCGCCGGACTTTTCCGCCACCGCAATCGCCGCCTCGAAGATGGCGCGTGCCTGCATCTCGTAGATTTCGGGATAAGTCACACCAAGCCGGCACCCGCGATGGCCCAGCATCGGGTTGAACTCATGCAGCTCGGCGGCGCGACGCTTGAGCGTGTCGACATCCACCCCGGCCGCCGTCGCCACTTCGGCGAACTCCGCCTCTTCGTGCGGCAGGAATTCATGCAGCGGCGGATCGAGCAGGCGGATCGTCACCGGCAGGCCCGCCATCACCTCGAAAATCTCGAGGAAGTCGCTGCGCTGTTCGGGCAGCAGCTTTTCCAGCGCGGCGCGGCGGCCCGCCTCGTCCTCGGCCAGAATCATCTGGCGCACCGCAGTGATGCGGCTCTGTTCGAAGAACATATGCTCGGTGCGGCACAACCCGACGCCCTCCGCGCCGAAATCGCGCGCGGTGCGGCAGTCGAGCGGCGTTTCGGCATTCGCGCGCACCTTCAGCCGGCGGACTTCGTCGGCCCAGGTCATCAGCGTGCCGAAATCGCCCGAAAGCTCCGGCTGCACGGTCGGCACCTGGCCGGCCATCACTTCGCCGGTGGCGCCGTCGATCGTCACCATATCGCCCTCGCGGACTTCACGGGTGCCGACGCGCATCACCTTCTCGCGCGCGTTGATCGAGAGGCTGCCCGCGCCCGAGACGCAGGGACGGCCCATACCGCGCGCCACCACCGCAGCGTGGCTGGTCATGCCGCCGCGCGCAGTGAGGATGCCGCGCGCCGCGTGCATGCCGTGAATATCTTCAGGGCTCGTCTCGACGCGGATCAGGATCACCGCGTCGCCCGCATTGGCGCGCTTTTCGGCGGTGTCACTGTCGAACACCGCGAGGCCCGAGGCCGCGCCGGGGCTCGCCGGCAGGCCCTTGGTCAGCACGTCGCGCGGCGCCTTGGGGTCAAGCGTCGGGTGGAGCAGCTGGTCCAGCGCCGCCGGATCGACGCGCAAAATCGCCTGTTCGCGGGTGATCAGCCCCTCATTCGCCATGTCGACCGCGATCTTCAGCGCCGCCTTGGCGGTGCGCTTGCCGCTGCGGGTCTGGAGCATCCACAGCTTGGCGCGTTCGACGGTGAACTCGATGTCCTGCATGTCGCGGTAGTGCGTTTCGAGCCGGTCGAACACCGCCGCCAGCTCGGCATAGACTTCCGGCATCGCCTCTTCCATCGAGGCGGGCTTGGCCCCCGCCGCCTCGCGCGCGGCCTTGGTCAGGTACTGCGGCGTGCGGATGCCCGCCACCACGTCCTCGCCCTGCGCGTTGATCAGGAACTCGCCATAATAGGCACGCTCGCCGGTCGAGGGATCGCGGGTGAAAGCCACGCCGGTCGCCGAGGTGTCGCCCATATTGCCGAACACCATCGCCTGCACGTTCACCGCCGTGCCCCAGTCGGCCGGAATGTCGTTCAGGCGGCGATAGACCTTGGCGCGCTCCGACTGCCACGATCCGAACACCGCGCCGATCGCGCCCCAAAGCTGGTCGTGCACGTCCTGCGGGAACGGCTTGCCCCACAGTTCCTCGACGATGGACTTGTACTCGGCGACCAGCGCCTGCCAGTCGCCGGCTGACAGCTCGGTATCCAGCGTGAAGCCGCGGTCTTCCTTGGCGATCTCCAGCGCTTCCTCGAACCGGCCATGGTCGAGGCCCAGCACCACGTCCGAATACATCTGGATGAAACGGCGATAGCTGTCCCAGGCGAAGCGCTCGTCGCCGCTGGTCGCGGCCAGCCCCTGCACGGTCTGGTCGTTCAGGCCCAGGTTGAGCACCGTGTCCATCATGCCCGGCATCGACACCCGCGCGCCCGAGCGGACCGAGACGAGCAGCGGATCGGCCGCATCGCCGAACTGCTTGCCGGTGATCGCGGCGATATGGGCGATGCCGTTCGCGACTTCGGCCTTCAGGCTATCCGGGAAAGTCTCGCCTTCCTCATAATAGCGCGTGCACATCTCGGTAGAGATGGTGAAACCCGGCGGCACCGGCAGGCCGATCGAGGCCATTTCGGCAAGGTTCGCGCCCTTGCCGCCGAGCAGATTCTTGTCGCCTGCACCACCATCCGAAACACCGCCACCGAAACGGTACACGTACTGCGTCATTCCAATCCCCTTCTGGCCGAAGCACCGCTTCCGCAGGAACTCCGGGCGCCGCTACCGCACCCGCGAAGAAGGCGGAACCGCTGACTACGTTGTCGGTGCCATATTATTTCTAAACCATGGCAGATTGGGCACGAATATTACGTATTTATCGGATAAATGGGCGCGACTTCACCCTTCGATCCGGCTGAAGTCCGCCACCTTGTGCACCGCATCACGCATCCGCGCCAGCAAGCCGAGCCGGGCAGTGCGCTTGGCTGGATCCGCGTCGTTGACCGTCACCTGGTCGAAAAAGGCATCGATCGGCCCGCGCAGCGTGGCGAGCGCCGCCATGGCGCCTTCGAAATCCTCCGCCGCAATCGCCTCCGCCGCCTTGGGTTCCGCCGCGTCGAGCGCAGCAGCCAGCGCCGCCTCGGCGGGTTCGGCTTCGTAAGGAAACCCGTTCCCCTGCGAAAGCAGGGGCCCAGGGTTACCCGGTCCTTCGCTACCCTGGGCTCCTGCTTCCGCAGGAGCACTGGAGATGACGACACCTTCCTTCTTGAGGATATTCGCCGCACGCTTGTACCCGGCGAGCAGGTTGGCGCCGTCCTCGGTAGTAACGAACGCCTGCAACGCCTTCACCCGAGCGAGCAGCCGGACGAGATCGTCCTCGCCGCCGAGCGCGAACACCGCGTCGATCAGATCGTGGCGAACCCCGGCTTCGCGCTGCTGGACCTTTAAGCGGTCGGCGAAGAAGTCGAGCACATTCTTGATCGCCGGCTCAACTACCTCGTCGTAGATGGGTGACGCCTTGTCTAGCGCCCTGTCCAGCGCCACCTTTTGCATCTCGACGCGGGCAGCATCAGTGAGGCTTACACCGGCGGCTTCCAAGAAACGAACGCCGGTTTCGAAGGCATGTGCGTCAGCCTCACCGCTCGCACCCCCAAGAAGCACTGCGAGTGTCCGCACGACCGGAATCGAGAGGGGCAGGCGAATGCTATTCTCGTTTATCAACGCGATCACGCCCAACGCCGATCGACGTAGAGCAAACGGATCGCGTGAACCGCTCGGCTTTTCATTGATAGCGAAAAACGAAGCAATTGTGTCCAACTTATCTGCCAAGGCTACCGCAACCGTGATGGGCTCGGTGGGAACGTCATCGCTTTGCCCGACCGGCTTGTAGTGGTCGCGAATTGCTGCCGCGACCGCCGGGTGTTCGCCCTGTGCCGCGGCATAATACCCGCCCATTAGTCCTTGGAGCTCAGGGAACTCGCCAACCATCCCAGTAACGAGGTCCGCTTTGGCGAGTTCGGCCGCGCGGCGCGCGAGCTGCGGATCGCAATCCGGCACGATGCGCTCGGCCGCTAGCCACTCAGCAAGTCTGGCCACCCGCTCTACTTTGTGAGCAACACTACGGAGCTTTTCGTGGAAGACGATCTTCTCCAGCTTGCTTGCCTGCTCGCCGAGCGGCACCTTCAGGTCCGTCTCGTAGAAGAAGCGCGCATCGCTCAGCCGCGCCGCCAGCACCTTCTGGTTGCCCGCGACGATCTTTTCCCCGCCATCGGCCGCATCGACATTCGCGAGGCACACGAACGCGTTGGCCAGCTTGCCCGCGTCATCACGGCAGACGAAATATTTCTGGTTCACGCGCGCGGTGAGCTGGATCACTTCGGGCGGCACCGCCAGGAACGCTTCGTCGAACCGGCCGAGCAGCGGCATCGGCCATTCGGTCAGCCCGGCATTCTCGTATAGCAGTCCTTCGTCCTCGATCAGGCTCAGCCCTTCGCGCTGCGCGGCCATCTTGGCGCCGACCGCGATGATCGCGCGGCGCTCCGCCCCGTCGACGATAACATGGCAGGCGCGCAGCTTCTCAACATAGTCCGAAGCCGATCCGATCGTGATCGCACCCGGATGGTGGAAGCGGTGCCCCACCGTCGCCGCGCCGCTCGTCACCCCCGCGATTTCGCACGGCACCACATTGCTGCCGAACAGCGCGACGATTCCCTGCAGCGGGCGCACCCAGCGCAGGCTTTCGGTGGAGAGCGACGCCGCCCCCCAGCGCATCGACTTGGGCCAGGGAAAGGCGCGGATCACGGCGGGAATCGCCTCAGCCAGCACTTGCGCCGTCGCGCGGCCGGGCTTGTTGACCACCGCGAAATAGATGCCGTCGCGCTCCTCCAGCCGGTCGGTGGTCAGCCCGGTCTTGCGCAGGAACCCTTCCAGCGCCTGCGGCGGCGCACCGACGCGCGGCCCCTTGGTCTCTTCGGAGACGGCGGCGGTCTCATCGGGCAGGCCCTTCAGGATCAGTGCAAGTCGGCGCGGCGTCGCATAGCTGACCGTCTCGGCGGCCTTCAGGCCCGCCTTGTCCAGCTCGGCCGCAAACAGGCGCGCGAGATCCTCACGCGCCTTTTCCTGCATACGCGCGGGGATTTCTTCAGAACGGAGTTCGAGGAGGAAGTCGGTCATAATTTCTTTTCACGCAAAGGCGCGAAGGCGCAAAGGAAGGAAGAAGATTGGTTCACGCGGAGGCGCGGAGACGCGGAGGATACAGGTCGCGCGGCGGCGTCAGCCGCCCCAATCATCGAGCGAGATGTGGTCAGCGCGGTCGAGAGAGAGCCGCTGGCGCGGCGAACACTGACTCCGCGTCTCCGCGCCTCCGCGTGAACCCAAAACTTCTTTGCGCCTTCGCGCCTTCGCGTGAAACGGGGGAGCATCACGCCGCCCACCCGTTCTTTTCCATCCACGCCGCGCAGGCGCCCTTCGCCAGATCGCGTACCCGGCCGATATAGGCCTGGCGCTCCGCCACCGAGATCACGCCGCGCGCGTTCAGCAGGTTGAAGATGTGGCTCGCCTCGATCGCCTGCTCATAGGCCGGGATCGGCAGCTTCGCCTCCAGCGAGCGCTCGCACTCGGCCGCAGCCTTGCGGAACAGGTCGAACAGCGCGTCGGTGTCCGCCACCTCGAAGTTCCACGTCGACATCTGGCGCTCATTTTCCAGGAACACGTCGCCATACGTCACGCCTTCGTCGTTGAAGGCGAGGTCGTACACGCTGTCCTTATTCTGGATGTACATAGCCAACCGCTCGAGCCCATAGGTCAGCTCGCCCGCCACCGGCTTGCAGTCGAACCCGCCCATCTGCTGGAAATAGGTGAACTGGGTGACTTCCATCCCGTCGCACCACACTTCCCAGCCCAGCCCCCAGGCGCCCAGCGTCGGCGATTCCCAATCGTCCTCGACGAAACGGATGTCGTGCTTGGTGAAATCGATGCCGATCGCCGCCAGCGAGCCCAGATACAGTTCCTGCAGGTCCGCCGGGCTCGGCTTCAGGATCACCTGATACTGGTAATAATGCTGGAGCCGGTTGGGGTTCTCGCCATAGCGGCCGTCGGTCGGGCGGCGGCACGGCTGGACGAAGGCGGCGTTCCACGGCTCCGGCCCCAGCGCGCGCAACGTGGTGGCGGGGTGGAAGGTGCCCGCGCCCATCCGCATGTCATAGGGCTGCAGGATCAGGCAGCCGCGCGTGCTCCAATAGTCATGGAGCGTCAGGATCATGCGCTGGAAGCTGAGAGGTTCGGACAAGTTCGGTCACCCTGAAAATCTTGGGGAGCGCTTTGGCGCAGGGCGCGGAGGGGGTCAACCGGTGGCCACGGATGCGGCACCATCTTCCCCGCCCGGTTGACGCTGCAGCGCGGCGACGGCATAGGGCGCGCCAAGGCGATGGATTTCCGCCGGGCCATCTCGGCCGAACCGCCCTGACAAGGGACGATGATTCCTACCAGGCGCCGCAAGGCAGCAAGGAGGAATCGTGCGCGCAACTTTTCGTAATCTCTATAACCGCTTCGATGGGGCCGCCCTTTTCCGCGACCGGCACGCGCATGCCCTGTCGGCCATAGGCTGGGCGCTGATCCTGCTGCCACTGGCCGCGCTGGTCGGCACGTTATGCGCCGCCTTTCTATGGAGCCTCGATGCGGCGACGCGCGCGCGGTTCGACCATCCCTGGCTGCTGTACCTGTTGCCCGCGGGCGGCGCCGCGATCGCCCTGCTCTACCACCGGCTGGGGCGTTCGGTCGAAGCCGGCAACAACCTGATCGTCGAGCAGATCCACGAACCCGGCGGCGGTGTGCCGCTGCGCATGGCACCGCTGGTGTTCCTGGGCACCATCGCGACGCATATGTTCGGCGGGTCGGCAGGGCGCGAGGGCACCGCCGTGCAACTGGGCGGCAGCATGGCGAGCGCCTTTGCCAGCCGGCTGCGGCTCGATGCCGCCGGCGTCCGCATCGTGCTGATGGCCGGAGTCGCGGCCGGCTTCGGCGCGGTATTCGGCACGCCGCTGGCGGGCGCCGTGTTCGCGCTGGAAGTGCTGGCGGTAGGGCGGATCGAATATGCCGGCATTCTGGCCTGCCTGCTGGCCGCGCTGGTGGGCGACTGGACCTGCCATGCCTGGGGCATCCATCATACGCCCTATGCCATCCGCTATGTCGCGCCGGAGAGCGGCAGCCTGTTCGCCGCACCGCTGCTCGTCGCCAAGGCGGCGGTGGCGGGTGTCGCCTTCGGACTGGCCGGCCTCACCTTTGCCGAAGCGAACCATGCGCTCGGCGGGTTGCTGAAGCGCCGCATCCCTTATGGCCCGGCGCGCGCGGCGCTGGGCGGGCTGCTGGTCATCGCGCTGGTGTGGATTACCGGCACCCGCGCCTATCTGGGTCTGGGCGTCTGGTCCGCCATCCCCGGCGATCCGACCATTGCCGGCTTTTTCACCGGGCCGGTGGACCATTGGAGCTGGGCGCTCAAGATGCTGTTCACCGTCGTCACGCTGAGCGCGGGCTTCAAGGGCGGCGAAGTCACGCCGCTATTCTTCATCGGCGCGGCGCTGGGCAATGCGCTGGCGGGGGTGCTGGGTGCGCCGGTGGACCTGTTCGCGGGACTGGGCTTCGTCGCGGTGTTTGCCGGTGCGGCCAACACGCCGCTCGCCTGCACGATCATGGGAATCGAGCTGTTCGGCGCGGGCCATGCCGTGCCGATCACCGTCGCCTGTTTCGTTGCCTATATCTGCTCAGGCCATAACGGCATTTATCTGTCGCAGCGGATCGCGGTGCCGAAGCGCGCTACGGGCGCCGAGGGCAAGAGCGCCGCGACGCTGCGCGAGGCGCGCACCGCCCGCCAGCCCCCCCGCGCCTCGCAAATCGCCCGGCGCTGACAGCCGGGCGGGCGCTCAGTTCACCCGGAACGAGGCGCCGAACAGCAGCACTTCGGAATCGGGCGGGCTCACCTGCAGATCGCCGCCCGTCTGGGTGACGAGCGCATGCGCCAGATAGGCCGCGGCCGCGCGCGGGGTGATCGGAATTTCCTCGCGCCCGCCGGCCAGCGCGCTGCGCAGCTCAGGGTCGAGCACGATCCGCGGCCCGTCGGCACGGATGACGATTTCGATGATGCCGTCGCTGGTCTCGGCCCCGATGTCGAGCTGGCCACCGCGGATCAGCGCGTCGCCGCCGATCAGCGCCAGGTTGAGCAGCACCTTGATCGCCTGTTTCGGCATCACCGGCTCCTCGACCATCCAGCCGATCTTCACCCGGTGATTGTCGCCGAACAGCCCCTCCAGCGCCGCCTGCGCCTCGCGCGTATCGACCGTTTCGCCAAAGCCGCCGGCGGCGCCGAACGCCAGACGGAAGAATTTCAGCTTGTTGGCACTCGCCCGCGCGCTTTCGCTCAGCAGCTCCAGGCAGCGCGCGCGCATTTCCGGATCATGCTCGTCGGCAAGCAGTTCCAGGCCATTGTTGAGCGCGCCAACCGGGCTCAGCAGGTCGTGGCACAGGCGCGAACAGAGAAGGCTCGCAAAATCGGTTGGGCTGATATTCAAGGTATTCGGGCTCCCGCTTCGTGCCCTCTTTGGCGCAGCGGGCACGAAGCTGCAAGCATTGCGACGTCGGCCCGCCGCACGGAAAAACCCGTATGTGGCGGGACGATGCGCCGGCAAGCGCCCCGCCGCACGCGGCTAGACCCTGCGACCGGTGAACAGCTGCACCAGCCCGACGATCAGCGCGATCACCAGCAGGATATGGATGATGCCGCCGGCAAGGTGCAGGGAAAAGCCAAGCAGCCAAAGCACCAGCAAAATAACAACGATCGTCCAAAGCATCAGCGCATCCTCCCTGCAGTTCCGCAGGCGGCGTCAACGGCAGGAGGGGCGGAACGTTCCGTGTGGAGGTCTGCTCTGCCTCCCTGGCCGCGCGTGATTGCGGCGCGGAGGCAAAAGCGCCTAGGCTAACGTTCGTCATAAGAAGGATCGCCATGCCCCGCCCGCTCAAGATCGACTTTGTCTCCGACGTCGTTTGCCCCTGGTGCGTGATCGGCCTGCGCGGGCTGGAGGAGGCGCTGGATCGGCTGGAGGGCAGCGTTTCGGCGGAAATCACCTTCCACCCGTTCGAACTCAACCCGGACATGGCACCCGAGGGCGAAAATATCGTCGAGCATATCGGCCGCAAATATGGTGCGAGCGCCGAACAGTCGGCGAGCACCCGCGCGATGATCGGCGAACGCGCCGGCGCGCTTGGCTTCACCATGGCGATGACGGACGAGAGCCGCATCTACAACACGTTTGACGCGCATCGCTTGCTCCACTGGGCCGGGCAGAGCGGACGTCAACAGGCGTTGAAACACGCGCTGTTCGCCGCCTATTTCACGGAAGGCCGCAACCCGGCGGAACGCGCCACGCTGATCGACGCAGCCGCCCAAGCCGGGCTCGACGCGGAGGCGGCGGCCGAAATCATCGACAGCGGGCGCTATGCAGAGGAAGTTCGCGCCGAAGAAACGCTATGGCGCAGCCGGGGCATCGACGCAGTCCCAGCGATTGTCGTCAACGACCGCTATCTGATCAGCGGCGGCCAGCCGCCCGAAGCCTTCGAACAGGCACTCCGCCAGATCGCTGCGGAAGAAGCGCGTTAGACCAGGCGAGGCTCAATCGGCCAAGTCCAGCGGTATCGAGGCAAACCGCCCCCGCCGCCCCTGCTTCCCCGCGCGCCAGCAGGTCACCGTATCCCCTGCCACAATCACCCAAAGCTTGCCGTCGGGCGCCGCCATCGCCGCGTCGGTTTCGGAGGGCATCGCGTCGCCGCTTGGGTGCGAATGCCAATAGCCGATCAGGGCCGGCCCGCCGGCACGCTCCGCCCGCAGCGCTGCGAACAGCGCCGCGGGGTCGATCTCGAAGTGGGTCTCGGGTGTTTCGCTGACGTTCCGGGTCTCGGAAAAGGCGGTGATTGTCTCCTCCGCCCCGAACAGCAGCCCGCACGCCTCTGCCGGCGCAGCCGCTGCGGCAGCTTTTTTCATACCGGTCAGTACGGATCTTGAAATCGTAACGCGCATGCCCATTTCCCGTAAAACATGGATCAGGGGGTTTCCATCATTGAAGCGCGGATCGCGGAAGGCGCGCATGGCTGGCGGCTCGACCGCGCGCTGGCCGATGCGCTGCCCACGCTGTCGCGCGAGCGGCTGAAGGCGCTCATCTCCTCGGGCGCCGTCACCGGCCCCGATGGCGGGCTGGCGCGCGATCCCGCGCGCAAGGCGGCCGGCGGCGCGCTCTTCCGGGTCGCCGTACCCGATCCGAAACCTGCCCATAACGAAGCGCAGGACATTCCGCTGAACGTGGTGTTCGAGGACGAGCACCTGATCGTGATCGATAAACCCGCCGGGCTGGTCGTCCATCCCGCCGCGGGCAATCTCGACGGCACGCTGGTCAATGCCCTGCTCCACCACTGCGCTGGCCAGCTTTCGGGCATTGGCGGGGTGGCGCGGCCGGGCATCGTCCACCGGATCGACAAGGATACGTCCGGCCTGATGGTCGCGGCGAAGACCGATCGTGCGCATGAAGGGCTTGCCCGCCAGTTCAAGGCGCACAGTATCGACCGTCGCTATCGCGCGATCGCCGGCGGCACCATCGTGAAGGCGGAAGGCACGGTGAACGCCGCGCTCGCCCGCTCGCCCGCGAACCGCAAGAAAATCGCCGTCTGCTCCCCCGGCCAGGGCAAGCACGCAATCACGCACTGGACTAAACTTCATAAACTTCGCGACGCAACATTGGTCGAATGCCGGCTGGAAACCGGCCGCACGCATCAGGTGCGCGTCCACATGGCGTCGATCGGTCACCCGCTGGTGGGTGACCCTCTATATGGAAGTATGCGTTCCGCCCATCGCGAGATTCTGGCAAATCTGGGTTTCCGGCGCCAGGCCTTGCATGCGGCGCGGCTCGGGTTCATCCACCCGATAAATAGTAACGCTTTGGCGTTTGATAGCGAAATACCTGCAGACATGCAGGAACTGTTCAACCAGCTTCTCGTATGAGGTTACCGGCGTTCGACTCCGTCCAGCGGACAGGGTGCCGGCAAGGAAAGGGAGACATGATCATGGCTAGCGGCAGCAACGTCCCCGCGACGATTCCCGCGCTCGGCGGCGAGGCGAGCCTCAATCGCTATCTGGCCGAGATCAAGAAATTTCCGATCCTGAGCCCGGAGCAGGAATATATGCTCGCCAAGCGGTTTCAGGAACATGGCGACACCGATGCGGCGGCGCAGCTCGTCACGTCGCACCTGCGGCTCGTCGCGAAGATCGCGATGGGCTATCGCGGCTATGGCCTGCCGGTGTCGGAGTTGATTTCCGAAGGCAATATCGGCCTGATGCAAGGCGTGAAGAAATTCGAGCCCGATCGGGGATTCCGCCTCGCCACCTATGCGATGTGGTGGATCCGCGCCTCGATCCAGGAATTCATCCTGCGTTCGTGGAGCCTGGTGAAGATGGGCACCACCGCCGCGCAGAAGAAGCTGTTCTTCAACCTGCGCCGGATGAAGGCCAAGCTCGATGCGTTCGACGATGGCGATCTGAGCCCCGAAAATCTCGCCAAGATCGCCACCGACCTCGGCGTGACCGAGGAAGAAGTCACTTCGATGAACCGCCGCATGGCGATGGGCGGCGATACGTCGCTCAACGTGCCGATGCGCGAGGATGGCGAAAGCCAGTGGCAGGACTGGCTGGCCGATGAAGGCCCGCTGCAGGACGAGGCCGTCGCCGAAGCGCAGGAAGCCGATGTCCGCCACGAGATGCTCGTCTCGGCGATGGAAGACCTCAATGAGCGCGAGAAGCACATTCTGACCGAGCGTCGCCTTACCGATGATCCGAAGACGCTGGAGGAACTGAGCCAGGTCTATGGCGTGTCGCGCGAGCGTGTCCGCCAGATCGAGGTGCGGGCGTTCGAGAAGCTGCAAAAGGCGATGATGCGGCTGGCCGGCGACCGCCGCCTGCTCGCCGCACACTGATCGGCGATACGGTTCCCGCCGGATTGCGGCAACCACCCCGGCTGGGGCATGGGAGCGCGGTGATGCAGACTCGCACCCGTTCACGCTCCGCCTTTCCACGCCGTCGCACCTCGACCGGTGCAAAGCCCTGGTGGCGCCGCCTGCTGGTATTGCTGGTGCAGCTCGTGCTCGGATTCGTGCTGCTGTCGCTGTTCATGGTGACGGTCTATCGCTTCCTTGCGCCGCCGATCACCTGGACGATGATCGGCGACATGCTCGGCGGCCACGGCGCGACGCGGCAATGGATGTCTCTCGACCGCATCGACCCCAGCATGGCCCGTGCGGCGATTGCGGCGGAGGATTCGCGCTTCTGCCAGCATCACGGCTTCGACCTGGCGGCGATGGAAAAGGCCTATCAGCGCAACGCCCAGGGCGGCCACACCATCCGCGGCGGTTCGACGATCAGCCAGCAAACCGCGAAGAATGTGTTCCTCTGGCAAGGTGGCGGATACTTCCGCAAGGGGCTGGAGGCGTGGTTCACCGTCCTCATCGAGAATATCTGGGGCAAACGACGGATCATGGAAGTGTATCTGAACGTCGCCGAGACGGGGATCGGCACCTATGGCGTCAACGCGGGGGCGATGCGCTATTTCGACCACGATGCCTCGCACCTTTCCGACCGCGAGGCAGCCCTGATCGCCGCCGTCCTGCCCCTGCCGAAGAAGCGCGCCGCGATCGACCCGCGCGGCTATACCCGCCGCTACGGCAACCGCATCAACGCGCGGATCAACGTGGTTGCGGGCAACGGGCTCGACAGGTGCCTGAAGTAAGCCCCACGATCCGCATCGCTGCCGCAGTCATCGAAGACAGCGCCGGCCGCCTGCTTCTCGTGCGCAAGACCGGGACCGAGCGGTTCATGCTGCCCGGCGGCAAGATCGATCCCGGCGAAACCGCGCTGGAGGCACTTCGTCGCGAACTCGCCGAAGAAATTGGGCTCACGCCTGGCGCGAAAGCCCAACCGCTCGGGCAGTTCCAAGCCCCTGCTGCGAACGAACAAGGATACACGGTCGTCGCCGAGCTATTTCGGCTGCCTGCCCGGCAGGAACCGCGCGCAGCCGCGGAAATAGCGGAAGCGATCTGGTTCGATCCCGATCAGGCGACAACGATTTCTTTGGCGCCTCTCGTCCAGACGCAGGTTCTGCCGCTCTTACGGCGGCGCTCAGCCACTATTTCTTCGTAGCGTCCTTCGCCGCGTCGCCTACGTCTTTCGCGGCGTCGCCCACGTCTTTGGCGGCGCTGGTGACTGCATCGGTCTTCACATTTTCGCGGCGGTTCTGGTTGATGAGGTAGAATGCGCCGACCGCCACTGCCAGCAGCAGGACGATCGCGAGCAATGCCACGCCGCCCCCACCGCCGCGCCGTTCGATTACCGTGGTGTGCGTCGCGCGGTCGGTCGCGACGCCGTCTTCTACGATACGGTCTGCCATGATCGTCTCTCCTCGGTTACCTGGCGACAGCAACCGAGGGAGCCGATCATTGGTTCCCCTAACCCGTTGTATCAGAACGGGAGCTTGAAGCCCGGCGGCAGCGGCAGGCCGCTAGTCATCTTGCTCATGGCTTCTTGCGAGGCGGCGTCCGCCTTCACCCGCGCATCGTTGAAGGCGGCTGCGAGCAAATCCTCAAGCATCGCCTTCTCGGAAACTGCCATCAGCGAATCGTCGATGGCGATGCCGATGATGCGCCCCTTGGCGCTGGCCTTCACCTTTACGAGCCCGCCGCCCGAAACACCTTCGACCTCGACCGTGTCGAGGCTCGCCTGCGCCTTGGTCAGCTCGGCCTGGACGTTCTGCGCCATGGCCATGATGTCTTCGAGACTCTTCATCCGTCACTCCCGGTCTTGGTCCAGCCGATCAGCTCGGCGTCTGGAAATGCCTGCATGGCGGCCGCGACGATCGGCGAAGCGAGCACCGCTTCGCGTTCCGCGGTTTCCCTGGCAGCCTGCTCCTCGCGCAGCGTCATCGCGGTGGCGCCTTCGACCAGCGTCACCTTCCAGTGCACGCCGGTGCTCTCCTTCAGCGCCGCGCCCAGTTCACGCACAAAATCCTGCGGCAGCGGGCGCGCCGCGCCAAAATCGATTTCGCTGTTTTCGAACCGCACCGGCCGCATATAGTCGCGCACGAACATCGCGAGCTGGAGCCGGCGATGCGTCTCCAGATGATCGGCAAGTTCGCTGAGATTGCCTGGCAGCACCGGCCCGGTTTCCTGCACCGTCGCCGGCCCCGGCCCGGTGGGGGCGGTCGAAGCAACGGCGGGTAGCGGCGTGCCGGCCGGCACCGCCACGGTGCCGCTCAATATCTGCTTCGCCAGCTCCCCCGGATCGGGCAGTTGCGAAGCATGAATCACGCGCAGCAGCGCCATCTCGGTCGCTTCGATCGGCAGTGCCGCCTTTGCGACCTCATCGTGACCGCGTAGCAACAGCTGCCACAAACGGTGCAGCGCCGGGAAGGACAGGCGCCCAGCCCATTCCTCCATCGCCTCGCGCTCTTCGGTCGACTGGCCCGACAGGCGATGCGTGCCCAGCTTCACCAGCGTCACGCCGTGCACCGTCTCGAGCAACGCACGCAGCACCGCCAGCGGATCGACGCCCAGGTCATATTGCGCGCGCAGCCCGGCCAGCGCCGCCTGCCCGTCGCCCGCCAGCAGCGTGCCGAACAGCGCACGATTGGCGCCGCGGTCGGACAGGCCGAGCATCTGGCGGACCGCCTCCGCCTTGACGCCCTCGCCTTCCAGCCCGGCATGGGCGATGGCCTGATCGAGGATCGACAGGCCATCGCGCGCCGATCCTTCCGCCGCCCGCGCCACCAGTGCCAGCGCCTCGGGTTCGGCCTCGACATGCTCGGCCTCGCACACCTTGGCGAAATGCTCGGCGAGCAGTTCGGCCGGAATGCGGCGCAGGTCGAAGCGCTGGCAGCGCGACAGCACCGTCACCGGCACCTTGTTCACCTCCGTCGTGGCGAACAGGAATTTCACATGCCCCGGCGGCTCTTCCAGCGTCTTGAGCAGCGCGTTGAACGCGCTCTTCGACAGCATATGGACTTCGTCGATAATGTAGATCTTGTAGCGCGCCGAAACCGCTGCATAGCGCGACGCCTCGATGATCTCGCGGACATCGTCGACGCCGGTGTGGCTGGCGGCGTCCATTTCGATCACGTCGATATGGCGCCCCTCGGCAATCGCCCGGCAAGGTTCGCACACGCCGCACGGGTCGATCGTAGGCCCGCCCTGCCCGTCCGGTCCGATGCAGTTGAGCGCTTTGGCGATCAGCCGCGCGGTCGAGGTCTTGCCTACCCCGCGCACGCCGGTCAGCAGGAATGCATGCGCCAGCCGGCCGCGCTTGATCGCGTTGCCCAGCGTAGTGACCATCGCGTCCTGGCCGATCAGCGCGCTGAACGTCTGCGGACGGTATTTGCGGGCAAGCACGCGATAGGCTTCGCCGCGCTGCGGCTGGGCGGGTTCGTCGAGGCCAAGCAGGGAATCGGACATCGCTGCCTATCTAGGCATCCGCGTTCGATTTGTCGAAGCGGCAGGCGCGATCCGCTGTGGATAGCAGCCGTGCAGTCAGCGATGTGATGAGGTGGGAGCCGGAACGACCCGGGACGAAATCGTTACGGCTGCTTCCTTCCGGACCTGACCGGGTTGGCGACGATCCCGTCCGCCCGACTCCCGGGGCGCATATGGGGGAAGTGGATGCGGGTGGCAAGAGG
Source organism: Sphingomonas sp. DMC6 (assembly GCF_056314225.1). NCBI lineage: Bacteria > Pseudomonadati > Pseudomonadota > Alphaproteobacteria > Sphingomonadales > Sphingomonadaceae > Sphingomonas > Sphingomonas sp. DMC6. Next base: position 293,391 of record NZ_JBQUYT010000005.1, read on the forward strand.
GCCCACAACCGCGTGGCCCCATGCCTCACCCGGTAAGCTGCGCCAGGCGCACAACAATCACGATGGCGATCACTGCCATAGCCACCAGCGTCACGGAAAATGCCGTGCGCACGCCAAACCCCGTCTGGCGATTTTCCTCACCGTCCAGCCGCATGTCCGCCTCCTGCCGTTCGCTAAGGCCGGAATGGCTGGCGAAGCGGCTGCGGCCAATCGGGAAGAGTCCCGATCCCGGGTTTGGTGCCCTATCGCCCCTGCATGTCGCGGTGGCCGCGCGGCATGCGGATCGTCAGCCCGTCCAGCGTCTCGTCGAGGACAATCTGGCACGCCAGGCGGCTGGTCCGTACCGCGCCCAGTGCCAGATCGAGCATGTCTTCCTCTTCCTCGCTGGCGGCGGGCAGGCGGGCGAAATCCTCCGGCGCGACGATGACATGGCAAGTGGAACAGGCCATCTGCCCCTCGCATGTGCCCTCCAGCGGCTGCCCGGCATGTTGCGCGACTTCCAGCAGGCGCGCGCCGGCCGCGGCCTCTACTTCCTGCACCGCGCTTCCGTCGGCGCCTTCGAACCGTATGCGGATCATGCCGCAACACGCTGGGCGGCGGCGGCCGCGACGATGCGGTCGAGTGCGCTCATCAATTCCTCCTCGGTCGTACTGCGGCCAAAGCCGATCCGGATGCTAGAACGCGCCTGCGCGCCGGAAAGCCCGATCGCGCGCAGCACATGGCTAGGCCGCCCAGACCCGCTGGCACAGGCAGAGCCCGCCGAAAAGGCAATATCGCGCAAATCAGCCATCAATCGCGCGACATCCAGCCCGTCGCGGCGAATGTTGAGGTTGCCAAGGTAGCGGGACGTGGCCGAGCCATTGAGATGCCAGCCGCTTTCTCCCCTCCCGCTTGCGGGAAGGGATGACGGAAAAGCGTGGGGCAGCGCTTCAGAAAGAACCTCCACCTCGTTCCCTCCCCCGACCCCTCCCGCAAGCGGGAGGGAAGCTAAACCAAGCCTACAGCACGCAACCGCAAACAGCCGCGCGACATGCGCCGCATCGGCATCCCACCGCGTTGCCGCCAGCTTCGCCGCTGCACCGAACCCGGCGCACAGTGCCGGCGAGAGTGTGCCCGAGCGACCCGGCGCCTCCTGCCCGCCGCCATGGAGCAGCGGCGCCAGCGAAACGCCGTCGCGGATCCAGAGCGCGCCAATTCCCTTCGGTCCATGAATCTTGTGCGCGGAGATCGCCACCAGATCGCAACCGTCGGGGATCGGTACCCGCCCATAGCCCTGCACCGCGTCGCACAGGAACAACGCGCCGACAGCATGCGCCAATTCGGCCAGCGCGGCGACCGGCTGGATCACGCCGATCTCGTTGTTGACCAGCATCGCTGCGACCAACCCGGTTCCCGGCACAATCGCCGCGCGGGCCGCCGCCAGATCGACCAACCCGTCGGCACCGACCGGCAGCACCGTCACCGGTCGCCCGGAGGCCGCCGCCGTGTCGAGCACGGCGGCATGTTCGGTGGCGAGCGTGACGATCGGCCCGGCACTGCCCTTGATCGCCCAGTTGAGCGCCTCCGTCGCGCCGCTGGTGAAGGCGACGCGGCCGCCGGCCGGGAGCAGCGCCGCGACCTGCGCGCGGGCGACTTCCACCGCAGCTTTCGCCGCCCGACCGGGCGCATGCGACGAATGTGGATTGGCGTGTTGCTGCTCCAGCCAGGGGAGCATCGCCGCCAGCGCTTCGGGAGCGAGCGGCGTTGTCGCCTGGTAATCGAGATAGATCACGCCGCCCGCGCCCGGGCATCGGCCGCAGTCGCCTGCCATAGCTCGGCAAAGCGATCGACCTCTGCCTCGGTCGTGGTTCGGCCGAAGCTTACCCGGACGACTTCGCGCAGATCGGGTTCCTGCCACCCCATTGCGGTCAACACATGGCTGGGCCGCATGCTGCCCGAAGAACAGGCGCTCCCAGCCGACACCGCTATTCCGGCGAGATCGAAGCGGATCAGTTGCGCAGCAGCCGACACGCCCGGCATCCGATAGGCGCCGATCAGCGGGCTGCGCGGGCTCTCCGCCCCGACCACCACGCCACCAGCCGCCACGATCGACGCCTCCAGCCGATCCCGCAGCCGCGCCATTTTCGCCAGATCTTCGGGCAGTTCGACAGCGGCAGCATAGCCGAGCGCGCCGGGCAGATTCTCGGTCCCGGCCCGATATCCCTTTTCCTGCCCGCCGGACGGCATCAGCACGCCGAAATCCCGAACCAGCAAAGCGCCGATTCCCGGGGGGCCGCCGCGCTTGTGCGCCGACACTGCCACCAGATCGGCATGGCGCAGCACGGCCGCATCGGCGCGCGCGGGCATCTGCGCCGCGTCGACCAGAAAAATCCCGCCAGCCGCATGGACGATAGCTGCGATGTCGGCGATCGGTTGGCGTACCCCCGTTTCGCTATTCGCCCATTGCACGCAGACCAGGCCACGACCGGGGGCCTCCAGTGCTGTCGCCAGCGCGGCGAGGTTGAGCTGTCCTCCCGGCTCGACCGGCAGGACCGTCGCGCCCTCCGACAACCGCAACACCGCGTCATGCTCGACGGCAGTAACAAATCTCCGTTCGACCACGCTGCGCCCGATCGCCAACGCCAGCGATTCGCTTGCACCGCTGGTCAGCACCACTTCGTGCGCCCAGCCATAGGCCGCTGCGATGCGCCGCCGCGCGTCCTCCAGTAAGGCGCGTGCCGCCCGCCCCTCGCCATGCGGCGACGAGGGGTTCGCCCAAAGCTGCATGCCGCTCTCCACCGCCGCTATCGCAACGGGGTGCATCGGAGTCGTGGCTGCATGGTCGAGATAGATACGGGTCAAATCTGGTCCCATTGTCCATGTTGCAGTGCGAACACTTCCTCTGCCTATAATGTGTCGCAGCCTTTTTGTTACCTTCCTTCCCGATCCACAGGAATAGCCTTGCCCGGACCCGAACTTGCCAACCTAGCCCGGCGCGCGCCCCGCAGTCGGGCGGCCCTGCGCGCCCCTCGCATGCGCTGCGCGGGTTGAGGGGGAGCCGACTCATGCGGTGGAAAAACGGCCTGACAATCAATGGAAAGTTCTTCGGCGCCCACATGACTGGCGTCCACCGCGTCGGGATGGAACTTACGCGCCAGTTGGAGCGCCATGGCGAAGAAGTCGCCGCGCTTTTCGGCAGCGCACCCCGGCTTTTGATTCCCACGGATGTCGCCGAAAACAAAGTTGAAACCAGTCTGGTAGTCGAGAGGGGGCGTTTCCTCGCCGGTCAGCTGTGGGAACAGCTGGAATTGCCTGTCCAGGCACGCGGGAGCCTGCTGCTCAGCTTCTGCAATCTGTCACCGATTCTGAAACGGGACTCGGTGACAATGATCCATGACGCGCAAACTTTCTCGACTCCGGCCTCGTACAGTTTTGCATTCCGCACATTTTATCAGCGGATTCAGCCGATCATCGGCCGGCGGGCACGGGCTATACTGACGGTGTCTCACTTCTCCCGCGAACAGATTGCACACTATGGCATTGCACCGATCGAGCGGGTTCATGTCGTCCATAATGGGTGCGACCACGACGCCAGCCGCGATCATAACGAGGCAGCGATCCTCGAACGGTTCGGTCTGGAACCTGGGCAGTATGTCGTGGCGTTGGCGTCGGATCAGCACCACAAGAACATTAGCGTCCTGCTGAAGGCATTCGCCGAACCCCAATCGGCCAATATCAAGCTGGTGTTGTTCGGCTCGAACGGTGCGGCGGTGGTGGGCAGGCTGGGCGTGCCCATCCCCGGCGGTACGGTTTTCACGGGCCGCCTGTCGGATGACGATCTGGCCAGTCTGGTGTCGCAAGCATTGTGCCTCGCCATGCCCTCCACAACCGAAGGCTTTGGTCTTCCACCTCTGGAGGCGATGAACCTCGGCTGCCCGACCATCGTCGCCCCCTGTGGCGCACTGCCAGAGGTGTGTGGCGACGCAGCATTGTTCGCGCCGCCGGATTCGCCTGGCCAATGGGCTGCGGCGGTCCGGCGGCTGGCAGACGATCCCGCGCTCCGGGAAAGTTTGCGCGCGCGGGGCTTTGCACAAGCCAGCACGTTTACCTGGGATCGGGCAGGCGACACACTGATCGCCACATTGCGGATGCTGGCGGAAACGCTCTGACCTCGCCGGACGGCCCTGGCCGGGAATATGCATCCCGCGCTGTGGCTCGAACGTAAACAGCCCCCACTACCGTTCCAATTGCGTCCGATGCCGCGCTGCCTATATAGCGACGACGTTCTGCGCTCCATCGCGCACTTGCCCAATCGACAGGATCTGCTTTGCCCGAAGTCATTTTTCCCGGACCCGAAGGTCGTCTCGAAGGCCGCTTCGCCCCCGCTCCCCGTCCGCGCGCGCCGGTGGCGATGATTCTCCACCCGCATCCCAATGCAGGCGGCACGATGAACAACCGCATCGTCCAGGATCTCTACAAGACCTTCCAGCGCCGCGGCTTCGCGACGCTGCGCTTCAATTTCCGCGGCGTCGGCAAGAGCCAGGGCACGTTCGACAACGGTATCGGCGAGCTCTCCGACGCGGCGAGCGCGCTCGACTGGGTGCAGAGCTTCCACCAGGAAGCATCGTCCACCTGGGTCGCGGGCTTCGGCTTCGGCGCGTGGATCGGCATGCAGCTGCTGATGCGCCGCCCGGAAATTCGCGGTTTCATCTCGATCGCGCCGCCGGCGAACATGTTCGACTTCACCTTCCTCGCCCCCTGCCCCAGCTCGGGCATCATCATTCAGGGTGAGCAGGACGAGGTGGTGACGCCCGGGGCCGTGCAGAAGCTGGTCGACAAGCTGCGCACCCAGAAGCACATCACCATCCATCACGACACCATTCCGGGCGCGAATCACTTCTTCGAGCACGAGATGGATCACCTGATGGGCTCGGTCGATCGTTATCTCGACATGCGGCTCGATCCCAACTGCCCGATCCGCTAATCCACCACTGGCTCAGCGCGGCGACAGCACCGCACTGAGCCAGCGATTGACGATGGCGCCGCGTGATCTGCCGCGCCGGCCTCGTTACACCGTCCAGATCAGCACATTGCCCAGAATGACGAGGGCGCACACCAGCATCAGCACCCCGCGCAGCCGATCGCCCTGGCGGAGCACGACCACGCCGCCCCAAACCAGCGCCAAAACTGCCAGCACCGCAATGCTCATCGCCAGCGGCGCAACGCCTGCCACACCGCTCACGCCGCACCGCCGATCGCGCGGGCGTAATCCTCGGGATCGACATTACCGCCGGAGAGAATCACCATCGTTCCCGCTTCTGTCGTCACCTTGCCGGCAAGCAGCGCAGCAAGACCGACGGCACCGCCCGGCTCGACCACCAGTCGCAATTTCGCCGCCGCCCAGCGCTGCGCCGCACGAATCTCGGCCTCGCTGACAGCGACGCCCACCGCACCGCGCCGCGACAGCACGTCGAAGGTCAGTTGCGAGACGCACGGGGTCTGCAATGCGTCGCACGCCGTCAGCGGTGGGTTTTCGCCGACCGGCTCAATCCACCCTGCCTCCAGGCTGCGCCGCATATCGTCCCATCCTTCGGGTTCGACCGGCAGTATCTCCGCCTCGGGCAGCGCCAGCGCAGTGCCCGCCGCCAGCCCGCCGCCACCGCACGGCACCAGCACGCGATTCGGCGCGTCGAGCCCTGCCTCCGCCATCTGCTTCGCCGCCTCGATCGCGGCGCTGCCCTGCCCTTCGATGATCCACGGATCGTCGAAGCTGGGCACCAGCACAGCACCGCGCGCATGGGCCAGATGCGCCGCGATCTTTTCGCGGCTCTCGGTCGCGCGATCGTAGCGGACCACCTCCGCCCCCAGCGCCAGCGTCGCTTCCAGCTTCACCTTCGGAGCATCGTCGGGCATCACAATCACGGCGGGAATGCTCAGCCGCTTCGCAGCCCAGGCCACACCCTGCGCATGGTTGCCCGAGGAGAAGGCGACCACACCCTTGCCCCGCATGGAATCATCGATCGCGGTCAGCCGGTGCCACGCCCCGCGGATCTTGAATGCGCCGATCGGCTGCAGGCTTTCCGCCTTGAACGCGACTGGTACGCCGCGCACGTCCTGCACAAAGAGCGGCGTCGGCGGCAGGATCGCCGACAGCTTCGCGGCCGCATCTCGCACCCCCGCCCGGGTAGGTTGTCGCAAAATCGTCACAAAAAGCCCTCGCCGTATAAAAACGGACCCTCGAATCACTTTACATGGGGGTCCGACGCGCATATGTGCCGCCTTCCGCTGCCCCATGGGACTTCCAACCGCAAGGCAGCTTTCGTCAACGTTCGCCGTCAGGCACTTGGAGGTCCCTTGAGTTGCACAAGCATCATCGCGCGCTGGGGTTAGCGACCACCCTCACCGGCACCACCCGTGTTGCCGATATCGCTAAGCTTCGTCCGGTTCAGCCGGTTACGCTCGTCCGCCCGCACGCTGCATCGCGTGCAGCCCGGTTCTTCACTGAGAAGTTCCCGGGCCGCTCGATGTATGCCGTAAAGGCTAATCCCTCGCCGGATCTGATCCAGATCCTGTGGGAGAGCGGAATCACGCATTTCGACGTCGCCTCGATCGCAGAGGTTCGGCTCGTCTCCGGCGTCGCGCCGGAAGCGACGCTGTGCTTCATGCACCCGGTAAAGGCTGAAGAAGCCATTGCCGAGGCCTATTTCGAGCACGGCGTTCGCGTCTTCAGCCTGGACAGCATGGAAGAGCTGGATAAGATCGTCCGCGCCACCAAGGGCGCGACCGATCTCACCCTTTGCGTGCGGCTGCGCGTTTCCTCCGATCACTCGAAGCTCAGTCTCGCGTCGAAGTTCGGCGTCGGCCCGGGCGAGAGCAAGGAGCTGCTGATCGCCGTCCGTCAGGTCGCCGATGCCCTGGGCATCTGCTTCCATGTCGGCAGCCAGGCGATGTCGCCCGAAGCCTATGCCAATGCGATGGAACGCGCCCGGATCGCGATCGTCGAAGCCGGCGTCACCGTCGACGTCGTCGATGTGGGCGGCGGTTTCCCGTCCAGCTATCCTGGCATGGAGCCGCCGCCGCTCGAGCGCTATTTCGCGACGATCCACCGCGCCTTCGAAAGCCTGCCGATTTCCTATTCGGCGGAACTGTGGGCGGAGCCGGGCCGTGCGCTGTGCGCCGAATATAGCTCGCTGATCGTGCGCGTCGAAAAGCGCCGCGGTGACGAGCTGTACATCAACGACGGCGCCTATGGCGCGCTGTTCGATGCGGCGCATATCGGCTGGCGCTTCCCGGTCCGCCTGCTGCGCGAACCGGATTCGCACGCCAAGGATATGGGCTTCAGCTTCTATGGCCCGACCTGCGACGATATGGATCGCATGGCCGGCCCGTTCGAGCTGCCGGCCGATATCCAGGCAGGTGACTATATCGAAATCGGCATGCTCGGCGCCTATGGCGCGGCGATGCGTACCGGTTTCAACGGCTTCACCGCCGGCGACACCGTGATCGTCGACGATGAGCCAATGGTGTCGCTCTACACCGGCGAAGATGAGGCTGCCGCCGCCCCGTCGAACGTCGTCAAGCTGTAACGCTGCGCTCGTAGCGAGCGAAGGCACTCCCCTCCCGCTTGCGGGAGGGGCTGGGGGTGGGCCCCCGCTATCCGCAAACCGCATCGCCGGTGGCGAGCGTGCGCCCACCCCCCAGCCCCCTCCCGCACGCGGGAGGGGGAGCAACAACGGGTTTCCGCGTCCCCTTTGAATGACGGCGGCATGTGAAGAATTGGGAGTTCCCATGTCCGACAGCCTCACCAAGACCGCGGCGGCCAACGCCCCGATCAACGACACGCGCAAGGCCGAGCTGCTTTCCAAGCAGGTCAAACACATCGACATCAAGAGCTTCGACGCACGCCCGATCGTCGACGCGATGGCCGATATGAGCTTCACCAGCCGCGACCTGGGCCGCGCCACCAAGATCTACAACGACATGCTGGCCGACAAGGACTGCACCGTCGTCCTCGTGATTGCGGGTTCGACTTCGGCCGGCGGCTGCATGGACCTCTATGCCGAGCTGGTGCGCAACAACATGGTGGACGTGATCGTCGCCACCGGCGCCACCATCGTCGACATGGATTTCTTCGAAGGCCTGGGCCACAAGCACTATCAGGCGCTGGAAGTGCCGGACGACGACACGCTGCGCTCGCTCTACATCGACCGCATCTACGACACCTATATCGACGAGGAACAGCTCCAGGACTGCGACTTCACGATCAACAAGATCGCAAACGAGCTGGAACCGCGCGCCTATTCGAGCCGCGCCTTCATCCGCGAGATGGGCAAGTATCTGTCGGAGCACGGCAAGAAGGAAAACAGCCTCGTCAAGCTCGCCTATGAGCATGACGTGCCGATCTTCTGCCCGGCATTCGTCGACAGCTCGGCCGGCTTCGGCCTCGTCAAGCATCAGGTCGACCAGATGAAGGCAGGCAAGCCGTACCTGATGATCGACGCAGTCGCGGACTTCCGCGAGCTGACCGAAATCAAGATCCAGGCGGGCACCACCGGCCTGCTGATGATCGGCGGCGGCGTACCGAAGAACTTTATCCAGGACACTGTCGTCTGCGCCGAAATCCTGGGCCATGAGGATGTGGAAGTGCACAAGTACGCCGTGCAGATCACCGTTGCCGACGTGCGCGACGGCGCCTGCTCGTCCTCGACGCTGCAGGAAGCCGCGAGCTGGGGCAAGGTAAACACCGGCATCGAGCAGATGGTGTTCGCGGAAGCCGGTTCGGTGATGCCGCTACTCGCCAGCGACGCCTATCATCGCGGCTATTGGAAGGATCGCGCCAAGCGCGGCTGGGCGAAGCTGTTCGCCTGAGCCTGAGCCGCACGGGGCGAGCCCCGCTCGTCCCGAGACGGGCCATCCGGAAAATCGAAGCGACCGGGGAGCAATCCCCGGTCGTTTTCATATCCACCCCCTGCCCGCTTAGGCTAAAGCACGGCAATGTCGATGCTCCGACCGCTGGTTTTTGCCCTTGCCCTGCTTCTCGGCAGCTGCAGCGCGCCCGGCCCGGACGCGAAGCCCGCGCTTTGGGCGATCCGGGACGGCGACACGACAGTCTATCTGTTCGGCACCGTACACATGCTCCGTCCGGAAATGCGGTGGTTCGCGGGCCCGGTGCGCGATGCGTTCGCGCGCAGCGACACGCTGGTCCTTGAACTGGTAATGCCGCCGCCGGCAGAGGCTCAGGCATTGCTCGATCGTGTAGGTCGCACGCCCGGTGAGCCCAAAGTCGCCGCGCTGCCTGCCGCCGAGCACGAAAAACTCGCCGAAGCACTGCGGGCGGGCGGGCTGCCGCCGCAGGCGCTGGACAGCGACGAGCCCTGGCTGGCCGCGCTCACCCTATCGCTGCTGCCACTGCAGAAGCTGGGCTATGCAGATGCCAATGGCGCGGAACAGGTATTGCAGGCGCAGGCCCGCAAGTCCGGCAAGAAGGTGGCAGGGCTGGAAACTGCCGAACAGCAATTCGGCTATTTCGACCATCTGTCGGCGGCGGCACAGCGCCGCCTGCTGGACAGCACGATTGCCGGGCTGCCCGACACCGGCAAGCAGATCGCGGCGACGATCGACGCCTGGAGCAAGGGCGATAGTGACGGGCTGGCCCGCCTGCTCAACAGCGACCTCGCCGCCAATCCCGAGTTGCGCGAAACGCTGCTGGTTCAACGCAATCGCCGCTGGGCGAACTGGATCGCCGGGCAAATGCGACGGCCCGGCACCGTCTTTGTGGCCGTCGGCGCGGGGCATCTGGCCGGCAGTGACGGCGTGCCCGCCATGCTTTCCGCCCGCGGGCTGAAGGTCGAGCGTCTGCAATAAGGCGCAGCAGCCTGCCGATCTTGCGTGCGGATTTGGTTTCGGCCCCGGCCGCGATCCGCTATTCCCCTGCCATGCTCGATCGCCTCAAGGCCCTGCGCACTCGCCCCTGGATCGTTGCCCTGCTGATCGGGCTCGCCGCACAGGCGCTCTTCATGGTGCATCTCGATCAGCCGAGCCGGATTTCGTTCGACGAGATCCATTATGTTCCGGCCGCGCAGGCGCTGATCGAACTGTCCGGCCCGCGCAACATCGAGCATCCGCTGCTCGGCAAGGAACTGATTGCCGCCGGCATCGAGCTGCTGGGCGACAATCCGTTTGGATGGCGCCTGTTCCCGACGCTGGCGGGCACCGCCACGGTGCTCGGCGTCTTCGCCTTTCTGTGGGTGCTGATGGGCCGGCGAATGCGGCCGGCGGTTATCGGCGCCCTGCTGACGCTGCTGAACCAGAATGTCTACGTCCAGGCGCGCACCGCGATGCTCGACATCTTTCTGGGCGCATTCCTGATCTGGGCGATGGTCTTCCTGCTCTGGGCGATGCACGGCACGCCGCGGCAAGTGCTGTGGCGCTGGCTCGGCGGCAGCGCGCTGCTGGGGCTGGCAACAGCGGTGAAATGGTCGGCCGCCCCTTATGAAGCGGCGATCGCCTTCGCCTTTGTCGCAGTCCGGATCGCCGATGCACGTAAGGCAAAGAAGTCTCTGGGCCATGCGATCTGGCTGAAGGACCAGCCGCACTGGCCCGGCCTTTCCACGGCGCGCGGGCTGGTATTGCTCGGCGCCATCAGCATTCCCGTTTATTTTCTGACCTTCCTGCCAGCATTCTTCTACGTCCAGGGTGCGCTCGACCTGCCGGGCCTGTTCCAGCTTCAGCGCGACATGTACGCCGCGCAGACCCAGATTCTGCCGCACCACAATTACCAGTCGAGCTGGTGGAGCTGGCCGCTGATGATCCGGCCGATCTGGTTCTTCTACGAATGGGACATGGGCGCCCAGCGTGGCGTGCTGCTGATCGGCAATCCGGTCATCATGTGGGGCGGCCTGGCGGCTGTGGTGGCGAGCTATGCCGCCTGGTTCCGCGACCGCGCCGTGCGGCCGCTGGCAATGGCGCTGCTGTGGACCTTCTCCGTCGCGATCTACATCATCATCCCGAAATCGCTCGGCTTTTATTATTATTACCACCTCTCGGCGATTTTCCTGTGCCTGGTGCTGCCGGTGGCGTTCGACCATTTCGATCGCGGTCGCGGGCGTGGGTGGGAGGAATGGTACACGGCCCTGGCGCTGGTTTGCTTCGGCTATTTCTATCCCATCCTTTCGGGCGCCCCCCTCGCCGACGCACAGGGCTTCACGCACTGGATGTGGTTTCCGAGCTGGCGGTAATTTGCATACCGGCTGCAGGGTCATCTTGCAGGATCGGCGCGAACGCCTAGCTTTACATCAGTTTCGAACTGCAACGGAGTTCTCATGACCGCGTCGACCGACGTCCTGTTCCGACCCTTCCGCTTCAAGTCGCTCGATCTGCCCAACCGGATCGTGATGGCGCCCATGACGCGGACCTTCGCGCCGGAAGGGATTCCGGGCGCAGCCAATGCGGCCTATTACCGCCGCCGGGCCGAGGGCGGCGTCGGCCTGATCCTGTCCGAAGGCACGGTGATCGACCGGGCGGCCTCGCGCAACCACCCCAATATCCCGTTCTTCCATGGCGAGGCCGCGCTGGCGGGCTGGAAGATGGTGATTGATCAGGTCCATGCCGCCGGCGGCATAATGGCGCCGCAGATCTGGCATACGGGATCGACCAAGACCCAGGTCGACTGGCAACCCGACGCCCCGGTGGAAAGCCCCTCCGGCCTGCTCGCACCCGGCAAGCCGCGCGGCGTGGCGATGACCGAGGAAGATATCGCCGATACCGTCGCCGCCTTTGCCCGCGCCGCAGCCGATGCACAGCGGCTTGGCTTCGACACCGTCGAAATCCACGGTGCCCACGGCTATCTGATCGACCAGTTCTTCTGGGACGGCACCAACACGCGCGACGACCGCTATGGCGGGGCGAGCATCGCCGATCGGTCGAGCTTTGCGGTCGAGGTGGTGAAGGCCGTCCGCGCCGCTGTGGGGCCGGACTTTCCGGTGATTCTGCGGCTCAGCCAGTGGAAGGGGCAGGATTATACCGCACGCCTCGCCGCCAGCCCGGATGAAATGGCCAGCTGGGTGCAACCGCTGGTCGATGCCGGTGCCGACATTCTCCACTGCTCGCAGCGCCGTTTCTGGGAACCCGAATTCCCGGATGTCGACGGCGAGACCGGTCTGAACTTCGCCGGATGGGCCAAGAAGCTCACCGGTGCGCCGACGATCAGCGTCGGCTCGGTCGGCTTGTCGGGCGAATTCCTCACCGCCTTTGCCGGCCAGGGCGCCGAAAGGGCGGGTCTGGAAAAACTGATCGACCGCATGGAGCGCGACGAGTTCGATCTGATTGCCGTCGGTCGCGCGCTGATCAGCGATGCCGACTGGGTGAAGAAGGTGCAGGCCGGCGACAGCGAAGGGCTGAAGGATTTCAGCGCGGCTGCGCTCGCAGAACTGGTCTGACACCTGCGGGAAGGCGGTCCCGGGCCGTCTTCCCGATTGGGCAGGTTCCTGCGGCGGGCGCCCGCTTCCCCCGGCGCCCGCATCGCGGTAGGTGAGGAGCATGGCCTTTGCTCCTGATACCGCCCGCCCCCGTGCGCTTGCCAACTGGTTGTTTCTCGTCGCCACGATGATCATTGCCATGGTGGTGGTCGGCGGCGTCACCCGGCTGACCGAGTCCGGGCTGTCGATTACCGAGTGGAAACCGATCTCCGGCATCGTGCCCCCGCTCAATGACGCGCAGTGGCAGGCGGAATTCGATCATTACAAACAGATTGGCCAGTATGAGCAACTGAACCAGGGCATGACGCTCGCCGGGTTCAAGGCAATCTTTTTCTGGGAATATATCCACCGCCTGCTCGGCCGGCTGATCGGCATGGTGTTCGCGCTGCCGCTGCTGTGGTTCTGGGTCCGACGCCGCATTCCGCGCGGCTATGGCTGGCGGCTGGTCGCCCTGCTGGCGCTGGGCGGGCTGCAGGGTGCGTTCGGATGGTGGATGGTCAAGTCCGGCCTCAACCACACCCGCACCTCGGTCAGCCATTTGTGGCTGGCGACGCACCTGATGACCGCGCTGTTCACGCTGGGGGGCATCATCTGGACGATGCTCGACCTGCGCGCGCTGGCGCAAAACCGCGCCGCTCGACCGGCGCGGCTGACCTTGCTCGGCGCTGCCGTCCTGCTGCTGCTTGCCGTCCAGCTTTTCTATGGCGCGCTGGTCGCCGGGCTCGATGCCGGGCTCGTCACCAACCAGTGGCCGCTGATGAACGGCAGCTTCTTCCCCGGCACGACCGTGCTGGGGGAAACGCCGCTCCATGCCGCGCTCTATGATCCCGCCATCGTCCATTTCATCCATCGCTGGTGGGCGTGGGTGGCGGTCGCGGGGCTGATCGTGCTGGCGCGCGCGGCGAAACGCGCCAAGGCACGGCCGGCGTCGATCGCGATCCACACTGCGTTCGGCATCCAGATCCTGCTCGGCATCGCCACGGTGATGAGCGGTGTGAACATCGCGCTGGCGGCATCGCACCAGCTTACCGGCGCGCTTCTGGTCTGCGCGACTGTGTGGGGTGCACACACGATCGGGCGGCAGCGGCGGTGAGCGACACCGCCCTCCTCTACGTCACCTTCGCCGACCGGGCCGAGGCCGAGCGCATCGCGGAAACGGTACTGGCGGAGCAGCTCGCCGCCTGTGCCAACCTCCTTTCGCCCTGCACGTCGATCTATCGCTGGCAGCGCGGCATCGAGCGGGGCGAGGAAGTCCCCGTCCTGTTCAAGACCCGTCCCGCCCTCGCCCGGCCGCTTCGCGAACGGATCGCGGCGCTGCACAGCTATGACCTGCCGGTGATCGAGCAATGGCCGGTCGAAGCCGGTGCGGCCGTGGCCGGCTGGATCGCTGCGGAGACCCGCTGAATCACATGGTATTATAATACCCGTCAGCAAACCCACGCATTTTCTTGACTTCTGCGCCGGGAATCGTCAGAGGAACTGCGATCGCGCTGCCGGAAACGGTGGCGCGTTGCATTTTCTACGCGAAAGGTCACAGGCCATGAAGGCGCTGATGAAGACCACCAAGTCGGTCAAGCCGGCCGAGGTGGAGAAGAAGTGGCACATCGTCGACGCCGAAGGGCTCGTCGTCGGTCGTGCTGCGGTGGTGATCGCCAATGTGCTGCGCGGCAAGCACAAGACCAGCTTCACCCCGCATGTCGATTGCGGTGACAATGTCATCGTCATCAACGCGGACAAGATCCGTTTCACCGGCAAGAAGCTGGGCCAGAAGGTGTACTACAAGCACACCGGCTATGCGGGCGGCATCAAGGGCATCACCGCTGCCAAGGTTCTCGAAGGCCGCTTCCCGGAGCGCGTTCTGGAGAAGGCCGTGGAGCGCATGATTCCGCGTGGCCCGCTCGGCCGCCAGCAGATGCGCAACCTGCGCATCTATTCGGGTTCGGCGCATCCGCATGAAGCCCAGAACCCCGAGGTTCTCGACATCGCCGGCATGAGCCGCAAGAACAAGGTGGGTGCATAATGTCCGACAACCGCCAGTCGCTTTCCGACCTGGGCGCCGCGCTGGGCCAGCAGCCCGCCGCCGCTCCGGCTGCTCCGGCCGCCAATGCCGCCGAGGCCTATATCGCCGGCGAGATCGCCGAACCCGCCGCCCCGACCACGCCGCTGCGTGCACAGGAGCTGGACAAGTTCGGCCGCGCCTATGCCACCGGCCGTCGTAAGGACGCCGTGGCCCGCGTATGGCTGAAGCCGGGCACCGGCAAGATCACGATCAACGGCCGTGACCAGGAGACCTATTTCGCGCGTCCGACGCTGCGCCTCGTCATCAACCAGCCGTTCGGCGTCGCCGAGCGTGAAGGCCAGTATGACGTGATCTGCACCGTCAAGGGCGGTGGCCTTTCGGGCCAGGCCGGTGCCGTGAAGCACGGCATCGCCCAGGCGCTGACCAAGTATGAGCCGGTGCTGCGCGCCCCGGTGAAGAAGGCCGGCTTCCTGACCCGCGACAGCCGCGCCGTCGAGCGTAAGAAGTACGGCAAGGCGAAGGCCCGCCGCAGCTTCCAGTTCTCGAAGCGCTAAGCGTAGAGGCTACGGCCAGAAACAAGGGGCGGTCCGGCAACGGGCCGCCCTTTTCGTTCAGCCGCCGCATGGCCTGCATGCGCAACCGGATCGTGCCGAAACTGCCGGCGGTCGCGAGCGGCCCAAAGCGGTGAAAAACGCCCGCGCCGCGGTGGCGGCCCATGGCCGAAGTTTAGGAAGTTTAGGCATACGGGCGTTTCCGCAGCGACCGCACCCGTGCAGCGGGTAAAGTTTAGGAAGTTTAGGCCCACGCGCGTTTCGGCAGGGATCGCACCCTTGCAGCGGGGCGAAGTTTAGGAAGTTTAGGCGCACGACGATGCGGTGCGCGTTGTCCGCAAGAACACCGGGCGTAGCCGCACAGCCCGCCCCTCGTCGGGCGCGCGTGCATATTGAACAGAATCAAAGAGCGGCCGCCAAGGCTGGCAGCGCCAAAACATATAGGGAACATTAGGTAGCTCGCAAGCCGCCGACTCCACGAAGGTTTATCGGCGCGAAGGGCAGGAGCTTGTGGAAGCGGACATTCTTTCGACACACCGGGGGGCGAACCGATCTCAAGCGGGTCTAAGAGTGTCGCACCCTACCTCAATGGCCAACTGATCAGGGCGCATTGGCAGCGCTCCCGTCACTTTCCTGATCGAGGTGCTGAAAGCGGCGATCTTTCGGCCATGAAAATAGAGACATCTATCAGGTTCAATGACCTGGCCTGTGCTCAAGTTGATCCAGATCGCCGCCTGGACCTTCACACCCACGTAATAGTGGACGATGAAGTATCCGGGCATTAGCCTAGTTGAGCCTTCCGGGATGTCGAAATACGATTGCTTCGGAAGGGGCCTGTGATTCAACTCTATAGCTGCGTCTCGTGCAACCTTGAGCGCATCGGAAGAAAGGAGAACGACCCGCTCAGGGTGCCCTCCCCAAAATGAGGCCAATGCGATTAGCGTCCACATCGCGGGAGAATGAGACACCTAACGAACGTCCGCAAGTGGGCGGAAGCCGCCGTGGCGGAAAATGGTGGTTAGCGGTCTTTCCTTGCAGGCGGCATCTGTCCTCCGTACGGATGCGACTGTGGAGGGCCTGACGTTGCGCACTTACTTTAGTCGTGTGAGTTTGGCGCTCGGCGGGGTTCTAGGGGCCGTCCTGATCGGCATCGCGCTGGAGAACGACGTCGGGATACCCTTCGCAACGACATACCGCATTGCGTGCGCTGTCGCGTGCCTCGCATTCATCTTCAAGCTGGCAAAGGATTATCCCGGCGAAAGATGGCCCCGCAATGCGTTTTTCGTTTCTGTACTCGCTAACACCCTACTGTTTTTTACACCGATTGTCGACCGCCCCGCCTCTCGCGGAGAGCTTATGATTTTCGCTTTACCCGACGCTGTTATCGTATTGGTGGCACTCATCTCGTCATACAAGGCCGTTGATGTTCATCAGCGCGCCGTTCGTCAGCAGATGATATTTGGCCTGTTCGTGGCCGTGTTATTCTGTTCCGTACTATTTTCTCTGATACTCGTTAACCCAGACCGCTAAAGGCATGATCGCGTCATGGCCAGTTATGGGCGGGCGCTGACCAAGTAGGAGCCGGTGCTGCGCGCCCCGGTGAAGAAGGCCCGCGTCCTGACCCGCGACAGCCTCGCCGTCGAGCGCAAGAAGTTCGGCAAGGCGAAGGCCCGCTGCAGCTTCCGGTTCTCGAAGCGCCAAGCGTCTCGGCTACGGCCAGAAACAAGGGGCGGTCCGGCGACGGGCGCCCTTTTTCGTATCTACTCACCCCTCCACGCGCACGGAGTGCGAATCGCGCCTGCGTCGGCTCCCGCGACCTGGCAACCGGCATCAGACCTCGTCCGAGTGCTCGGAAAACAGTCTTCGCGCGAAAAAATTTCCGAAAGATTCCGGCAACCGGCCGAGCGCGCCCGCCTCCCGCAACGACCTTTGCATCGACCCGCTCGCGCCATCTTGTTGTTAATGAACTTTTATCATTAACCGCCGCCGCCAGCGGCGACGCGAAAAATCTCCCATTTCCATCCGCATACCCGGATTGCTACTCCATCACCCATCATAATCTATGTTTATAGGACTTAATGTGGTAGCCACTCATCGCGGGATGAATGTTACAGAGGCGAGACAAATATACGGTGGGTTAAAGTCCTATAAGTGTTTCGACGAAACCCGCTCTTAACCAGTCCTTTCCTACCATTTCTCCACAAATGCTTGAGCATTGACGGGCGGGAAAACATTGTGATCATCGGGATAAGGCAAGCTGCCCTTTGCACGGCAGCAATGATGGCGTTTGCCCTTTCGGGTTGCGGTGGCGGCGGCTCCGGCAGCGGAGGCAGCACCGGTGTGGTGCAGAGCCTGCCCACGCCTACCCCCACTGCCACCCAGAACGCGCTGGTAGATTCGGTGCGGCTGGCAAAACAGGCGAGCTTCGGCCCCACCCAGACGCTGGTCGACCATATCAAGCAGGTCGGCGTATCCGCCTGGCTGGACGAACAGTTCGCCGCGACGGGCAGCACCTATTCCGATATTGCCGCCACCGAAGTGCGGCGCGACTTCTGTGCGGCCACTGACATCAATTGCAGCCGGCTGCACTTCACCCGCGTGCCGGTGGCGATGCGCTTCTATGCCGATGCCGTGAACGGGCAGGATCAGCTGCGCCAGCGCGTGGCCTTTGCCCTGCAGCAGATGATCGTCGCCTCGGAACTGGAAGTGACCTCGGCTGCAGGCATGGCCGCGTTCAACCAGATCTTTCTGGACAACGCCTTCGGCAATTTCCGCGACATTCTGAAGGCAGTGACGCTCAGCGGCTATATGGGCGACTATCTCGACATGGCCGACAGCAACAAGACGGCCCCGTCGGAAAATTATGCGCGCGAATTGCTGCAGCTCTTCTCGATGGGCCCGGACCAGCTCGCGATGGACGGCACCCCGAAAAAGGATGCGAACGGCGCGACCCTTCCCAATTACGGGCCGGACGACATTCGCGGCGTCGCGCGCGCGCTGACCGGCTGGACCTATGCCCGGCTGGGCGGTGCGCCGATCACCGACAATGCCGCGCGCGACTATTCGCAGCCGATGATCACCGTGCCCAGCCGTTATGACAGCGCCGAAAAGCGCTTTCTGGGCGCGGTGGTGCCGGCCGGCGCCAGCCAGGACGCCAGCGTCAATGCGGTCGTCGACGCCGCTTTCGGCAATGCCTCGACGGCGCCTTTCGTCGCCCGCCACCTGATCGCGCATCTGGTGACGCCCAATCCCAGCTCCGCCTATATCGGCCGGGTCTCGGCCGTGTTTGCCGATAACGGCAATGGCGTGCGCGGCGATCTGAAGGCAGTGGTCCGCGCGATCCTTACCGACAGCGAGGCGCGCAACGCCTCCGCCACCACCATCGGCAAGCTGAAGGAGCCGATCCTGGTGATGACCAGCCTGGTCCGCGCGATGGGCATGGTGACCGACGGCTTCATGTTCACCAACCGCGACGCCAGCCTGGGCCAGCCGGTGATGCGGGCGCCGTCGGTGTTCAACTTCTATCCGATCGATTATCCGCTGCCGGGCAGCACCACGCTCTACAGCCCGGTATCGAAGCTGTTCAACACGGCCAGCGTCATCAAGCTGCACAATCTCGTCTATGACTGGACGATCAACGCCGACAGCGCGGCGACCAGCGAATGGGTGTCGAACTCCGCCCTGCCGGTCAATTCGGGCAGCAAGGCGGCCTGGGCCGACTGGGAAGCGTTCGGCACCGACACGGACTCGATGATCACACGCATCGATCTGCTGATGTTCGGCCAGACGATGACCCAGGCCCAGCGCGACAAGCTGAAGGCCGCCGCCAACGCCATTACCAACACCGACGCCGCGACGCAGGCGCGCAAGCGGGCACAGATGCTGCTCTACATCGCCGCCACCAGTCCGCTGTTCCTGGTCGACCGCTAAGGGAGCCCCCATCATGACGCTTTCCCGTCGCGACTTCGTTCGCCTCACTGCCGGCACCGGCGCGCTTGCGGCCATGGGCCAGCTGGGCCGCACCGCCGCCATTGCCGCGCCTGCCAGCAGCTTCCGGGCGATGGTCGGCATTTTCCTCTATGGCGGCAATGACGGCTGGAACATGGTGATCCCCACCGATGCCCGGCATTCCGCCTATCTCGCTTCGCGCGGTCCGGTCGGTATCGCCCGCTCGGCGCTGACGCCGCTGACCAACGCCAGCTATGCGCTGCATCCGGCGATGTCGGCGCTGCGGCCTGTGTGGGACGAAGGCTCGCTGTCGCTGGTGCTCAACACCGGCACCCTGTTCGCGCCGCTGACCAAGGCGACCTACCAGTCGCGCACCGATCTGCGGCCCAGCAACCTGATGAGCCATGCCGACGAACAGGCGCACTGGCAGGGGCTGCGCGCCCGCGAAGCCAATACCGACGGCTTCATGGGCCGCATGGCCGACCGGATGACCGGAGGCAGCCTGCCGCCGCTGATGTCGATTTCCGGATCGGCGCTGGCGATCATCGGCCGCCAGGGCAGCGGCCTGGTGCTGCCTTCGACCGGCACGATCGTGCGCTCCGGCTATACGGCGGGGAGCAGCCCGAAGAACGACGCCATCACCGCCGTGGCAGACGGCAGCGGTTTTGATGCAGTGACCAGCGGCGTCGCCCGCGACATCACCAATGGCTATGCCCAGGCTGTCACGGCCAACACGATCCTGTCCGGCAGCAGCACCGTCGCCAGCTATTTCGTGAACCCCGCCACCGGTGCGGCACTGACCAGCGATCTGTCGAAGCAGCTGATCCGCGTTGCCCAGATGATCCAGGCAAGCGGTACGCTGGGCCATAACCGCCAGACCTTCCTGGTAAGCCAGGGCGGGTTCGACAATCACTCGGGACAGGTGCAGGCGGGGAACACTGCGGCCGGCACGCACGCCGGGCTGCTGGGCGAACTCGCGATGGCGATGGCCGGTTTCTACAATGCGATGAAGGCGCTGGGTCTGGCACAGAATGTCACCGCCTTCACGATGAGCGATTTCGGCCGCACCTATCTGGGCAATGCGCAGAGCGGTACGGACCATGCCTGGGGCAACAACCATCTGGTGATGGGCGGCGATGTCACGCCCGGCGGCGTGTTCGGCACCTATCCGGACCCGACGCTGGGCGGCGCGGACGACATCACCCAGCAGGGCCGGTTCGTGCCGAGCACCGCGCAGGAAGAATATCTGGGCGCGATTGCCCGCTGGCACGGCGTTGCCGATGCCGACATGCCCTATGTGTTCCCGAACTGGACGACCTGGTCGACGGCGGGACGCGGGCCGCTGTCGCTTTTCCGGGCGTAAACTGCCGGGGGAGCAGGGTCACAGAGCCACGCTCGCCTCGCCCTGGAAACGGGCGCGGGTGGTGAAGTCGCTGCCCTCGACCAGAATCTCGTTGAACGAAGGCGGGCGGTCGCGCGTGCGACGGGACAGGGTGCCGGCGCCGACCAGCCGGATCGTCCGGTCGCCCACGCTTTGCAAGCGGTCGAACGGATCATGGACATGGCCGGTCAGCACCGCGTGCGCGCCAGCCGCCGCCAGTGCCGCCAGCGCGCGCGCGCCGTGGCGCGTATGGGAGGTTGCGCGCGTGCCGGCTTCCGTCAGCGGGTGATGCGCCGCCACGAAGATCAGGTCGCCCTGCGGCACCGCCTCGGCCAGCGCCAGCGACTGCTGCAGCGCGTGCAGGCTCACATGGCCCTTCGACCAGTTGAAACGCCACTGGAACCGCGCCGTCGTCTTGAGCGGCACCACCGCCACACCCCGCACATCCAGCGGGCGCTCGATCATCCGCTCCAGCGCGCGATAGCGTCGGTATGGTGTGGCGAAGCGGGCGAGCGGGTTGAAATAGGGCAGGTCGTGATTGCCGACTTCCACCGTCACCGGCACGCCCAGCCCCTCCAGCCACGCCGCCGCAGCCGCGAATTCGGCGGCACGTGCGCGCATCGTCAGGTCGCCGGTCATGATCACGGCATCGGGCCGCTCCACCTGTACCAGATGATCGAACCAGTCGATCGCGGCGCGGTCCTCGCAGCCGAAATGGACGTCGCTGACGTGGAACAGCCGCGTCATGTCGCCGGTACCTCCGCCCGCGTGGCGATAAAGGTCTCCAGGCTGCGGCCGGCGCGGATAGCAGTGCCGGGATCGAGCATCGCCGGCTCGCCATCGAACAGCGCGAGTACCGGCGCCCGCTCGCGCAGTGCCAGCCGGTCGGTCCGGCCTTCGGTCACGGCCCGCGCGGCAATCCAGTCGCCGGTCACCCATTCCCAGCCGAGCTGGACGATCGATCCCCAGTCGCGCGCGTCCACTGCAGCAACTTCCAGCCCCGCCAGCGTCGGCGTAACGAACACCGCCTGATAATGATCGCCGAGCTGCGGGGCGCCCGCGATCCGGACGCCGCGGCGGTGGAAGGTCTTGCGCCAGGCACCGCGTATCGCGGCGAACAGCCGGCCGATCCGCCCCTTGCGCACAGCCTCGCGCGCACGGAACCAGGCCGCCGCCGGCCCCAGTATCAGACCTACAAATGCACGGAGCTCGCCCGCGACGATATAGGGCAAGGCCACCCGCCGGTCGCAGCCATGCGCGGCGTGGATAATCGCATGGGGGTCCGTTTCGGCGTGCAGCGCCTTGGCCAGCAGGTTCATCGTGCCGCCGGGCAGGATCAGGAACGCCCCTTCCCAATCAGCCAGCGCGCACAGCGCGGCGTTGATCGTGCCGTCACCGGCGAACAAGACCACCGTATCGACACCGGCGGCATCCAGCGCAGCGCCATCCGGCAGCGGATCGGCGGGGAAGCGTGTCCGGCCCGCCAGCGACAGCCCGCGCTCCGCGAACACGGCCTCCAGCGCTTCGCATTTCGCGTCGGACGTGGTGCCCGAATTCGGGTTGGTGATGAACCACAGGGTCTGCATCGCCCCGTAACGCACCAGCTGCAATTTGGCGCCCTTACCGCCCCTTGAACTGTGCGGGACGCTTGGCGAGGAAGGCCGCGACGCCCTCGCGGAAATCCTCTGTGTACGAGGCGAGCCGCTGGTGATCGGCCTCGATTTCCAGCGTTTCGGTCAGCGAGCCTGACAGTGCGGCGGCCACCTGCTTGCGGATCAGGCCCAGCGACACGGTGGGCATCGCCGCCAGCTTCGCGGCCAGTCCGCGCGCCGTTTCCATCAGCGCGGCATCGTCCACCACGCGCGTCACCAGCCCGCAGGCGAGCGCTTCGTCGGCCGGCAGCTTCTCGCCGAGCAGCGCCATCTCGAGCAGCTTCGCGCGGCCCGCCGCCTTGCCGATCAGCCAGGTCGCGCCGGCATCGGGCACCAGCCCGATATTGGCGAAGGCGAGCAGCAGATAGGCCGATCGCGCCATCACGACGATGTCGGCAGCCAGCGCGATCGACGCCCCCGCCCCCGCCGCCGCGCCGTTGACCGCGCTCACCACCGGGATCGGCAGCGCGGCGATGGTTTCGATCAGCGGATTATAGTGGGCGCGGAGGGACTCCCCCAAATCTTGCTGGCCGACGTCGGCAGTGCCAGCGGCCATGTCCGCACCGGCGCAGAAGGCACGGCCCTCCCCTGTGATCAGCACCGCCCGCGCCCCGTTCTCCACCGCGCGGCGCAGGGTGGCGGCGATCAGATCGAGCATCTCGCCGGTGACGGCGTTCAGTCGTTCGGGCCGGTTGAGGCGTACCACCGCGATATCGCCTTCGCGTTCGAGCAGCACCGATGCGTCCGACATCCTCATCCTCCCGTGTCTGTTTTTCGCGCCCTCCCGATTTGCCGGGAAGGGTATCTCACAATTCCTTGAGCACCGTCGCCGGATCGGCGAGCTTCGCCGGGTCGGCGGCGATCCGCTCCACCACCAGCCGCCGCCCCTGCACATAATCGCGCGTCGCATTGACGCAGTCGAGCGCGATGACATGCCCCGCCTTCAGATAGATCACCGAGAAGGACCGGCTCGCCGGATCGCCGCGCACCACCGTGGCATCATGGCCCATGCTGAGGCCGATGGTCTGAAGCTTCAGGTCATACTGGTTCGACCAGAACCAGGGCACCGCATCATACGCCGCATCCTGCCCCGTCAGCAGCTTGGCGACGACATTGGCCTGGTCGTTGGCATTCTGCACCGATTCCAGCCGGATTTCGGCGCCGTCGGCATAGCCATTGGCGTGCAGTGCGCAGTCGCCGATCGCGAAGATGTCGGGAAGGCTGGTGCGGCACTGGGCATCGACATGCACGCCATTGCCGCCCGCCGCACCTGCCGCCAGCAGCGGCGCGACTTCGGGGACGATGCCGATGCCCGCGATCACCAGATCGGCCGCCAGAGTCTCGCCGCTCGCCAGCCGGACGGCAGACACGCGCCCGCCCTCGCCCAGCAGGCAATCGACCATCGCGCCGGTGCGCAGGTCGACGCCGTGCGCGCGGTGCTCGGCCTCGTAAAAGGCGGAAAGCGCAGGGCCGGCAACGCGCGCCAGCACCCGCTCCATCGCCTCCAGCACGACGACATGCTTGCCCTGCTTGGTCAGCGCAGCGGCCGCTTCCAGCCCGATATAGCCGCCGCCGATCACCACGACATGCTGCGCCGCCGGCAGTTCTGCGAGCAGCTGGTCGACATCGGCGCGGGTGCGGATCGCGTGGACGCCGCCCAGGTCATGCCCGTTGCAAGACAGCCGCCGCGCGCTGCCGCCCGCCGCCCACACCAGCGTGCCATAGCCGATCTGGCCGCCGGCCGTGTCGGTCAGCGTCTTCGCCACCGGATCGACCGCGGCAATGCGCCGGCCACGCAGGATCGGCACGTTGCGCTCTTCCCAGAAGCTCGCCGGGCGAATGAGGATGCGTTCGAACGTCTTCTCGCCGGCCAGATAGTCCTTGGAGAGCGGCGGCCGCTCATAGGGGATTTCGGGTTCCTCGGTAACGATCGCCAGGCTGTCGGCATAGCCGGCCTGTCGCAGCGCGATCGCGCATTGCGCCCCACCATGACCGCTACCGACGATCACCACATCGAACTGTTCCAACACACCCTCCCGTCCCGGCGGCGCCCGCACCGCATCCTTTGGACCGCGCATAGCCAGCGCCGGGACGGAGGGAAAGCCTCAGTCGGGCAACGGCACCGTCTGGTCGACATGGAAGGTGGCGGACGTACCCGGCGCGCCGGTGCCGGGCTGGCCGCCGCCCACGGTCAGGCGATAGTCGCCCGCCAATACCCGGTGCTGCCCTTCGACCGAGACGCTGCTCAGGTCACGCGGCGACAAGGCGAAGCGCAGCTGCCGCACCTCGCCCGGCTTAAGCGACACGCGCTGAAAGCCGCGCAGCGCGATCCGCGGGGCACCCGGATCCTTGGGAAATTCCAGATAGAATTGTGCGACTTCATCGCCCGCCCGCGCGCCGGTGTTGCGCACCTCGGCCGTCACGCTGATCCCCGCCCCGGCGCCCCCTGCCGCCGGCGTGACCACGGGGTTTGCATAGGCAAAGCTGGTATAGCTGAGCCCATAGCCGAACGGATACACCGGCGTGCCGGTGAAATAGCGATAGGTCCGCCCGCGCATCGCATAGTCACCAAACGGCGGCAGATCATCGACGCTGCGATAGAAAGTGAGCGGCAGCCGGCCCGACGGGTTGGTCTTGCCCGACAGCACCTGTGCAATCGCCAACCCGCCGACCTCGCCCGGATACCAGGCCTCCAGGATCGCGGCGGCGTTGTCCTTCGCCCAGCTCAGGTTGATCGGGCTGCCGTTCATCGCCACCACGACCAGCGGCTTGCCGGTGGCGCGCGCCGCCTCCAGCAGCGCCTGCTGATCGGGCAGCAGGTCGAGCGTGGTCTTGTCACCGCCCTTGAAGCCGGGGATCGCCACCGGCGATTCCTCCGCCTCCAGATCGGACGTGATGCCCACGACCGCCACCAGCACATCGGCCCCGGCCGCCGCTGCCTTCATCTCGGCAACCGGATCCGCCGCGATCCGCTTCCACACCATGTCGATCCCCGACAGCACATGCTGGTCGGCGCGTATTTCGACCGGATAGCGCTTGCCCTTTTCCAGCCGCACCTCCCGCATCGTCGGCAGGCTGCCCCAGCTGGCCTTGTGCAGATCGACAAACGGCTTGCCTTCGAACATCATCTCGCCGCCGAAGCCGGTCAGGCCAAGCCTGTAGGTGCCGGTCTCGGGCGGCACCAGAAAGCCGGTCCAGACGGTGCGGTGATGCTCCGACACCGCTGCCAGATCGAGGCTGCGCGCCGCCACATCGGCCTCGACGCGCGTCACCACCGGGGCGTCCGCAAACGGCATCGCCGCGGTCGCCTCGCGGAAGGTGCCGGGCGCGAATTCCGCCGGGGGCGGCGTGACGGGGTTATAGTAGCGCGCGAGCAGCCCCGGCTTGCCGTCGGGCGTCCGCAGCACGCTCGGCGGCACGCGATCGCCATCGGTATAGGAGGGGCTGAACGGCACATAGCGTACCTGCGCCTTGGGGAATGCCCGGCGCAGCCCTTCCACCACCGAGATCGGTTCGCCGGACAGGCCGGAGGAATAATTGCCGCGCAGCACACGGGTGGCATCGCCCAGCGGCCCGATCACTGCGATGCGGCTGCCCGGCTTCAGCGGCAGCAGCCCGTCATTCTTCAGCAGCACCAGGCTCTTTTCCGCCGCCTCCAGTGCCAGCGCGCGGTGCGCCGGCGCGCCGATGTCGCTGCGCTTGCCGGCAGCGGTGCGGATGCCGGGCAGATCGCCGTTGCGCAACCGCGCCGAAAACAGGCGCACCAGCGCGCGGTCGATGTCCGCTTCGGTCAGCAGCCCGCGCGCGACCGCTTCATGGTAGCGATCGCCCAGGCCCGCCGTGTCGCTGAGCGTCTGGGTATGGCATTCATTGTCCACCCCAGCGCGCATCGCGGCGGCAACTGCGGCGGCGCCATCGGGGGCATAATGGTGGTTGTCGCTGATGTCCTTCACCGCATCGCAGTCGGACACGACATAGCCCTTGAACCCCCAGGCACCGCGCAGATGGTCCTTCAGCAATTCGTCGCTGGCGCAGGCGGGCTGGCCGTCGATGCGATTATAGGCGCACATCACCGATCCCGCCTTGCCCTCGACGATCGCGGCCCGGAATGCTGGCAGATAGGTGTCCTCCAGATCGTGATGCGAGATGAAGACATTGGCGGCGTGGCGGGTCGATTCCGGGCCGCTATGCACCGCGAAATGCTTGGGCGTGGCGATCACGTTCGGCAGGTCCGGGTTCGCCCCCTGCATCCCCTGCACGAACGCGACGCCGATGCGCGCGGTGAGGAACGGATCCTCGCCATAGGTCTCCTGCCCCCGCCCCCAGCGCGGATCGCGGAAGATGTTGATATTGGGCGACCAGGTATCGAGCCCGGTGCCGATCCGCCCCATCCGCCCGGTCTCGCGGGCCAGCGCGTGGAGGCCCTGCACCTCGCTGCTGATCGCGCCCGCTACGGCATGGACCAGCGGCGTGTCGAAGCTGGCGGCAAGCCCGATCGGCTCCGGGAAATTGGTGGTCGGGAGCGTGCCGAGCGCGCCGTGCAGCGATTCCGTCCACCAGTTGTAGCGCGGGATGTTCAGCCGCGGGATTTCGGGGGCGACATTGCGGAGCTGGGCGATCTTTTCGTCCAGCGTCAGCTGCCGGACGATCGCAGTGGCGCGGGCATCAGCTTCTGCCTGCGGATCGGCGGCGGTCTGCGCCAATGCCTGCAACGGCATGAACGCGGCAGCCAGCAACGCGGCGCGCAGAGGGTGTCTGATCGTCTTCATCCTTCCTCTCCTCAAGATTTTCTGCGTGTTGCGCCGGACCGGCAGGGCCATGCACAAGCACTCGTTTTTCTTTCGGATCAGCGGGGGAAAGCCGCTACACCTCGACCCGAGAGGATCGATCCCGGTGCCCCGCCCCTCACCTTCCGATCGTATTTAGTCTGACTTGTTCTAGTCGAATGGAGATGTTAGCGCTACCGTATAAACAACAGGCGCCGAAAAAATGCGCCGTCAGACAGCAACATCCGGGAGAGACGCCATGGGCTTGTTCCGCGACATCACCATTGCCATCGCGCTATGCGGCGTCGCGCTGGCCGGCACGGGCGCCGCCGCGCAGGTGCAGACGCCGGCACCCCCGCCGGTAGCAGGCGCGCGCCCGGTCACGATCGAGCGGATCAAGGTCCATTCCCCGGCGATCGAAGGCAATCTCGAAGGCGAAAGCGCCGATCGCGACGTGATCGTCGTACTGCCGCCCGATTATGCGGCCAACCCGCGCAAGCGCTATCCGGTCATCTATGCGCTCCACGGCTATTCGATCGGCGCCGAGCAATGGAGCAAGGAAATCCATGTGCCGCAGGTGGTCGAGGGCGGTTTTGCGCTGGGCGCAAAGCCGATGATCCTGGTGCTGCCCGACAGCAAGACGCTGCACAACGGGTCGATGTATTCCAGCTCGGTGACGACGGGCGATTTCGAGCGCTTCATCGCCCATGATCTGGTCGCCTATATCGACCGTCATTACCGCACCTTGGCGACACGCGTGAGCCGCGGCCTGGTCGGTCATTCGATGGGCGGATACGGCGCCACGCGGATCGGCATGAAGCACGCCGATGTGTTCGGCGCTGTCTATATGATGAGCCCGTGCTGCCTGTCGCCGCGCGACACCGGCATGATGACCGCCGAGGCGATGGCCCAGCTTGAAGCGGTGAAGACTCACGAGGCGGCGATGGCGCTTCCCTGGATGCTGCGCGGCACGCTGGCGACCGCAGCGGCCTGGTCGCCCAACCCCAAGGCACCGCCGCTCTATCTCGACCTGCCGGTGAAGGACGGCAAGCCGCAGCCGGACGTGCTGGCAAAATGGGCGGCCAATGCGCCGCTCACCTTTGTCGACCAATATATCGGCGATCTTCGCCGCTATCGCGCGATCGCGATCGACGTAGGCGACAAGGACGGCTTGCGCTTAGATGCGCAGAAGTTGCACGAACTGCTCGACCGCTATGGCATCGCCAACAGCTTCACCATCTATCCGGGGGATCATACCAGCGCCGTGGCCGACCGTTTCCAGAACCATGTGCTGCCCTATTTCAGCAACGCGCTGGTCTTTGCGCCCAGCCGATGAAGCACGCATTTGCCCTGTTCGCGGCGGCGCTATTCGCCCAGCCCGCCGCCGCCCAGACCGCCGATCCGCTGACCCCCACGGGCCGCTGGACCGCCTATAGCCGCGGCGCGGCCGCGCTGCCGCCCATGGGGTGGAACAGCTGGAACGCCTTCACCAGCGACATCGACGAGGAGAAGATTCTCGCCTCCGCCAAGGTGATCGTCGACAGCGGGCTCGCCGCCAAGGGGTATCGCTATATCGACATTGACGATGGCTGGTGGCTGAAACGGCACCAGCCCGACGGGCGGATGGTGATCCGCACTAGTGCCTTCCCGTCCGCCGCCATGCCCGACGGCACGACAAGCTTCCGCCCGCTGACCGACCGGCTGCACGCCATGGGGCTGAAGGCCGGCATCTATTCCGACATCGGCCGCAACAGTTGCGGCCAGGTGTTCACCTCCGCCTATCCCGGCCAGCCCGAAGGCAGCGTGGCGGAGCGCGAAGTGGGGCTGTACGGCCATGTCGATCAGGACATCCGCCTTTATTTCGCCGAATGGGGCTTTGACCTGATCAAGGTCGATGGCTGCGGCATTCGCGGGCTGCCCGCCAGCGACAAGCGCGTGCAGGCCGGCCAGTACCGCGCGTTCCCGCCGTTGGTGGATGTCGACTCGCTCGGCCGCACCGATGTGGCGGCGGTCCGCGCGCTCTACCAGCAGGTCGGCACCGCGCTCGAACGCTGGAACCCGGACAACGACTTCGTCTTCTCGCTTTGCATCTGGGGCGCCGCAGATGTGCGGAGCTGGGCCGCGCAGGTCGGCAACATGTCGCGCACCAGCGAGGATATTTCGCCGAGCTGGAGCCGGATGCTCCACAATATGGACAGTGCCGCCCGCCGCGCCTTCTATGCCCATCCGGGCTCGTGGAACGACCCGGACATGCTGTTCGTCGGCACCGGCGCGTTCGACGCCGCGCACCTGACCGAGGCGCGGGCGCATTTCAGCCTGTGGGCGATCCTCAACGCGCCGCTGATGATCGGCTATGACCTGCGCAAGGCCGGCCCTGCGCTGCTCGACATCTGGGGCAATCCACGGATCATCGCGCTCAACCAGGATCCGGCGGGCAATCAGGCCGTACTCGCCTTTGATTCGGACGACATCTCGATCTTCGTGAAGACGCTGGCGAACGGCGACAAAGCAGTGGCGATCCTCAATCGCGGTGCTGCGCCGATCGACGCCACGCTTACCGCCGAGCAGCTCAAGTTCCGCAGCGATGCCGCGGTGGCGCTGACCGACCTGTGGAGCGGCGCGGCGCTGCGCTTCACCGGCGAGCACACCGTTTCTCTGGCGCCGCACGAGGCGCGGATGTTCACTGCCCACGGCACCCGCCAGCTCGCCGACGGTCTGTATCTCTCCGAAATGCCCGGTCGCGTGAACCCCGCCGTCGACGGGGTAGTGGTGCCGCAGGCCGAACCGCTGATCCATCGCGGGCTGCTCCCCTGGCGCGGCAGCCGCGGCAATGGCGAGCCACCCCGCTATGGCGGCTGGGGCGGCACCCAGCCCGACCGTGCCGTCTATGGCGAAACCCTGTCGGTGGCCGGACAGCGTTTCGACAGCGGCGTGGGCGCGCTCGCCAATTCACGGATCGAAGTCCGCAGCGCCGGCTTCGCCCGCTTCACGGCACAGGTCGGCGTCGACGACAGCGCCCGCGACCGCCGCCAGCCGGTGGTCTTCGCCGTCTATGCCGACGGCAAGCTGCGCGCACGCACCCGGCCGCTAAGGTTTGGCGAGGCGCCGGTGATGATCGATGCCGATGTGCGCGGCGCGGCGGCCGTCGAACTGATCGCCACCACGCCGGGTTCACCCCGCTTCCCCGACCCGATCGCCTGGGGCGACGCAGCGCTTCACCGCTGATGCCTCGAGGCACAGCAAATCATTGACCAGCCTGCCCCAGTTATGCCAGTGACCCGGCGTCGATGGTCGATCGGCCCGGCCACCAGCGCCGCCGCCCGACCCGGGATGCGGGTGTAGCTCAATGGTAGAGCAGAAGCTTCCCAAGCTTACGACGAGGGTTCGATTCCCTTCACCCGCTCCAATTCTCGATCTCACAACATCCCACAGAGCTTTGTAAACCGCGGAAATCTGCGGTATTTTTGGCGTTGTCCGGCTCACTGGATCGCGCAAGATTTCAGGAAAGCTCCCGAAGGTGGGGGCCACTTTGCGAGAAAAGCGGGCCGAAAAACGCCCGTGGCCCCCAACGTGGGGGCCACGCCTCGGAAAGGGCTCCACTATGCCTTTGACAGATATAGCTATTCGTAAGGCCAAGCCGCGCGAGAAGGCCTATAAGCTTTGCGACATGCAGGGCCTGTTTGTTCTGGTCCAACCCTCAGGGGGCAAGCTCTGGCGGATGAAGTACCGCGTGGGCGGTGTTGAGAAGAAGCTGGGCCTGGGCACATACCCCCAGGTCAGCCTGCGCGACGCCCGGAAGAAGCGGGATGAGGCCCGCGATCTATTAGCCGAGGGCAAGGACCCCGGCCTGGAGAAGCAGCGCGAGAAGCTTCGTGCCGGGGCGCTGGCAGAAAACACGTTCACTAGCATCGCGAACGAATATTGTCGGAAGCGTCGTCGCGACGGCGACCGAGCCTGGGCGCCCTCCACAGCCGCGCGCTGCGAACATCTCCTCAGCCTGCTCGACAACTCTATCGGCAAAATGCCGATCCATGAGATCGAGCCTATCGACGCTCTTGCCGCGATTCGGAAGATCGAGAAGCGAGGCAAGCTCGAGAGCGCCCGCCGTACCCTGCAACTGGCTAGCGCGGTGTTCCGCTACGCAGTTGCCACTGCCCGGCTGAAATCCGACCCGACGAGGGATCTACGCGGCGCCCTGATGTAGCGGCGGCACACGATTTGACTCATTTGTGCATGGAAGAGGGACTCTGACCAGCCTGCTGTGACTCGTCCCATGAGTTAGGCAGGACCAGCGTGGAGCCATCCATCCAGCGCAGCGCTGGTCCTGCCCTGCGCTACGCTTGTTTGATTCACCGCGGACCCATCGCCCCGCGATGGGCTTCCTCAAGCTCGTGCGCCGGCAAGGAATGGGGACATTCCTGCCTTTCTCGAGCGATACGTTGAACGGCAGAAGCTGCCAGGAGCCGACATCCAGCGCTTGCTGGATTGCGCTCGCACAGCGGCTGCAACTGGGCCGAGCCATTAATTTAGACAGGTTGAGCATGGATTGCTATTCGAGCATCGCCGCTCCACCCTCGCTGGCAAGGGTGCCGCAACTTAGGTCGTGAACCCATAAATCGCATCGCTCGAACGTGGCGGATCGTTATTGATGATCGCGCAAGAGGGGTTATTCAT